>CAYVHG010000066.1:0-9015 GCA_964450875.1 uncultured Anaerolineaceae bacterium | reverse complement strand
TTCAGGGCAATCGGAAGCCGAACTACGCGCTGCTGCCGAAGAGGTAGAAGCCGACGCGTGGTTCCTCAAACCGCTGGAACTGGCCGACCTGCTGGACGCGCTGGAACGCAAATTGGGGCTGGTGAGCAGCATTCTGGGCGACACGCCCGTCAGCCTTTCGGCCGCGGAGGAAGAACGCGCCGTAGGACGAATGACCGACCTGATGGCCGACTTGCGGGACGAACTGGCGGCCCGAGCCGTGTTGTTGCTCAACGACGTCGGCCGGGTGGTGCTCCAAGCTGGCGCTCTGGATAGCATCCTGAGCCAAGAGACGCTGTTAGCCTTAATGTCCCTCTACGCGGGCGGGGTGAAAGTCTCCCGCATGTTGCACGCGCCGATGCCCCGTTTCCACTTTTACCTGCACACCGACGAGCTCCAGCTGCACCTGACCTCGCTAAGCCGCCAATATGCCCTGCTGGTAGTGTGCAATCAGCACTGCAACCCCGTCTCCCCCGACGAACTGGCAACCCTCATGCGGCACACCGTCAGTGGCCTGTTAGAGGTAATGAAGCGTCTGGGGATTCTCCCTTCCCAGCAGGAGGATCAAGACGCCTCTCCTTCTCTTGCCGAGGCGGCGGAAGAAACAGCTGAGGGCGGAGACGACTTGCTCGCACTGCTCAATGCCGGCCTCTCGGCCGAAGAAGCCGAAGACTTCTGGGAACAGCTGGCCGCCGATGACGAACCGCCAACCCATGCCATCAACCCCGACGTCCTCTCTTACAAGCAAGCGCAGCAACTCGGCCTGGCCCCCCCCGGCGAAGAAGCCCCGGATTGATCGCCGCGCGGAGCTATCGCCCTCGCCATGCTCATCGCTTCAGGAGGGAAAACGATGGTCGAAATCAGTCTGGCCCGTCAGTGCATCCTCTTTCATGGGCTTGTGGAAGAGGAAATTCGCCGTATCGTTGCATTGGGTCAAGAACAAACGCACCGCGAAGGGGATATTTTGACAGTGCAAGGCAGCCGCGAAGACAAAGTTTTCGTGCTGTTGGAAGGCATGGTCGAAGTTCGAATCGAAGCAAAAGAAGGCCCCCGTCCAATCGTCGCGCTGGGGCCGGGGCAGCTCATCGGCGAAATCACCCTGGTCGATGGCGGTCCTCATTCTGCCACCACCGTCGTCATGCAAACACCCACTCGCGTATTGGCCTTCGACCGGGAAGCCCTTCTGGCCCTCTGCGAAGCCCAACCCCACATCGGCTATGTGCTCATGCGCAACATCGCAGCCGACTTGGGGTTCAAAGTCCGGCACCATAACCTGAGTCTGATGTAGCCCCAACCTCAGGGGGAGGTGTGTATGGCGCTCTACAAAGTCAGTTACGTTGTGCCTGGCCGTCCGGCGGCGGGAGCGATTTTGACCCGTCGTGATGCGCCCCAGGTGGGGGAAACGGTGGTGCTGCAGGGGCAACGCTATCGCGTGGTAGAAGTCATCGAGCTCCTGCCCCCGCAAGGCGTGGTACACTTTCTCCACGTCACCCTCGCGCTGGCCGACGAGGCCCCGGCCTAACGCCTTCCCTCGCACAAGCCAACGCCCCTGGCCGGAAAACAGCCGGCGCGACATCCCGACCTCGAGCGTTTTGCCCGTGTCCCGCTTGCGCGCTACACCGCTGGATGTACACCGCATTCGAGCCATCTGCTTCGACATCGACGGCACGCTGAGCGATACCGACGATATCGTCGTTGCGCGGCTGGCGCGCTGGCTGCGGCCGCTGGCGTGGCTGCACCTGAGCCGCGCCCCAGAAAGGCTGGCGCGGCGGCTGGTGATGGCTTCCGAAACGCCGCTCAACGAGCTCTACGAAGCCACCGACCGCCTGGGGCTGGATGCCCCGCTGCTGAAGCTGAGCCGTGCCCTGCGGGCTTTCCTGCCCGCCCGAGAGCCCACTTACCGCCTGGTGCCCGGTGTGCGCGAGATGTTGGCCTCTCTGGCGCCTCGTTACCGCTTGGCCGTGGTGAGCGCCCGCCCGCGCCCTTCCACCTTGGGCTTCCTCGACCATTTCGGCCTCAGGCCCTATTTCCAAACCTGCATCGCTACCGCCGAGACCTGTGAGCGCACCAAGCCCGACCCCGCTCCGCTGCGCTGGGCAGCCCAGTGCCTCGGCGTGCCGCCGGAAGCCTGCCTGATGGTCGGCGACACGACTGTCGATATGCGTGCCGGCCGCGCCGCGGGCGCCCAAACCGTGGGCGTGCTCTGCGGTTTCGGCGAAGAAGCCGAACTCCGCCAGGCGGGAGCGGACCTCATCCTGCCCACCACCGCCGACCTCGCTGCCGTGCTCCTTCCCCCCGCCGAGGCGCCCGCCGCATAGCACGGCCTTCCCGCAGCAGCCCCGCACCCCGCCCAGCCAGCAAGCCCGCCCCAAAACCCGTTCCGGAGAATTTCATGTCGCGCGTCGCGCTGTTCTTGGATTTCGAAAACTTCTACCAAACCCTCAAACGGCGCACCGTAGGGCGACACGGCCCTTTCGGCGCTTCGCCCCACTTGAACTTCGAGCATCTGGTCGATTACATCGAGAAAAACTACGGCCACCTGGCACGGGAAGATTTCATCGCCGTGGCCAATTTCACGCACTACAACCCCCAAATCGGCGGGCTCAACCGAGTAGCCACCGTCATCGACGCCCAGAGCTTTCTGAGCCGTGAAGCCCGCCAGCAGCAGTTTGGCCGCCACAAGGGAAAGAAGTTCGTCATCCGCAACTACGCCGACATGCGGCTGGCCTTCGAGGTGGGGCGGCATGTCGCCACCCGCCCTGCCGACATCTACATTCTCGGCAGCGGCGATCACGCCTTCACCGCCATCGGCCGCACCCTGCGGAACATGGGCTTCGACGTCGTCTTCCTGGCCGCGGACCCCGATTCCCCTTCGCTGAGCCTGCACATTCAAACCGAGTTCGACCTGCTCGATTTCGCCGTCACCCAACGGGAACCCGAGCCGGAACCCGAAGCGCCCCCCACGCCCCAGCAGGAAGCTGAGCAAGCCGAAGCGCTGGCCGCGCTCGTGGGGCAACTGCGGCGGGAATTCAGCACGGCCATTCCGGTGGCGCTGGTCGAAGCGCTTTTGGGGCCCGAAGAAGCTGCCGAGGCCATCCGACGGGCGCAAGGTGCGGGAATGGTGGATTTGTGGGAAAGCCCCTCCGGCGTTCCGTGCATTTCGCTGCAAACCGAGCGGCTGTATGGCAAAATCCATCCCATGGAAAGCCGCCCCGCCCTGGTGGAAACCGCCCGCCTGTTGGCCGCGGTCCACCACATTGCCCGCGAAGCCCCGCCGCATGCCGACCGCCCCTATTGGCGACGGGCGTTGCGCGCCCGTTTGGGGCTTTCCAACCGCCAGGCGAAAGGCTTGTTACAGCGGCTGGTGGCTTTGGGGGTGCTGGCCGACGGGCAGATGACGCGGCCGCGCGTCACCCTCGACGCGGTGCGCGCCCTGTTGGAAACAGCCGGTGAGGCAGGCCATGACGCGTAGGCTCCTCGCGAAGATATGGCTGCTGGGGGTCGCAGCAGTGTGGCTGGCTTCCTGCGGACCGGCCACGCCTTGGCCTTCCCCCACGCCCTCGCTTACCCCCACCGCCGCGGCCACCCTCACACCCACCGCACGGCCTTCCCCCACCCCCACACCCTACGGCGCGCCTTCCCCCGCACTGGCCATAGGGCTGGATGCCCTCGAGACTCAAGTGCAGGCCCTGCGCGGGCTGACCAAAGCCGCGCCGGTGCAACGGGTGGTGCTCTCGCCCAAAGCCTACGCCGCCCGCCTTCGCGAGGCTTTCCCGCCCAAAGCGCCCCCCCAGGCGGCGGCCTGGCCAGCGCTCGACCTGCTGCCCGCCGACGCCGACCTCGCCCCCCAGGCGTGGAACGCCCCGGCCGAGCGCACGCTGGCCTTCTTCGACCCGGCCTCTCAGGCCATCTTCCTCACCGCGCCGCATGGCCTCACACCCCCTTTGCGGCTGGCGTATGTCCATGCCTATGCGCGCGCCCTGCGCTTCCGTGAGCACGCCTTGCCGCCCTGTGGAAACGACGCCGACCGCTGCGCCGCCCTGCAAGCCTTGGCCGAAGGCGACGCGGTTTACACCGAAACCCTGTGGCTGTTTTCGTATGCCACGCCCGACGACCTGCAAGCCCTGGCCGACTTCAACGCTCCGCTCGCAACCACCCCCGAACCCCTGCCTCTCGCCGTGCTGAAGCAGCAACAGTTTGCCGCCCAATGGGGGTTCGCGTTCGTCTATGCGCTTTCCCAGCAGAACGGCTGGGAAAGCATCGACGCGGCTTTTGCCCACCCCCCGCTGGCCACCGCCCAGATTTTGCACCCCGAAAGCTACCCCGCGGCCCCGCCCGAAGCCGTGGGCCTGCCTGCCGCCGACGCCCTCACAGCCGCCTTGGGCACGGATTGGCGAGAAGACGCCCGCGGGGTTTGCGGTGAGTGGCTGCTCTACCTCATGCTGACCGCCAGCACGCACCCCGCAGCCCGCCTCGACGGCAGCGACGCATTGAGCAACACCGCAGGCTGGCGCGGCGGGGCATGGGCGGCCTTCCACAACCCCGCTGGGCAGAGCGCCTTCCTCGCCGATGTGCATTGGGCCGAGGGCACCAGCGCGACGAACTTCGTGAAGGCTTTCGTGCGCTATGCTCGCGGGCGGTATGGGCCTTTGGCCGGGCGGGCGTATCGGGTGCTGTATTGGGAAAGCCCTCACGGGGCAGCTGTGCTGCGTTACAGTGCGACCGAGAAACGCACCGTTTGGGCTTTTGCGCCCAGCCGGGCGGCTGCCGAGGCCTTGCTGCGTGCGGCCAACGCGCCGCACGAATGAGCCTTCGGGGAAAAGCCCGCGCCAGCGCGCCGCCGCCCGCACGGGGGCATGCTGTATAATCACCCCAGGAGGTGCACGATGAGCGCGATGAACGCAACGAACCTGGAAGGCAAAGTCGCCGTCATCACCGGTGCTTCTCGCGGCATCGGGCGGGCCATTGCGGAAGCAATGGCTGCAGCCGGTGCGGCGGTGGTGGTCTCCAGCCGCAAGCAGGAAGCCGTGGACGCCGTGGCCGAGGCCATTCGCGCCGCGGGCGGCCAAGCCCTGGCCGTGGCCGCACATACCGGCGATGGTGCCGCCGTGGCCCATTTGATTGCCCAAGCCGCGGCAGCCTTCGGCGGGGTGGACATTCTGGTCAACAACGCGGCCACCAACCCGCACTTCGGCCCGCTGCTGACCGCCGAAGAGAGCCACTGGCACAAAATTCTCGACGTCAACGTCGTGGGCTACTTCCGCACGGTCAAGGCCGCGGTGCCCTACATGCAGGCGCGCGGCGGCGGCAAGATCATCAACGTGGCTTCCATCGCCGGCCTGACCCCCCTGGAAGGCATGGGCGTCTACAGCGCCAGCAAGGCCGCCGTGATCATGCTCACCCGCGCCCTCGCGCTGGAACTCGCCGCCGACAACATCCAGGTCAACGCCCTGGCCCCAGGGCTGGTCAAGACCCGCTTCAGCCAAGCGCTGTGGGACAACCCCGCCCTAAGCGCCAAAGTGCTGGGGAGCATTCCGGCCAAGCGCATGGCCTCGCCGGAAGAGATTGCCGCGGCAGCGCTCTTTTTGGCTTCCCCAGCGAGCGATTTCATCACCGGCGAGGCGCTGGTGCTCGACGGCGGCCAGCGTTGGGCTGCCGGCAAAGTCAGTTAGCGCCCTTTTCGCGAAGCTTCTCAAAACAAGGAGACTGCAATGGCCGACCAGGTAGATTACCGCATACACGGCGACGATTTGCAAATGGTGGAAATCGTGCTCGACCCCGGGGAGGGCGTGCGCGCCGAAACCGGCACGATGACCTTCATGGAAAACGGTATCGAAATGGAAACCAGCACAGGCGGGGGCTTCCTGAAAGGCCTCAAACGCGCCTTCGCTGGCGAGAGTTTTTTCATCACCACGTTCCTCAACCGCAGCCAGCGTCGCGCCAGCGTGGCCTTTGCCGCACCTTACCCCGGCAAAATCGTGCCCATCGACCTGACCGCGGAGGGGGGCGCGTTCATTTGCCAGCGCGACGCCTACTTGTGCTCGGCTCAGGGCATCGACGTCACGGTGGCCTTCAGCAAGCGGCTGGGCGCCGGGCTGTTCGGCGGCGAAGGGTTCGTGCTCCAGCAGTTGAAAGGCAACGGGCTGGCCTTCATCCACGCAGGCGGCACGGTCATCGAAAAGCAGCTGGCTGCGGGCGAAACCCTTCGGGTCGATACGGGCTGCATTGTGGGCTTTTCCACCACCGTGGACTACGACATTCAGCTCATGAAAGGCTTCAAGAACATCCTCTTCGGCGGCGAAGGGCTTTTCTTGGCAACGTTGCGCGGCCCGGGGAAGGTCTTTTTGCAGAGCCTGCCCCTTTCGCGCCTGGCCGACCGCATTCTGGCAGCCACCCACCGGCAAGTGGGCGAAAAGAAAGGCGTGGACGGCATTGGCGGCGACCTCTTGGGCAGTTTGTTGAGCGGTTCGTGAAATGCGGGTGTTGCTCGACGGTTGGCCGCTGGTGCGCGCGCCGCACTCGCCTGCGGCGGTGCATTTGTGGGCGGTGCGAGAAGCCCTGCGCGCCGCGGGGGAAGAAGTCCAAATAGCCTGGCCTGCCCCGCCGCCCCTGCCGTGGGAAGCCGCGCCTGCGGAGGTTCTCCCTCATCCGGCGACGCCGCGCGGCCGCCTGCGGTGGGAACAGCGCACCTTGGCGCAGCAGGCTGCCCGCCGACAGGCCGACTTGCTCTACGGCACCGCGGGGCTGCCCCTGTGGCGCAAGGTGCCCACGCTGCACGCCCCGGCCCCCGAAACTTCCGCCGCTCGTCCGGGCGGATGGGCGCGGTTGCGGCTGGCGCTGGGCGAGGGTGGGGCGGCGCGGGGCGCGGTGCTTTCCCCTGCGGCCTTGCCGCCGCCGCCATCCCCTGGCCATGCGGCGGATCTCCCCCTGCCGCGCCCGCTGCCCGAAGCCTTTGTGCTCTTCCACGCCCCCGCCCATGCTGGCGGGTGGGCGCGGGCGCTGGAGGTCTGGCTGCGCTGGGCGGCGGGCAGCATCGGCGCCAGCACCCCCCTGCTCGTGCTGGGCGCCCCCGAGGGCTTGGCCGTGCCCGCCCCGCCAGAAGTCGCCGAAACCATCGTTCCCTACCCTGCGGTCGCCCCGCCGCTTCTGCCTGCGGTGTATGCTCGCGCCGTGGCGCTTTTCCACCCTGTGCAAGCCTCGCTGTGGGGCTCACCCCTGCGGCTGGCGCTGGCGTGGGGCGTGCCGGTGGTGGCGTGCGACGAGCCAGCAACCACGGCAACGGTGGGCGAGGCAGCGTATCTCGCCCCCTGCCGCGCCGCTCGCGACCTCGCCGCTGCCCTGGTCACCGTCGTCGTGGAAGACGACGTGGCCGAAACGCTGCGGGAAAACGGCCGCACCCGCGCGGCTTCCTGGAAAGCAGAGGCTTTCCTGCAGGCCGTGCGCCGCGCGGCGCAGGCATGAACCACGCAGGCCGCGCCTTTTTTACGTGTCCGTTCCATAGTGGGTAGGGGAAGGGACAAGAAGCCAGGGGGCTCCTAAAAGCCCTTCTTAGAGAAGGTAAAGGAGGCCCTCGCGCTGGGCACGCCGGTCCACGGCCAGCGCCAGGTGGAGGAAGTGCATTCGGTTGGCTTCCCGTTTGAAGCCGCGCATCGTCCCTACCCGAATCTTGAAGGCCCGTCCTATCAGTTGCTCTGTGCGATTGTTCGTGACCCCCCTCACTTGCGGAACTTTTTCGCTCAGTTCCAGCAGCAATTGTCGGTAGCGATAGAGCCAGCGGGCTTTTTCCCCTTTGCTCGGCGGCCGGGCTTTTTGTACCAGCCGCAGCAGGCGGCGGGCAAAGCTGCCCCATACTTCAGGCGGGCTACGCAGCAATGCTTCCATCGCCCGCAGTTCCATCACCAGCAAGCCCCAGCCCCGCTGCTGGGCATGGTGTTGTAATCTGCGCAAGCGGGCGATTTTGTTACGCCGGAAGTGGGCAGCACATAGCCGATGGGCTGGCAGGTGTTCACTTCGCATGGCGGCTTGTTGGAGCGCTTGGGGGTAGGCTGTGCCTTCATCGCTGACGACTTCCTCTGGCTTGACTTTTTCCAGGACCCAGGTCAGCAAGCGCCCCAAGGCTTGGGTATCTTGTTCGTCTACGGCTTCCACCCAAAGCCCAAGGCCGCTTTCCCCATCGACCACAACCACCACTCCTTTGTCGTTGGGGCGTCCTGCCATTGGCACGCCGGTGCCATCGACGCCGATTATTTTTACGCTGGTTTTGCCCCGCCAGTACCGTTTGCGGGCTTCCAGCTCTTCCCGCAGACCTTGGGCTTGCACAAAACGCAGGACCGTTGTGGCCCCAACCGGGATGCCTAAGCCAGCCATCACGGCGGCCGTTTTGCGGTAACTCAGACCGAGCAGGTAGAGAAGCACCATGAGCTGCTCGGCACGCAGGCTGAAGCGAGAGCCAGCACTTACGCCTTGGGGATAGACGCTCCAAGTGGCGCCGCAGGCCGCACAGCGAAGACGACGAATGAGAACCTTGCTTTCCTGCCAGTCGCGGATCTGCCGTGTGCGCCAGCCATGGCCGTGAACATGGGTGCTGCCGCAGCGAGGACAACGCCGTTCTTCCGGCGTGAGAATCGGGTAGGGTTTGAGCGCAACCAGTTGTACTTTCTTCGTTGCATTTCCTCCTGGTCGCAGGTTTATTCCCTTCGGTTAATGTTTTACCCACCAGGTCAAAACAATCACGGCTTCCCTGACAAGCGCACCTACACAAAACATTAATTTACCGTTAAAACCCTGTTGACTTTTCCACCAAGATATGCCATACTGATGAGCAACATCATTGGTACCATGACTAACGTCACCCCCTTGGCCGATTGAAAACGGCATATTGTCCATTTCCCATTCTTCCCGGGGGAGGCCCCCGGAGAGGCAAGGAGTTGCTATGCTGCGAGGTTTTCGCCACACCCTCAACAGCAGCCGTCTCAAACCAGGTGAAACGCAGTTGTT
>CAYVHG010000065.1:0-2141 GCA_964450875.1 uncultured Anaerolineaceae bacterium | reverse complement strand
GGAAATCACAGCCACCAGGCGGATGGTGTCGCCGTCTTTCAGGTGAGTATCTTCGGTCACCAGTTCGCCGTCTTTGGTGGGAATGACCTCTTCCAGCGGGATTTCCAACTGTTTGAGGGCCTGCTTGATGGTGATGCCGTGAGGCACCTCGTAGGTCTTGTTGCGCAGAATCAGTTTTGCGGGCATGAACGACCTCCAGAAAGGGATTAGCCCAAGCCGCAGGATTTTAACCGCTGCGGCGGAGAATGTCAAAGACCGCCGAAAGCCTCACGGCAAGCTGTTCTCGACCCAATCAGCCAGGGTTCGTGCGGCCATCGGCGGGCTTCCCACCCCCAACCAGGCCAAAAATTCCACGTTCCCCTTGGGGCCGCGCACAGGGGAACGCACCAACCCGCGCACGCCATACCCCTGCGCCTGAGCGAATGCCAAGAGGTCGTGCAACACCCGGCGGTGCACCTCCGGATCTCTGATGACCCCGCGGCCGCGCGCGGCTTCCCGTCGGCCCGCCTCGAACTGGGGCTTGATCAACGCCACGACGTCGCCCTGCCCTTCCGCAACGGCTTGCCCGCCCGTAGGGAACCAGCCCCGCACCACCGGCAGCAGCACCCGCAAGGAGATGAACGAGGCATCGATGGTCACCAGCGCGACCGGCTCAGGCAAACGCTCGACATAACGGGCATTGGTCCCTTCCATCACCACCACCCGCGGGTCGTTGCGCAGTTTCCAGTGCAATTGTCCCTTCCCGACGTCGAGGGCATACACCCGCGCCGCGCCGTGCTGCAAAAGGCAATCGGTGAAGCCCCCCGTCGAAGCCCCGACGTCGGCACACACCTTCCCGGCCACCGCAATGGGGAAAGCCGCCAACGCGGCGGCCAGTTTCTCGCCGCCGCGCGAGACAAAACGAGGCGGCCGAGCCACCTCGAGACGGGCGTCGGCGGGAACCCGCTGGCCAGGCTTGAGGGCCACCTGGTCGTTCACCCGCACCTGCCCGGCCATGATCAGCCGCTGCGCCTGGGTGCGACTTTCCACCAGGCCGCGGGCTACGAGCAAAGCATCCAACCGCGGTTTCTTCGGCATAGGCTCATTTTACCCCCAATTCAGGCCAGCGCCTCACTCGGCCGCGCGCCGTTGGGCTTCCTGCGCCTCTTCGGCCCACAAAGCGGCCAGGTCGGGCGCTTCTGCGGCGGGCACCTGCCACACTGCCGCCACCGCCGCGCGCACGGCCGACGGCAGACAAGGGAAGGCAAGGCCCGCGAGCACCTGCAACGGCGTCAGTGGGGGCAGCGCAGGGGCAGAGGCGTCGTGCCGTCCGGCAGAAGCCCCGCCGGCCATGCCGGCGCACAACCGCTCGCGCCACTGCCGCTGCCAAGCGCACCGCCGCGCCTGCTCGGCAGGGCACGGCGTCCACAAACGGTCAAGGGCATGCCGCACGGCCTCCACTCGGGCGGCGAAAGCCGCCGCGGCCTCCTCCGCCGCCGCGCCTTCCACCTGAGCCGCGGCGAGCACTCGGCGGAACGCCTCGACCACCGCGGCCGCGTCTTCGGGCGAAGGCTGAGGGCCCAGGGGCTGGCACAGGGGAAAGCGCAACGCCCACACCGCGGCCAGCCGCTCGGCCGCGGCCCGCAACGGCGGGAAGCGCTGGCGATACGCGGCTTCCAAATCGGGCACACCCGCGCCGCCCAAGGCCTCGGCCAACCGCGCCCAACGGCCTTCGGGGTCGGGCAGGATTTCCCAATCCACGAACACCTGCGCCTGATAAGCCCGCAAGTGCACGCCCAGCCCCTCGCGGTGCAGAGCCGCGGCTTCCCGCAGATACCACAGGCCGCTCACCAGGTCGCGGCAGCGCACCCACAAGCCAGGTTCGTTGGGCAGCCCCAGCGCTTCCGCCAGGGTTTCGGTGCGCGGGGGCGCTTCGGGGGCTTCCGGCGTCACGAACGGCGCGCTGCGGTGCAGCCGCCCCGCGGTTTCCGCATAGCGGTTGTGATACACCACCAGCACCTGCGCGTCGCCCTGCCCGTTGGTGAAGGCGAAAACATCGGGGTTCTCGCCCCCTTCGGTTTCCAGCGGGAACCAGCGGAACGCCTCTACGCCCGCGAACAGCGCCCGTTGGTGCAAAAGGGGCGCAATGCGGCGGCGGTGCT
>CAYVHG010000064.1:0-6699 GCA_964450875.1 uncultured Anaerolineaceae bacterium | reverse complement strand
GGGCTCTCGGCGCCTGCGGGTGATGGTCGCGGCCCACATGGACGAAGTGGGCTTCATGCTCACCCGCGACGAAGGCAAGGGGCTGTTCCGCTTCGGCAAGGTCGGCGGGCTCGACACCCGCAACCTGTTGGGCAAAGCCGTGTGGATTGGCCCTGAGCGCATCCCTGGGGTGATCGGCATGACGCCCATTCATCTCACCACGCGGGAAAGCCGCCAGCGGGTCCCCGAGCTGAACACGCTACGCATCGACGTCGGCCCCGAAAACGCCGCCAAGGTCAAAGCCGGCATGCGGGCGACCTTCGCCACCGCGTTCGCCCGCACCGGCCCCAGCCTGCGCGCCAAGGCCCTCGACGACCGCCTGGGCGTGGCCACCCTCATCGAACTGCTGCGCCACGCACCGCCGAACATCGACCTGCTGGCCGCCTTCACCGTGCAAGAGGAAGTCGGCCTGCGGGGCGCGCAGGTGGCCGCCTTTGCCCTGGAACCCGACCTCGCCTTCGCGCTGGACTGCACCCCCGCCCTCGACCTGCCGACCGCCGACGGCGAACCCAACACCCATTACAACACCCGCCTGGGGCACGGCCCGGCCATCTACACCGCCGACCGCGCCACCCTCTCCGACCCGCGGCTGATTCAGCACCTGCTCGAGACCGCCGAAGCCGAGGGCCTGCCTTACCAATTCCGCCAGGCGGGCGGCGGCGGCACCGACGCGGGCGCCATCCACAAACAGCGCGGCGGCATCCCCACCGTCTCGGTTTCCACCCCAGCGCGCTACCTGCACAGCGCCGCTTCCCTCGCCCGCTTCGACGATTGGAAGCACACCTTCTACCTGCTGCTGGCCGCACTGCACCGCCTAACGCCGGAAATCAGGCGCGCCTAAGCCCGCGGCTTCGGCCACGGCGCTTCCTTCGCCCGCACCTGGCGGGAATTCCAGAACTTCGGCCTCGCCTGCGCCTCGCGCGCGGCCTACCGAAAAAACCACGCCATGACAGCGCCCCCTGAGGCCATCCGCAAACTTTCGTCACCTTCCTACAACCCGCAGAGGTCCCCATGAAACAACTTCTTCGCCAACTCACGCAAATCGTCGGGCCTTCCGGCTACGAACACCACATTCGGGAAGCCATCCGCGAGCTGGTTGCCCCCCACGCCGACGAAATCACCACCGACGCCCTGGGCAACCTCATCGTGCGCAAAGGCGCCCGCGGGCAAGGCAAGCGCATCATGCTGGCCGCCCACATGGACGAAATCGGCGTGATGGTTTCCCACCTCGACGAAGACGGCTTTGCCCGCTTTGCCCCCATTGGCGGCGTGCGCCCGGCCTACTGCCTGGGAGGGCGGGTGCGCTTCCTCAACGGCCGCGTTGGCGTCATCAACAGCGAGCAGACGCCCGACCCCAGCAAAACGCCGCCGCTGGAAAAAATGTTCATCGACCTCGGCAGCGCCAACCACGGCATCCAAGTAGGCGACGTCGCCGCCTTCGACCGCACTTTCGAAGACCTGGGCGAGCGTGTGGTTTCCAAAGCCCTGGACGACCGCGTAGGGGTGGCCGTGCTGATTCGCGCCCTGCAACAGCTGGAAAGCACCCCCCACGAAATCTACTTCGTCTTCAGCGTGCAAGAGGAAGTCGGCGTGCGGGGCGCCACCACTGCGGCCTATCACATCGCGCCGGAAATTGGCATCGCCGTGGACGTCACCGGCTGGGGCGACACCCCCAAAGTGCCCCCCATGGTAGACGTCAAACTCGGCGCCGGGCCAGCCATCAAAATCCGCGATCGCGGCATGTTGGCCGACCCGCGGGTGGTGCAATGGATGACCCACACGGCGGACAAAGCCAAAATCCCCTACCAGCGGGAAGTGCTGCTTTCGGGAAGCACCGACGCGCGCGCCATCCAGCTCAGCCGCGCCGGAGTGCCTGCGGGCACCATCTCCATCCCCTGCCGCTATGTGCACAGCCCCTCGGAAATCATCGACATCCGCGACGCGGAAAACGCCGCCGCCCTGCTGGTAGCGCTGCTCAGCGCCCCGGTGCCCTTCTAAACCGCCTCCCCTCCAAAGACCAAAAGCAAAAAGGCGGCCCCGTCGAGAGGCCGCCTTTTTTGCTCTTGGGTATGGCGAAAATCAATAGGTCATCTCGTCTTTCGTGCTGATGCGCTGGCGGAAGGTGTAGTAAGTCCACCCTTGGTAAACCAGCACAATCGGCACCAACACCAACGCCACCATCGTCATGATCTTCAACGTCGTGGGGCTGGCCGAAGCGTTGTAAATCGTCAGGCTATAGGCCGGATTGGTGCTGGAAGGCATGACGTTGGGGTACAAAGCCGCGAAGAAGCCCGCGGTGACGCCCAAAATAGTGACCCCGCCAGCCCAAAAGGCCTTGAGCATGTCGCCCTGCTTCAGGAAATACCCATCGGCCAGCAAGGCCACCACGGCGATGCCGAGGAAGACCAGCGAGATTCCCAAATATTGGGCTTTGGAAAGCACCTCGGGGTAAGAATAGACCAGGAAAACCACCGCGACCACCAGGGTCGCCACCCACATGCGGCTGGCAATCTGCTTGGCTTGCTTTTCCAGCCCATTGGTGAGCTTCAGCGCCAGGTAGGTCGCGCCGTGCATCAGGAAGAGCACCACGAAAGTGATGCCGCCCAGCAGGGCATAGGGGTTGAGCAGGTTGAAGAAACCGCCCGTATAGTTCATGTTGGCATCGATGGGCACCCCCCGCACGATGTTGGCAATGGCCACGCCCCACAGCAAAGCGGGCAACAGGCTGCCGAGCCAAATCAGCCAATCCCATGTGTTGCGCCAGCCTTCGCTTTCCTCTTTGCTGCGGAACTCGAAGCCCACACCGCGCAAGATCAGAGCGAGCAGCATCAACACCAAGGGGATGTAGAAACCGCTAAACAGGGTGGCATACCACTGCGGGAAAGAGGCAAACAAAGCGCCGCCCGCGGTGATCATCCACACCTCGTTGCCGTCCCAGAACGGCCCAATGGTGTTGAGGATGGCACGGCGTTCCTCGTCGCGCTTGCCGAGGAAGGGCATCAACATGCCCACGCCGTAGTCAAAGCCTTCCAGGAAGAAGAAGCCAATAAACAGCACGGTAATCAAAACAAACCAAAGGGTCTTGAGATCCATGGCTAAACCTCCTAAAAAACAGGGCCGCGCGGCTTAGTCGGCCGCCGCGGGAGTTTGAGCCGGTGCCGCGTGCAAGTGCTTCACCACCAGCTTGACCCCCACATAGGTGAGCACAATGTACACCACGCCCAGGCTCAACAGCGAGAAGAGCACTTCGCCACCGCTCACGACCGACGCGGGCGAGACGCCATCTTTCGTCTTCAACAAGCCATACACCACCCACGGCTGGCGGCCGATCTCAGCCATCATCCACCCCGTCGACGAGGCCAGGTAAGGCAAGAGAATCGACCACACCATCAGCTTGGCAAACCAAGGTTTCTCGGCCATCGAGATGCCCTTGCTGTTCAAGTACCACAGGTAGAGCAGCAGCAACAGCATCAAGCCCCCAGCATACACCATCAGCCGGAACGACCAATACGTAACGCCCACCGGCGGAATGTAATCGCCCGGGCCGTATTTGGCTTCCATTTTCTTCTGAACTTCGTCGATGCCTTCGACCTTGCTGTGGAAGTCACCATACGAAAGGTAACTCAGAAGCGCAGGAACACGGATATCCAGGCGATTGGTCTGCGTCTGCTCATCCGGGATGGCAAAGAAAGAGAAATGCGCTGGCTGTTCCGAATGCCAAAGCGCCTCGGCGGCGGCCATCTTGGAAGGCTGTTCCCGCACCAGGAACTGCCCCTGGAAGTGCCCAACGGTCATCACCAGGATGACGCCGATGAGGCCGTAGATCGTCGCCCAGCGCACCGAAAGGTCCAACATGGCCTTGTCGCCGCGCTTGATGAGGTAGAGATAGGCGCTCAAGCCAATGACCACGAAAGCCGCCGTGGTCATACCGGCAAAGAACACATGGGGGAACTGATAGAGCACGTTGGTGTTGGTTGCCACTTCGGCAAAATTCTTCATGATCACCCCGTGCTCGCCCATCGTGTAGCCGGTAGGGCGCTGCATGAACGAATTGGCGATCAAAATCCAGATTGCGGAGAGGTTCGAGCCGATGGCCGTCAACCAGAGCACGGTGGCGTGCACCTTCGGCGAGAGCTTATCCCAGCCGAAAATCCACACGCCGACGAAGGTGGACTCCAGGTAGAAGGCCAACAAAGCCTCGACGGCCAAGGGGGCGCCGAAAATGTCGCCCATGAAGCGGGCATACTCGGACCAGTTCAGGCCAAACTGGAATTCCTGAACGATGCCCGAGACCACACCGAGAGCAAAGTTGATCAAGAACACTTTGCTCCAAAACTTCACGGCGTCCCGGTACACTTCCTTCCCCGTGCGGACGTAGGCCGTTTCCATAATTGCCAACAGAATCGAAATGCCCAACGTCAGCGGCACGAAGAAGAAGTGAATGATGGTGAGGATGGCAAATTGCCACCGAGCCAAAACGAGTGGGTTCATCTGAAACCTCCTAACGATGCCAGGATGCGGGCGCCATCAGACGCCCCAAGAGATAGAAGGTACTGCCACACACGAACGGCGTTCGAGCGGCCCTCTCGGCCAACGCCGAACCACCCTACTCCAACACCGCAGCCACCCCTCGCGGGGAAGCCTGGCTCTCGCGCGCCAGCTGCGCAATGCTCACGCTGCCCAGCTCTTTCCGAATCAAGGCGCGCAAACGCGCCCAGCGCCTGCGCACCGGGCATTCCTCACTCAACGGGCAAAAATCGGGGTCGTCGATGCACGGCGAAATTTCCACCGGCTCTTCGCACGCTTCGACCACATCCAGCAGGCTGATTTCCTCGGCTGCCTTTGCCAGCCACACGCCTCCCTTACTGCCTCGCCGCGAGGCAATCAGCCCCGCGTGGGTCAGGTCGGCTACAATCCGCTTCACAAACGGCAGCGGGATGAGCATCTCGTCCACCACTTCCTGCACCACGCGCGGGCCCTCGTCCTGATGCATGGCCAAGCTAATCAACACGCGTACAGCATAATCGGTCCGTCGGCTAATGCGTAACATATCGTCAGTATCCTTTCCTCGGCAAGTCCCAAAAGGGGGAATCTCATCCAAACTTAATGTTACCACAGATGTCAACTTCGCGCCAGTCGAAAAGCCCCCTTTTTCCGAAATTCCCTTCATTTCATGGGACCCTTCCCCTTGGTATAATGCACTCCTACCCACCCCTTCCCAAGCGAGTGCCCTATGCGAGTGCTCAAGACCCTTTTTCTCCTTGCAATGCTGGCGCTGGCCTTCACCACAGCAGGCTGCGCCTCGACCCCTTCGCCCCGCCCCACGCCTACGGCTTCCGGCGCCGTGACTGCGACCCCCACCCCCACCACGGCCGCGCCGCCCACGCGCCTGCGCGTCTGGCTGCCGCCCGCGCTGGCACCTGATGCTTCCCCCCATGCCGCCGACCTGCTGAACACGCGCCTGCAGGCCTTCGCCGCCGCGCACAACATCACCATCGAAGTGCGCGTCAAGCCCCTCGATGGCCCGGCAGCCATGCTCACCACCCTCAACGCCGCCCGCACGGTCGCCCCCAACGCCGTGCCCGACGTCGTGCTGATGCCCCGCGCCCTGCTGGAAGCCGCCGCCGTCAAAGGCTTGGCCTTCCCACTGCCCGAAGCGGCCTTCACCACCCCCCTCAGCGCCGACGACTGGTTCCCCTACGCTCAACATCTGGCCACTCTGCAAGGCGTGACCTATGGCGTTCCCTTCGCAGGCGACGCCTTTGGCCTGGTCTATCACCCCAAAGCCTTCCCCGAGCCCCCAAAAACCTGGGAAGCCTGGTTACAAGCCCCGCAGGCTTGGGTGCTTCCCTTGGGCGACCCCCAAGCCTACGCTCTGCTGGCGCTCTATCGCGCGGCGGGCGGCGCGTGGGAAGACCAAGCCGGCCGTCCTTCCCTCGACAAAGACGCCCTCGCCGCGGTGCTCACCCTGCTGCAGGAAGCCCAAGCCAAACACCACCTCGACAATGCCTTGCTGGAAGTGACCGACGACCACATGCTTTGGGCGCGCTACCAAGGGGAAGCCCAAGCCCTGCTGTTGACCCGCATCTCACATCTGTTGCCTGGACCCGACCCCCGACGCATGGCGCCCATCCCCGCGGGGGAAAACGGCAAACCCGTTGCCTTTGGCGACGGTCTGCTCTGGGCGCTGACCACCCCCGACCCCAACCGCCAAGCCCTCGCCGTGGCCTTGCTCGCCGACCTCGGCGCGCCCGACTTCGTCGCGCAATGGACGGAGGCCGCGGGCTACCTGCCGCCGCGGCAGTCGGCGCTCAAACAGTGGGAAAACGCCGACCACCGCGCCCTGGCAGAGGCCATCCTGCCGCAGTTGCAGCCACCCCCGCCGCCCGAAGTGTCGACCGTGCTGGGGCCGCTGATGCACCAAGCCGCCGTGCAAGTGCTGACCGGCAAACAGTCCCCCGCTTCGGCAGCGCAATGGGCCGTGAGCACCCTGCAGAACGGCGGGTAAAACCTTCCCCACCAACCAGGCTCAAAATTCGAACAGCCGAGGGCGATATTGCAGGGCTTCGGCGACGTGTTGGGGCAAGATGGCTTCGCTGGCTTCCAGGTCGGCGATGGTGCGGGCGACTTTGAGCACCCGATGATACCCCCTGGCCGAGA
>CAYVHG010000063.1:0-23118 GCA_964450875.1 uncultured Anaerolineaceae bacterium | reverse complement strand
AATTTCCGCGCCCGCCCTCACCCCCCTGTGTCCCCCCTCTCCCAGTGGGCGAGGGGGGAGCGCAAATCGGTGTCAATCGGTGGATTCATCTGCGTCCATCCCTTTTCATCGGCATCCATCTGCGTTCTCCCAGCGGGCGAAGGGGGATAGGGCGAGGCATCGCCTCGCCCCTACAAAAAACAATCGGCGGAAATCGGTGTAATCGGTGGATCCATCTGCGCCAATCTGCGTTCTCCAGAGGGCGAAGGGGGGCGAAAGCACGTTACAATTTCAGCATGACCGCTTTACCGACCGTAGCCGTTGCCATGAGCGGCGGCGTGGATAGTTCCGTCGCTGCTGCGTTGTTGCGCGCTGAGGGCTATCGCGTTTTCGGCATCATGTTGCGGCTGTGGACCGAGCCGGGGCGGGAGGCCGAAAACCGTTGCTGCACCCTGGAAGCCACCGATTTGGCGCGCCATATCGCCCGCCAACTGGAAATACCTTTTCACCTGGTCGATGCGCGGCATGCCTTCCGGCAGACGGTGGTGCAATATTTTTTGGAAGGCTACGCCAGCGGCGTGACGCCGAACCCCTGCCTGGTGTGCAACCGAGAAATTCGGTGGGGTTTGCTGTGGCAGCATGCCCAGGCCTTGGGGGCCGATTTGATGGCAACCGGCCATTACGCCCGCCTGGAATGGGACGCGGCCGGGCACGTTCATTTGCTGCAAGGGGTCGATGCGGGCAAGGATCAGTCGTATGTGCTCAGTCGGCTGACGCAAGCCCAGCTGCGCCGCACTTTGTTGCCCATTGGCGTTTACACGAAGGACAAAGTGCGGCAGCTGGCGCGGGCTTTCCATTTGCCTGTGGCCAACCGCCCCGACAGCCAAGACCTGTGCTTCCTGGCGGGCGGCGATTATCGCGACTTCCTGCGTCGGCACGCGCCGGCAGTGGAACGCCCGGGCCCCATCTACGACATGGCCGGTCGGCGCTTGGGAACCCACCGCGGGCTGGCTTTTTACACCATTGGCCAGCGCAAGGGCCTGGGGCTGGCCGCGGGCTATCCCCTCTATGTGATCGCCAAAGACGCAGCCCGTAATGCCCTCATCGTGGGGCCGCGGGAAGCCTTGGGCCAGCGCGCGCTCGAAGCCGCCGAAGCCAATTGGATTGTGCCGCCCCCCGCAGGGGCCTTCCGAGCGCAGGTGCAAATTCGAGCGACTGCTCGCCCTCAACCAGCGCAGGTTACGCCGCAGGGGGAGGACCGTTTTCGGGTGGTTTTCGACCACCCCCAGCGCGACATTACCCCCGGCCAGGCCGCCGCGGTTTACGTGGGCGAGGAGTGCTTGGGCAGCGGCATCATCACCCGGGCTGCCGAAAGCAATTGAGGCGCCCGTGCAGGCTTTCCCTTTTGTGGCTTTAGGAGCGAACGATGACCTTCCCCGCGTTTCTTTTCGGCACATTGTTGGCTTTGCTTTACGGCGCTGTCTTCCATTTGTGGAAAGACGGCGGCCCCTTTCACCTGCTCGCCGACCTGGCGTTGGGGTGGGTGGGCTTTTGGGGCGGGCACCTGCTGGCGGCCTTCCTGGGGTGGCGGTGGGATTTGGTAGGGGTGTTGCATTTCTGGGTGGGCACGGCAGCCGCAGTGGTTTTCTTGCTGGTTGGGCATTTCCTCAGTCAGCCGCCGCAATCATCACACTAATTATACTAATAAGACTAATCCGACCAAATGCAAAAACGGTGG
This sequence comes from uncultured Anaerolineaceae bacterium, assembly GCA_964450875.1. Lineage (GTDB taxonomy): Bacteria > Chloroflexota > Anaerolineae > Anaerolineales > DRMV01 > DRMV01. The sequence goes on along the minus strand of CAYVHG010000063.1, from coordinate 21,401 downwards.
TATAATACCGCTGTTCCAACCCAACCCTGGGCTACGGCCCGAAAACCGGGGAGCTTTTATGAAACTACACGAGTACCAATCCAAGCAAATTTTTGCGAAGTATGGCGTCCCCATTCCCAAGGGGCGCGTCGCGGCCACGGCTGCAGAAGCGCGCGAGATTGCTGCAGAGCTGGGTGGCCGCGTCGTCGTTAAGGCGCAGGTGCTGGTAGGCGGTCGCGGCAAGGCCGGCGGCATCAAACTCGCCAACAGCCCTGAAGAAGCCGAAGCCCATGCCACTGCCATCCTTTCCATGAAGTTGAAGGGCTTGCCGGTGCGCAAGGTGCTGGTCGATGAGGCCGCCCACATCGCCAAGGAAATTTACCTCGGCATCACCAACGATCGCGCCGCGCGCAAGCCGGTGATGATGGCCTCGGCCGAGGGCGGCGTGGAAATCGAGGAAGTCGCCCGCAAGACGCCTGAGAAAATCATCAAAATCCACATCGACCCGCTGCTGGGGCTGCGCGGTTATCAGACGCGTGACCTGGCGCTGGGCATCGACCTGCCGAAAGAATACTGGAAGGATTTCAGCAAGGTGTGCTTTGGCCTGTGGGAAGCCTACCAGAAGAGCGACGCCACCTTGGCCGAAATCAACCCCCTGGTCGTGACCGAAGAGGGCCAGGTGCTGGCGGTGGATGGGAAGATGATCGTAGACGACAACGCCCTCTTCCGCCACCCCGACATTGCCGAAATGCGCGACCTCGATGTCGAAGCCCCCGAAGAGGTAGAAGCCCGCAAATATGGGCTTTCCTACATCAAACTGGAAGGCGACATCGGCTGCATGGTCAACGGCGCAGGTCTGGCGATGACCACGATGGACGTCATCAAACTCTACGGCGGCGAACCGGCCAACTTCTTGGATATTGGCGGCGGCGCCAGCGCCGAGAAAGTCGCCGCGGCTTTCCGCATCATCCTCTCCGAACCGAATGTCAAGGCCGTGCTCATCAACATCTTCGGCGGCATCACCCGCGGCGATGAGGTAGCCAAAGGCATTCTGGCCGCGATGGAAGAGGTCAAGCCGGAAGTCCCGATGGTCGCCCGAATCGTGGGCACCAACGCCGAAGAAGGACGGCGCTTGCTGGCTAACGCCAACATGATTACCGCCGACACCCTGGTCGAAGCGGCTCAAAAAGCCGTGGCTGCCGCGAAGGGAGGTGCCCAATGAGCATCTTAGTGAACAAAGACACCCGCCTGGTCGTGCAGGGCATTACCGGCCGTGAAGGCATGTTCCACACCACCCAGATGGTGGCCTATGGCACCAATGTGGTCGCTGGCGTGACCCCCGGCAAAGGCGGCCAGTGGGTGCTCGACGACAAAATTCCGGTGTTCGATACCGTCAAGGCCGCGGTGGAAACCACCGGTGCCAACACCAGCGTGATTTTCGTGCCGGCTCGCTTTGCCGCCGACGCGATTTTCGAGGCCGCCGACGCAGGCGTGGAACTCATCGTGTGCATTACCGAAGGCATTCCCGTGCAGGATATGATGCGCGTGCGGGCTTACCTCGACCAGAAGGGCGCGCGCCTGGTGGGCCCGAACTGCCCCGGCCTGTTGACCCCTGGCGAAGCCAAAGTGGGCATCATCCCTGGCAGCATTGCCATTCCGGGCAATGTGGGTGTGGTTTCCCGCTCGGGCACGTTGACCTACGAAGTGCTCTATGCCATGAAGCAGTTGGGCATCGGCGCGACCACCACCGTGGGCATCGGCGGCGACCCGGTCAACGGCACCAGCTTCCTCGATACCCTGCGGATGTTCGAAGAAGACCCGCAGACCGAGAAGGTGGTGCTCATTGGCGAAATCGGCGGCACCGACGAGCAAAAGGCCGCACAATACATTGCCGACCACATGACCAAGCCGGTGGTGGCTTTCATCGCTGGGCAAACGGCCCCTCCGGGCAAGCGCATGGGGCACGCGGGCGCCATTGTGGAAGGCGGCGAAGGCACCGCGGCCGAGAAGGTCGAGGCGTTGGAAGCCGCAGGCGTGAAAGTCGCCAAGCACCCTGAAGAAATCGCCCACATTCTCAAGAGCCTGTAACCCCGGCGCAGGCCGAGAGAAACGCAACATCCCCTTGCCACCAGCAAGGGGATGTTTTCGTTGCCCCGAGGGTCGGGGGGGCGAGCGTTTGCGCCGCGAGGAAGGGCTGCTTCCCTGTAGTCGGCTGAGCCGGAATTTCACGGCCTGGCGACCGAAACCGCCACGGTCACGAAATGCCCGCGAACATCATAGCGCAGGCTGAGCACCACGCGGTCGCCCCTTGGTTTGGCGCGTGCCAGTTTGGCCACATAGCCGACCACCGTGTCTTCGGCGGTGGTTTGCTGCCATCCATAGCGCGGCAGCACCTCTTGGTAATAAGCCAGCACTTCTCCCAAGAGCGCCTTGACGCGATAGACCACCAGCGTGCCGGCTTTTTGCACTTGGACGTCGTAAGCCCCCGGCATCAAGGGGACGTCTTCCGGCACGCCCGCGAGGTGAGGCGGTGAGGGCAAAGGCGAAGGCGTCGGCGTGGCCGCCACCGGCATCGGCGACGCCGTGGCTGGCGGCTTCCCGCAACCGGCTGCCGCCGCCATCGCCAGCATTCCCAGCCACACCCACCAGCGCATCTTGATACCTCGCGAAAAACAAAGCGGGCTTTGGCAAACCCTTCTGTCAAAACCCGCCTGAAGTTTGTTGACAAACCGGAGCACCCCGCCCCGGTTCGGTTGACCTTTTTCGATGGCCCTGGGAGCGTTACAGGCGCTCTTCGATGTATTTCACCGCTTCGCCCACCGTGGTGATGCTCTGGGCATCTTCATCGGGAATTTCGGCGTCGAACTTGTCTTCCAGCGCCATGATCAATTCCACCAGGTCGAGCGAGTCGGCTTCCAGGTCTTCCCGAAAACGTGCTTCCATCGTGACTTTCTCGGGGTCGACGCCTAACAGGTCGACAATGATTTCTTTGACCTCTTCATAGACGTTCACGTCCGCCATGTTATGCCTCCTGAGAAAAGTGGTAAAGCCTTGCTAATTGTAACCCGCCTCGGCGGCCTGCGCAAGGCCGTTGACAACCCATTGGCGGGCTGGTAAGATAACTCAAAGCAGGGAACACCCCACCATGAAAAAAGTTACGCCCATCGGACAACGCAAAGCCGAACACATCCGCATTAACTTGGAAGAAGACGTCCGCTCGGGCTTGAGCACCGGGCTGGAAAGATACCGCTTTGTGCATCAGGCGCTGCCGGAGATGGACCTGGAAGCGGTCGACACCCGCCTGACGCTGTTTGGGCGGGTGTTGCAGGCGCCGGTGTTGATTTCTTCCATGACTGGCGGCACAGCCGAAGCTGCGCGCATCAACCGCAACCTGGCGCGTGCCGCTCAAGCGCACGGCGTGGCCTTGGGGGTGGGTTCCCAGCGGGCGGCGCTGGAACACCCTGCCCTGGCAGCCACTTTCCAGGTGCGGCAGGAAGCCCCCGACATTCTCCTTTTCGCCAACCTGGGCGCGGTGCAGCTCAACTACGGCTACACGGTGGCGCACTGCCGCCGCGCCGTGGCGATGATCGAAGCCGACGCTCTCATTTTGCACCTCAACCCGCTGCAGGAAGCCCTGCAGCCCGAGGGCGACACCCGCTTTTCGGGGCTGGTGGCGAAAATCGAAGAGGTGTGCCGTGCCCTGGAAGTGCCCGTGGTGGTCAAGGAAGTGGGGTGGGGCATCTCTGAGCGGGCGGCGCGCATGTTGGCCGACGCCGGGGTGGCGGCCATCGACGTCGCGGGCGCGGGCGGCACCTCGTGGAGCCAGGTCGAAATGCACCGTGCGGCGACGCCCATGCAGCGCCAACTGGCAGCCGCCTTCGTCGATTGGGGCATCCCGACGGCCGAATCCATCCTGGCGGTGCGCCGCGCCGCGCCGGAATTGCCGGTGTTTGCCTCGGGCGGGTTGCGCACCGGCATCGACATTGCCAAAAGCCTTGCGCTCGGTGCTACGCTGGGCGGCATGGCCGGGCGCTTGCTGGCCGCGGCGACCGAATCGGCCGAGGCTGCCGCCGAAACCCTACAACTCATCATCCAGGAACTGCGGGTGGCGATGTTTGCCGCGGGCGTTCCCAACCTGGAGGCCCTTCGCCGCACACCGCTGCAACGCGTGCCTTGACCCTTGGAGAAACCATGTCCATGCCCTTGCCCTTGCGTGCCTATCAAGAAAGCATGTTGCCCGCCGTGGAAGAAGCGATGGAGGCCATCGTAGAGCGCGCCCATTGCCAGGCCGACGATGGCCTTTACGAAATGCTGGCCTATCACCTGGGCTGGCAAGGGGAAGGCGCGGGGCCGGCAGCGCGTGGCAAGCGCATCCGGCCGTTGCTGTTGCTGCTTACCGTTGAGGCAGCGGGCGGCCAGTGGCGGCGCGCGGTGCCTGCCGCCGCGGCCGTGGAACTCTTGCACAACTTCTCGCTCATCCACGACGACATCGAAGACAACGGCGATACCCGCCGCGGCCGTCCGACCGTGTGGAAGCGGTGGGGGCTTCCCCTGGGCCTTAACGGCGGTGATGCGCTTTTTACCCTCGCCAACATCGCCGTCTTGGAACTGCACCCCCCCATCGACGCCGAAACTACCCTCCAGGCTGCCCGCATTCTGCACCAAACGGCTCTTCACCTCACCAAAGGCCAGCACCTCGATATTTCGTATGAAGACCGCCCCACCGTGAGCATCGAGGCATATTGGCAGATGGTGGAAGGCAAAACCGCAGCCCTGCTCTCGGCCTGCACCGAACTCGGGGCGCTGCTGGCAGGTGCTTCTGACACCCAGCGCCGCGCTTACCACGAGTTTGGGCGCATGTTGGGGCTGGCCTTCCAAGCGTGGGATGACTACCTTGGCATTTGGGGTGACGCCGCACTGACCGGCAAATCGGTGACGGGCGATTTGATGGAACGCAAGAAGACCTTGCCCGTGCTTTACGGGCTGGAGCAGCAAGGCGCGTTTGCCCGCGCGTGGGCTGCGGGAAGCCCCCATGCTCCCGAGGAAGTGCCTGCTCTGGCCGCGGCTTTGGAAGCCGACGGGGCGCGCGCCTACACCGAGGCCACCGCGGCCAGCCTGACCGGCGAGGCGCTGCAAGCCCTCGAAAAAGCCGCCCCTCAGGGCGCCGCGGGCGAGGCCTTGCGCCAGTTGGCGCACCTCTTGCTCCAGCGCGCCCATTAGAGCCACCCCGAAACGGCTTTCGGATTTGCATTTTTAGGGTACAATATAACCACGAAGAGGGCGCAGAAAGCCTCGCCCCTGTCGGCGCGCGGTAGGCCGGTGACGAGCAGCCTGGGGCTTCCCCTCGGTCGCAGCAGCGCGCGATGGGTGGTGTTGTTTCGGAGAGCAACCGCTACCTCTCACCCGTAACATAAGGAGAGCAAACATGGCACAAACACGCGCAGAGCAAATGGTGGCCCGCTTGCGGGCAATGCAGGCCGCAGTGCCCGATATCGAAGCATCGGCCGTCGTTTCTGTGGATGGCTTGGTGATTGCCTCGGCCCTGCCGGCCGAAAGCGAAGAAGACCGCGTCTCTGCAATGTCGGCGGCTATGCTGAGCCTGGGCGAGCGCATTGCCAGCGAACTCGGCCGAGGCGCCATCGAGCAGGTTTACATCAAGGGCGACAACGGCTACGTCGTGCTCACCTCGGTTGGGGAAGAGGCTGTGCTTACTGTGCTGGCGCGTAAGGAATCGAAACTCGGCTTGATCTTCCTGGAAATGCGGCGCGCGGCGGAAGACCTGCAGCGACTGGTCTGACCCCTCTTTTTCCCTGCTCTGCCTTGACTTCATCGGGAGGACGCCGCAGCCCGACCTCTTGCGGCCCCTCCCGCTTGCTTTGTGTGGCGGCTGCCTGAGCCGCTGAATGCCCCTTCCCCCAGGAGGCTGCTTGGTGACCACCCAATACATTTTCGTGACCGGCGGCGTGTTGAGCTCCGTCGGCAAAGGCGTAACCGCTGCTGCCTTAGGCCGTGCCCTCAAAGAGCGCGGCTTTGCCGTTTCTGCCCAGAAACTCGACCCTTACATCAACGTCGACCCCGGCACCATGAGCCCTTACCAGCATGGTGAAGTGTACGTGCTGGACGACGGCGCGGAAACCGACCTCGACCTTGGCCATTACGAGCGCTTCATGGATGTCAGCCTCAACCGTTACAGCAATGTCACCACAGGCCAGGTCTATGCCGAGGTCATTGCCAAGGAGCGCCGGGGCGACTACCTTGGCGGCACCATTCAGGTCATCCCCCACATTACCAACGAAATCAAGCGGCGCATTGGGCAGGTCGCTCAAACCACCGATGCGGAAATCGTCATCGTCGAGGTAGGGGGCACGGTGGGCGACATCGAATCACTGCCCTTCATCGAAGCCTTGCGTCAAATGCGCGCCAATATCGGGCGCGAAAACACCCTCTTCATCCACGTCACCTGGCTGCCCTACATCAAGAGCACCGGCGAGCTCAAGACCAAGCCCACGCAGCATTCCGTGCGGGAACTCCGCTCGCTGGGCATTCAGCCTGACCTCATCGTTGCCCGCTCCGATTACCCTATTTCCTCCGAAGTCATCGACAAAATTGCCCTCTTTTGCGACGTCGAGCCGCGCGCCGTCGTTCCGATGGTCACCACCGATGTGCTCTACGAAGTGCCGTTGCTGGTAGAAGCCAGCGGCATGCCCGACTACGTCCTCGGACGGTTGGGGCTGAAAGCCCGCCAAAAGCCCGATTGGCAAGCGTGGGAAGCGCTGGTAGCCGAGGCCCGCCGCACCGACAAACCCACTGTCCACATTGCGTTGGTGGGCAAATACGTGGAGCTGCACGACGCCTACCTCAGCGTGCGGGAAGCCCTCTACCACGCCGGTTTGGCGTTGGGGCTGAACGTGGAAATCGCCTGGGTGCATTCCGCCGACCTGGAAAAGGGCCGTCGTTGGGAAGCCGTGCGGGAAGCCGACGGCATTCTCGTGCCCGGCGGTTTTGGCGACCGCGGCATCGAGGGGAAAATCCTCGCGGCGCGCTACGCCCGCGAGCACAAAGTGCCCTATTTTGGCCTCTGTTTGGGTATGCAACTGATGGTGGTGGAGTTCGCCCGCCATGTGTTGGGCGACGAAAGCGCCAATTCCACCGAATTCGACCCGGGCACCCCCCATCCGGTCATCGACCTGATGCCCGACCAGCGCGACATCGTCGATATGGGCGGCACGATGCGGTTGGGGCTTTACCCCTGCGTGGTTCAACCCGGCACCCACGCGGCTGCGGCCTATCAGCAGCCCGAAGTGCAGGAACGCCACCGCCATCGTTTCGAATTCAACAATGCCTATCGCGAGAAACTCGGCGAAGCCGGGATGGTGTTTTCGGGCCTTTCCCCCGACGGGCGGCTGGTGGAAATCGCGGAATTGCGCGAGCACCCTTTCATGCTGGGCACGCAGTTCCACCCGGAGTTCCTCTCGCGCCCCAATCGGCCGCACCCGCTGTTCGTGGCCTTCCTGAAGGCCGCCCACGACCACGGCCGGGCTGGGGGTTGAGCGCTCCCGCCGGCGCGAGGGCAGCGGGGGCGTTTAGGGGGTAGGCGCTGCTTTTACGACCACGATTTGCATGTAAATGGGGTCCCCAAAGGGCCGCCCTTGCGGGTCTACCGCCTGCCAGGTGGAAAAATACTGCCCCGGCGCCTGCGGCGCGGTGAACACGATGCGGATGGTGACCTCGGCTCCGGCACGCGCGGGGTAAAGCGCCATCTCTTGCGGCGCGCCCAGCGACTGCCCGGCGATGTGTCGCAGGCGGTAACGGCCGTCCCAGTTGCACGTGCCGGCATTGCGCACGCGCCAGCGCTTGTCGATGGTTTGCCCGGGCTGCACTGCCGTGCCGTCGGGGATGGTTTCGTCGGCTACGAAAGCGAGGATGTTGGTGCAACTCGGTGCGGCAGTGGGGTGTGGGGCGCGCACGGGGGCGAGGGTGGGGGAAGGTCGAGGCTGCGGGGGGCGGTTTCCCGCGATGGGCGAAGCCACGGGGGGCACGAAGGCGTGGCTTTCCCCCGAAGGGGCGGGCGGCTGGCCCAAGGTGCATCCGGCCAGCACGAAAAGGGTCAGGAACAGCCAAACGCGGCGCACGGTTCACCTCTTGGGGGCTTTTCGGCTTGCATTTCGGGGGGCATCGCTCGGCATGGGGCGTTCTGCGGCGGGGGGCAAGGGTGCCTGCCGGCGTGAAATGGGCTGAGGCTATCGCAGCCGCCCGGCGGCTTCCACATAGGCCAGGCTTTGGTGGCGGAAATAGGCGTTGTAGAGCTCCGCATAGTGGCCCCCGCGCGCCAGCAGGGTCTCGTGGTTGCCTTCTTCGATGATTTGCCCTTGCCGCAGCACGATGATGCGGTCGGCGGCTCGGACGGTGGAAAGGCGGTGGGCAATCAAGATGCTGGTCGTGTGGCGCAAAATCAGGTCGAGGGCTTCTTGAATTTGGGCTTCGGTGAAAGGGTCGATGCTGGCGGTGGCTTCGTCGAGGATGAAAATGGCCGGGCGCTGCACCAGCACCCGCATCAGGGCGACCAACTGGCGCTGCCCCATGCTCAGGCGGGCGCCGCGCTCACCGACCTCGGTCGCCAGCCCTTCGGGCAGGGTTTCCAGCCATTCGCCGCCGCCGATTTTGCGCGCCAGCGCGAGCACTTCGGCTTCCGTGGCTTCCGGTCGCGCGTAGCAGATGTTTTCCAGCACCGTGCCGCTGAAGAGAAACGGCACCTGCGATACAATGCCCAGCTGGCGGCGGTACTGCTCCAGGTCGAAAGTGCGGATGTCGAGGCCGTCCACCAAGATGCGGCCGCGCTGGAATTCGTAAAAGCGGGCGATCAATTTGGCGATGGAGGTCTTCCCCGCACCGGTGTGGCCGACCAGCGCCAGGCTTTCCCCGGCGCGAATGTGCAAGTTGAAGTCGGCCAGCACTTGCTCTTGCTCGCTGTAGCGAAACCAGACATGCTCGAAGCGGATGTCGCCTTTCAGGCGCGGCACGGGACGGGCTGCCGTTTGCTGGACGGCGGCTTCCACATCGATGAGAGCGAAGACGCGCTCGGCCGCTGAAAGCCCGCTTTGAATTTGCGCCCAAAACGAAGAGAGGTTGAGCACCGGAAACCAAAACCGGTCGAGGCTGCTGAGGAAAAGGTACCACGCGCCGGCGGTCACCATGCCTTTGACCGCGCTCATGCCGCCGACGTAAACCAGAATGGCCGTGCCCACACCGCCGAGGGCGTTCAGCGTTGGGAAGACCAGCGACAACACGAACCCCCGCCGCACGTTCACTCGGTAAGATTGGCGGTTGGCATCGTCGAAGTCGGCGTAGATGCTCGCTTCTTGCCGAAAATTCTTGGCCACGGCAATGCCGCTGACGGTTTCCTTGATGGCCGCGTTGACGTTTGCCATCGCACGCATCCCTTCACGGGTGACCTTGCGTGCCCAACGCCGGAAGCCCAGCGCTACCCCAAAGAGCACCGGCAGGAAGGAAAACAGCAGCAGCGCGAGGTGCCATTCGGTGCGGATGAGCACCACGGCCAAAATGAGCGATTGCAGCACCTGCGAGCTCAGGTCGGTGATGAGCACCACGACCTGCCCGAAATCGTGAGTGTCGGAGGTGATGCGGGAGACGACCCGCCCCGACGAGAATTCGTCGAAGAACGAGAGGTCGTGGGCTACCACGGCGCGGAAGGCGTCTTGCCGCAGTTGGAGGACGACGTCGGCCACGGTGGCCACGGTGAGGCGGCGGCGCACCCAGTTGGCCGCCCACGTCACCACGCCGATGAGCAGCACCGCAGCGGTGAGCAAAGCCGCGGTTTCGAGGGAAAGGTTGCTTTTGAGGTCGTCTACGGCGCGGGCAACCAACATGGGCAGGGCGGCCCCGGCCAGGGAAATCACGGCCACGGCTACCGTCACCGCAGTCAGCCGCCCGACGTAGGGGCGGAAGTAGCTCAGCATCCGCCGAAAGAGCTCGCGGTCGCTGTATTGGCGGTCGTAGCGTTCCTGGTCGAGGTTCGAGAAAAAGCCCATGCGGTTTCCTCGAGGGCGAGGGGGGGAGGGCGGCTTATGCCGACGGGTCTTCGGGAAGGGACACGCCGTGGGCGCGCAGCACCTGCCGCAGATCGGGCGGCTCGAAGGTGGGCGGCTTGAGCACTTTGCCGTCTTCCCGATAGATCACACGCCCATCGGGGGCGATTTTGGTCATGTTGCTGCGGTGCACTTCCGCGAAGAGCGCTTCGGCGACATCTTGCAGGCCGTGGCTGATGAAGGTGCCGAGGAGCACATAGAGCAGGTCGGTGAGCGCGTCGGCAATGGCGACCAGGTCGCCCGCGGCCAGCGCCTGGCGGTATTCTTCCAACTCTTCTTCCAGCAGGGCCAGGCGCACCGCGGCGACGTCTTCCGGAAGATGGGCTGTGGGTTCTTCGGCGTAATACACGCCCATCGTGCGGTGAAATTCTACCAAGGCTTCCAGTTGGGCAAGCATGACCGTCTCCAAGAAAGTCAGGCCAGTGGCTTTTCGGGCAGCCATTGGCGCAGCAGGGTCAGGATGCGGTCGAAGTGGCTGCCCCGCCAATAGACTTGACCACATGCCTGACAGCGGTAGAAGGTGTCGTAATAGCGGCGGGTGAGCGGCTCGAGTTGGGAAAGCACTTCGGCCTTGGGCACCGGCGCCAACAGGCCGTTGCAGCGCGGGCAGCGGGTGAACGGCTGTGCGAGCGCGGCGATGTCGAAGCGCGTCAGCACTTCGGCGACTTGCGCTCGGGGGTCGGTGGCCCGCACCCAGTAGCCGTAGACGAGCACTTTGCGTTTCAGCAGGTCCTGGTCGCGGGTGAGCACTACCCGCCGTTCGGCCACGGCTTGGGCGGCCAGGTCGGCATCGTCGATTTCGTTGCGGTAGGCGGTGTCGAAGCCCAGCAGCCGCAGGTAAGAAGCCAGCCGCCCTAAATGGCCGTCGAGCGCGAAGCGGGGGGAAGGCAGGTCGGCGGGCCAGCGGGCGCGCGGCGCGCGTGGGAAGGCTTCCAGTTGCGCGCCGTCGGGAGGGATGGCGTCCAAGGGCACGGTTTGCCCCTCGGCTTGCACGCGTCCGATTTCCACATGGGGCACACCGGCGGCTTCCACCAGGTGCTTGACCGTCTGCGGCCCGCGGAAGGCGATTTCCAGCGGCTTGCCCCGGCGGCTGGCGGGCAGGAAGTCTTCCAATTCGGCGTGAAAGCGCAAGGTGATGCGGGCCATGCGGGGTGAGGGGAGGGGGCTACAGCGCGGCCACGATGCGGCGGGGCAAGGTAGGCCCGGCATAGACCAGGCCGGTGAAAACCTGCACCAAGGTAGCGCCTGCTTCGAGTTTGGCGCGGGCGTCGGCGGGGGTCATGATGCCGCCCACGCCGATGATGGGCAGGTGGGGGGCGCGGCGGTGGATGGCGCGCACGAAAGCGGTGCTATGTTCCCGCAAGGGGGCGCCGCTCACCCCGCCGGCTTCGTGCTGCCAGCGGCTGGGAAGCCCCTCGCGGCGGGTGGTGGTGTTGGTGGCAATCACGCCGTCGACCCCGGCGGCCAGCAGGGCGTCGAGCGCGTCGTCGAGGGCCGCGGGCGTCAGGTCGGGCGAGAGCTTGACCAGCAGAGGGGGGCGCGCTGGCGTGCGGGCGCGCTCGGCGAGCAGCGCGCGTAGCAGGGCTTCCAGCTCGCGGCGGGCTTGCAGCCGCCGCAACCCCTCGGTGTTGGGCGAGCTGACGTTCACCGCGAGGTAATCGGCCAGGGGCGCGAAGCGGCGCACCAACAGGCGGTAATCGTCGGCGGCTTGGGCGTTAGGGGTGGCTTTGTTGCGCCCGATGTTCACGCCCAGCACCACCCCCGCGGGGCGCTTGCCCTGCAAACGCGCCGCGACGAAGTCGGCGCCGCGCCCTGGAAAGCCCATCCGGTTGAGCAGCGCCTGCTGCGCCGGCAGGCGGAAAAGGCGCGGGCGGGGGTTGCCGGGCTGAGGCCTGGGCGTGACGGTGCCGACTTCGATGTGCCCAAACCCCAGGCAGGCCAGGCCGCGCCAGGCGAGGGCGTCTTTGTCGTATCCGGCGGCCAGCCCCACCGGATTGCGAAAGGTCAGCCCCCAGAGGCGCACCGGTTTTTCGCCCGCCCCCCACAGCCGCCGGATGAGTGCACAGGCGGGCGGCAGGCCGCCAGCCAGCCGCAGCAAGTGCAAGGTGAGGCTGTGGGCGCGCTCGGGTTCTAACCGGAACAGCAGCGGGCGCAGCAGCGTGTACATGGGGCTATTTTACCCTTTGGTTTCGGGCAGGCGCGAGGGGCAAAGCCCGCAGGCTATGCCTCGAACGCCTGAGAGGGGCCTTTAGCCCTCGACGACCGTGATTTTCGTGCCGCCGGGCATGGGCACGGTGACGTCGCCGGGGTCGTAAGGCACGACGGGCAGCGTCCAGCGGAAGACCCATTTGGCGTCTTCCGGGCGGGCGTTGACGCAGCCGTGCGAGCGCGGCACGCCGTAGTCGTTGTGCCAAAAGGTGGCATGGATGGAAATGCCGGTGCCCACGAAGAGGGTGGTCCAACCGATGCCCGGCAGGTCGTAGCCGCCGCCGGTGGTGCCGCCGCTCATGTGCACCGCGATGAGCTTGCGCCAGATGGGAAAGGTGCCTATCGGTGTGGCCCATTTGTCGACGGCTTTGCCCGCCGCGTTGAACTTCGCCCCGGTGGAAACGCGGGTGAAAAACACCTCTTCTTTGCCTTCGTAGCAGGCCATGGTCTGATAGTTGACATCGACCACCACGCGTTTGTCTTCGACGTCGGGATGGATGGGGGCGATTTCTTCCGGCGTGATGGGGCGGAAAGCCTCGGCGCGCGCCCAGAAAATGTCGCCGTAAGAGCCGTAACGGTCGCCGACGCGGTACCATATTGCCCCGTCGTCTCCTTCTTTGATCTGGTCGACCCATAAAATCTGGCTGTAATACAACCGAGGGCGCTGGGTTTCTTTGAGCCAGGGCGAGCGCGCCGGCGGGTTGGCGAGGAAGATGTCCACATACGGCACGGTGACTTCCACCCACATGCCGTCTTGGGCGTAGGGGAAGGCTTTGAGCGGCGGGTTGGGGCGGTTCCACACGGGTTGCAAGACGGGTTCCCAGATGAACCCTTTGGGGGTTTGCACGAAGCGCTGGTTGACGCGGTGGGCATTGATGCCCACGACCTCTTTTTCCCACGGCACCACGGCGTCTTCGTAGAGCACGGCCACGGTGGGGCTGTCGGCGTTGGGGCGGGCCTTGATTTCTACCTTGCCCCCGATGCACACGCGCCCCAACGGCACGTTTTTGGGGAAGTCGGCCGCGTGCCTGACGCGAAGGCGCGGCACCAGCAACCCTGCGCCGAAACCCGCCGCTGCCAGTTTCAATACATCTCGTCTTGAAAGCGTCACCTTCCACCTCCGCGCCGTAGCATGGTGGCATTATACCAGCGTGCGCCCCTTGCCGCCCGGCGGCATTCGGGCTACAATAAGCCCATGACACACACCATTTTGGTCGTCGAAGACGTGCAAGCCGTGCGGGAGCTGCTGCGGGTGACCTTGGAGTTCAAGGGCTACACGGTGGAAACCGCAGCCGATGGCGAAGAGGCCTTGCAGCAGATCGCCGCCCATTGCCCTGATTTGCTCGTGACCGATATTCTCATGCCGCGGTTGGATGGCTTTGCTCTGGCCCAGCGGTTGCGGCGCGACCCTGCCACCCGCGCTTTGCCCATCGTCTTCGTTTCGGCGACTTACGTTTCCCCCGAAGACAAGGAATTTGCCCTCAGCCTGGGGGCGGTGCGCTTTTTGGAAAAGCCCATCGACGCCGAGGAATTCCTGCTGACGGTGGCCGAGGTGCTGCACCAACAGGAAGCCGAGCCCAAGCCGCCGTTGGACGACGAGGCTTTTTACCGCGGCTATCGGGAGCGCCTGGAGAACAAATTGCGCTACAAAGACCGCCAAATTGCGCGCCTGGAACGCCTGCTTCCGACTTTGCCCGATGCTCAAAAGCCTTCTTTCGCAGCGATGCTGGCCGAGGCGCGCCGCGAGCGCCAGACCATTCGCGAAGAACTGGCGGCAATCGACGACATCCTTCAGCCCCCCAATGCAGGCAATTGACATGCACCCCACTTTGGACGACCTGGAAATTTTAGCCCGCCAGGCCGGTGTGATTTTGCGCGCCGGCTATGGCCAAGCCCACACCATCGACAGCAAAAGCCACGCCATCGACCTGGTGACGGAAACCGACCGCCGCTCGGAAGCCTTTTTGCTGGAAAGCATCCGCCGTCGGTGGCCTGAGCACAGTATTCTCGCCGAGGAAAGCGGCGCTCATGGCGGCGATGCCCATCTGTGGTATGTGGACCCCCTCGATGGCACGGTCAACTTTGCCCACGGCGTGCCCATCTTCTCGGTTTCCATAGCCTATGCCGAGGGCGATGGGGTGCGCTTGGGGGTTGTGTATGACCCCATGCGAGACGAGTGCTTTGCCGCCGAGCGGGGGCGGGGCGCGTTCCTCAACGGTCGGCCGTTACAGGTCTCGGCCACGGCCTCGGTGGCGCAAGCTTTGTTGGTGACGGGCTTCCCTTATGACGTTTGGACGAACCCCGACAACAACCTTGACAACTTTGCCCGCTTTGCCGTCCGCAGCCACGGGGTGCGGCGGCTGGGCTCGGCGGCGTTGGACCTGTGCTACGTGGCGGCTGGGCGCTTCGACGGATATTGGGAGATCCGCCTCAAGCCGTGGGATGTGGCTGCGGGCGGGCTGATTGCGGCCGAGGCCGGGGCGAAGGTGACCAACTTGCAGGGCGGGGCAGATTACCTTTCGCCGCCGCAGTCGATTGTCGCTGCCAATGCAGCCCTGCACGCGGAAATGCTGAAAGTGTTGCACGGGGAGGGGTGAATGCAACAAAAGCGATTCATTGCCGTGGCCGGAAACATCGGCGTGGGCAAATCGACGCTGGTTCACTTGCTCAGCGAGCGGCTGGGGTGGGCGCCGTTTTATGAGCCGGAAGCCGAAAATCCCTATTTGCCCGATTTTTACCGCGACATGCGGGCTTGGGCTTTCCATTCGCAGGTGTTTTTCCTTTCCCATCGCCTGCGCATTCACCATCGGCTGATGCTGCACCCCACTTCGGTTGTGCAAGACCGCAGCGTGTACGAAGACGCCGAGATCTTTGCCCGCAACCTTTATTTGCAGGGGCACATGGCCGAGCGCGATTGGCAGACCTACCGAGGGCTGTATGACGCGCTGGTGACGTTCCTGCCGCCGCCCGATTTGGTGGTCTATCTGCGGGCTTCGGTGCCTACGCTGCAGGCGCGCATTGCCCGGCGGGGCCGCGACTATGAGCGCGGCATTTCGGCAGAATATTTGGCCCAACTCAACCGCCTTTACGAGGAATGGCTGCAGAACTTTACCCTTTGCCCGGTGTTGACCGTGCCCGCCGACGATTTGGATTACGTCGCGCACCCGCCGCATCTGGATCTCATCGTGAGCAAGATTCAAGAGAAGCTGGCTGGCAAGGAAGAGGTCGTGTGGTCGTAGGGGGCTGTGGGTTATAATCTGCGCATGATGGCGTAGCGAGCGCCGATCGCATTTTCTTGAGCCGCCCCAACCGGAAGCCGCGATGGGGGCGGCGAGGGTGTTTTTTAACCTGGGCAGGTGCCCCATGCCAGACGACGAATTGCAAGAAGCCGTTCGGGTGGCGCTGGCGTCGGCCTGTGGGCTGGATGCAGGCGCGCGGTTGGTGGTTGGGGTGTCGGGCGGCCCCGATAGCCTGGCCCTGCTGCACGCGCTGCACAGCCTGGGCTATGAGGTGACGGCGGCACATTTGCACCACGGCTTGCGGGAAGCCGCCGATGCCGACGCCGCTGCAGTGGCGGCCGTGGCTCGGAAGTTGGGCGTCCCTTGGGTGATGGGGCGCGCCGATGTGGCGGCACAGGCTGCGGCCGAGCGTCGGCCGGTGGAAGCCGCGGCGCGCGAGGCTCGTTACCGCTTTCTGTTCGGCGTGGCGCGCGAGCGGCGCGCTGCTGCGGTGGCCGTGGGGCACACCGCCGATGACCAAAGCGAGACGGTGCTGATGCACCTGTTGCGCGGCAGCGGGTTGACGGGGCTGGCGGGGCTGCGGCCATGCCGTCGTTTGCCGCGTTGGGACGCCGAAATTCCCCTGGCGCGGCCGCTGCTGGGGGTGCGCCGCACAGCCACGATTGCCTACGCTCGGCGTTACGGGCTGCCTCTGCGGTGGGATGCTTCGAACTGGCAGCGGGCCTTTTTCCGCAACCGCCTGCGGTTGGACGTGCTCCCACGGCTGCGGGTGGAAAACCCCGCGCTGGATGCTGCCTTGGGGCGGTTGGCGGCGGTAGCGGCGGCGGAGGATGATTTCTTGGCCGCGGAAGCCCGCCGCCGCTTGCCTGCGGTGCTGGCAGCCGAAGGGGCGGGCTTTGTAGGGTTTCGGCGGGGGCCGTTTTCGAGCGCTCCCCTGGCGTTGCAGCGCCGCTGGCTGCGCTGGGCGGCCGAGCGGCTGGGCGTTCCCGAGATGGGTTTCGAGCAGGTGGAAGCCGCGCGCGCGGCCGCGGCTCGTCCAGGGGGCGGCGCTCGTGATTGGTTTGGCGGCTTGGCCCTGTGGGTGGAGCCGGAAACCCTCTGGGTGGCGCAAAAGGGCGCGGCGCTGCCTTCCGAGGCGTGGCCCCAGCTGCCAGCGGGGCGGGCCTTCCCCTTGCCGCCAGGCGGCGCGGTGCCGCTGGCTGCGGGGTGGGCGCTCGCAGCTTCTGCCCTCGCCCCCCCGCCGGAAGACCCACATGCCGAGCCCGCCACGGCATGGCTGGATGCCGCAGCGCTGGCCTTTCCCTTGGTGGTGCGCCCCCGTCGGCCGGGCGATACGGTGGCTCCCTTGGGTATGGGCGGGCGGCGTCGGAAAATTGCCGACTTGATGGTCGACGCCAAAATCCCGCCACGGCTGCGAGCGCGCTGGCCTTTGGTAGTTTCCGGTGACCAGGTGGTGTGGGTGCCGTTGCTCGCGGTGGCTCACCCTGCTCGAATTACGGCGGCAACGACCGTGGCCGTGAGCCTTTCTTTGAGGAGGAATGCGTAATGGGTTTGTTTCGACGAGATAAGAAGCCGAACCGGTTTGTGGTGCTGTTGATGCAACAGGCTGAGCTGACGTTGGAAGGTTTTCATGTGTTGCAAGAGTACGTCGAACAGCCTTCCGAGGCTGCTGCGCGCCGCTTGCGCGAAATCGAAAAGGAAGCCGACGAAGCCCGCCGCATTTTGATCGATGAACTCAACCGTACTTTTGTGACACCCTTCGACCGAGAGGATATTTTCGCCCTTTCGCTCACCATCGACGATATGCTGGATTACGCTTACACCACGGTGGACGAAATGGAGATTTTCGAGGTGAAGCCCAACGAATACATCAAGCGCATGGTTTCGCTGCTGCACGATGCGGCTGCCGAGGTCTACCGCGGGGTGGAGCGGTTGGGAAGCCATCCCAATGTTGCCAATGAGCACGCGGTGCGCGCGAAGGCTTTGGAAAACCGAGTAGAGAAGGTGTATCGCGAAGCGCTGGCGCACTTGTTCGCTACCCCGCAGACGCTGGATGACGTCATGAACATCCTCAAACTGCGGGAAATCTACCGCCATCTTTCCAACGCGGCCGACCGCGGCGACGAGGCCGCGAACGTGATTGGCGACATCGTGGTGAAGTGGTTGTAGGCTCTGCGAGGGGGCGCGGTATAATCAGGAAGGAAATTCGCCGAAGGCCATGCGGGTGGCCGTTTGCATTGGGAGCGAAGGCACAATGAAAAAAGTATGGATTGGCTGCGGCATCGTGCTGGTGATAGGGTTCCTGTGCGCCGTTGCGGGCATAGGCGGCCTGGCGGTGGTCGGTTGGCTTTCCGAGCAGGGGGAAGAAAGCGGGCTGAGCACGCCAGCGGCGGTCATTCCCACTTTGACGCCGGTGGCGGGCACGGTTTCCCCGGTGCCTACCTTGCCGCCGCCCACCGCGCCCCCTGTGACGCCCACGCCTGCCCAGGCGGTGGCGGCTTTTACCCCCGCGATTACACCGCTGGCCGACAAAATCCCTTACCGGGCGGTGGTGCAAATCGTGGCCGAGGTGGAGACCGAGGGGGGCAATCTGCGGCCGGTGTGGAGCGGTTCGGGCACCATCGTGGACCCGCGCGGGTTCATTCTGACGAACGCCCATGTGGCCCTGCCCGAGAAGGGCGAATCGCTCGCTGCATTGGAAATTCTGGTGACCGAGGCCGAAGACCAGCCGCCGGTGCCCAAATATTACGCCAAGGTGGTTCAGGCCGACTCGAAGCTGGACCTTGCCGTGCTGCGCATCACGACCGACTTGGATGGCAACCCGGTGGATGCCGAGCACTTGAACTTGCCTTATGCCCGCTTGGGCGATTCCTCCAAACTGCACCTGGGCGAGCCCATCGTGATTTTGGGGTATCCGGGCATTGGCGGGAACACCATCACGCTCACGCGCGGCGAGGTGAGCGGCTTCACGGCGGAAAAGCCTTATGGGCGGCGCGCGTTCATCAAAACTTCGGCAGCCATTGCCGGCGGTAATAGTGGCGGCATGGCCGTCGATGCTGCCGGTGAGTTGGTGGCGATTCCTACTCAACTGGGCTCGGGTTCGGAGGATAGCGAGGTCGTGGATTGCCGCTATTTGGCCGACACCAACGGCGATGGTGTGATCGACGAAAACGACGATTGTGTGCCGACGGGCGGTTTCATCAATGCGCTGCGCCCTATCAACCTTGCCAAGCCGCTCATCGCTGCCGCGTTGCGGGGGGAGGTGGCAATCGAAATCGAGGAAACGCCCACCCCTGCGCCCTTGCCGGTGGCGGTAACGCCTTGGCCGACGGGCGAGGTGCTGCTCCAAGACGACTTCGACGACCCCGGCAGCGGTTGGCCGACTTCCTCTTCCAAAGATTCCGCAGTGGGCTACCGGAACGGCCAATATCGCATCGACGTCGAGGCCCCTAATTGGGAAACCTGGGCGTATAGCGGCGAGGATTTCCAAGACGTCATCATCGAAGTTGATATCACCAAAGTGAGAGGGGACGATACCAGCGATTTTGGTGTGCTCTGCCGCTATAAGGACAAAGACCACGCTTACCAGTTTGCCGTTGGCGCCGATGGCTATTACCAGATTTTCCGCTGGGAGCCTGACGACGAAAAGATGTTGCTGGATGATGGGGATTGGCTTTCCAGCGATGCCATTCATGAGGGAAATGCAACCAACCACTTGCGGGCGGAGTGTGTGGGAGACACGCTGGCGTTGTACGTCAACGGCAAGTTGATCGGCGCAGTGCGCGACACGGCCTACTCCCACGGAGATATTGCCCTTGTCGTTGGCACTTACGACAACGGCGGCACCGACGTGCGTTTCGATAATTTGGTGGTCTATGCGCCTGCCCATTGAGGCTTTTCCGGCCGCCTCAGCGCGGCAAATTTTACCGCTGGCTGTTGGTGGCCGGGTGGTGGTTACCGTGCATGATGCTCACTACCCCAAAGGTGACGTGGGTGTGCTTGTCGAGAGTTTCAGTGGCAAACAAATGAAAGTTCGTTTCGATAACCTGGTGGTTTACAAACCCTAACGTGCCGAGGTCGCTCCATGGAAATCGAACCCGTCATTGGTCTGGAAGTCCATGCCGAACTGAACACCCGCTCGAAGATGTTTTGCGCTTGCCCGGTGGTGGATGCCACCACGGCAGAGCCGAACACCGCGGTCTGCCCGGTGTGCGCAGCCATGCCTGGCGCGCTGCCGGTGGTCAACAAAGAGGCCGTGGCCAAGGGCATCAAAGTGGCGCTGGCATTGGGTTGTTCCATCAACACGGTCAGCATCTTTGCCCGGAAGAACTATTTCTACCCCGACCTGCCCAAAGGCTATCAGATTTCGCAATACGAACTTCCGCTGGCCGAACACGGCACGTTGACCATTCGCACCTCGGCGGGCGAGCGGCAAATTCGCGTTCGGCGGGTGCATTTGGAAGAAGACACGGGCAAGCTGACCCACGTCCAGGCCGAAAACGGCGAAACCTACTCGCTGGTGGACCTCAACCGAGCCGGTGTGCCGTTGCTGGAGATCGTCTCCGAGCCCGACATGCGCTCGGTGGAAGAGGCCAAAGCCTACGCGATGGCGTTGCGGCAAGTGCTGCGCTACCTGGGCGTCAACAGCGGCGATATGGAAAAGGGCGTCATCCGCTTCGAGGCCAACGTCTCCGTGCGCTGGAAAGGCACCGACGAGCTCAACACCCGCACCGAAATCAAAAACCTGAACAGCTTTCGGGCGTTGGAGCAGGCCGTCATTCAAGAAATCGAGCGCCAAAGTGAGCTCCTGCGGCGCGGCGAGCCGGTCATTCAGCAGACTATGGGCTGGGACGAAGCCCGCGGCGTCACCGTGCCGCAACGCAGCAAAGAAGAAGCCCACGACTACCGCTACTTCCCCGAGCCCGACCTACCGCCTCTGGAAGTCGCGCCGGCGTGGGCCGAAGCCTTACGCGCCGAACTGCCCGAACTGCCCCATGCCCGTTACCATCGTTTCCAGGAAGCCTATGGCTTGAACGCTTACAGCGCCGATGTGCTCACCGCGGAGCGCGCCGTGGCCGATTATTTCGAGGAAGCCGTACGCGCCGCGGGCGAAGGGGTTTCCCCGCAGACGATTGCCAATTGGGTGACGGGTGAGCTCTTTGGATTGATGAACCAGGCGGGGGTGGGCATCGGAGCGGTCGAAGTGTCGCCTCAGGCGCTGGCCGACTTGCTGCGGCGCATTGCGGCGGGCGAAATCAACAACAACACGGCCAAAAGCGTGCTTGCCGAAATGTTCGAAAGCGGTAAAAGCGCAGAAGCGATCATCGCCCAGCGGGGGTTGCGGCAGGTTTCCGACGCGGCGGCGATTCAGGCTTGGGTCGAACAAGTGCTCGCGGAGCACCCCGCCGAACTGCAAACCTACCTCAACGGCAAGGAAGGCGTGGTGAACTTCCTCTTCGGGCAGGTGATGCGCCTGGCGCGAGGGCAGGCAAACCCCCAAGTGGTGCGGCAGGTTTTGATGAGAAATTTGCAAGAACGCCGCAACCTTCTTGACGAAGGTTGAAGTTTGGGGTAATCTTAAACCGTAGGCGAGTGCATAACCTCCACGTTCAAGGTACCCATGGCGATGAAGATGGCGATGAAGACGGTGATGAAGACACCTCGTTGGCGCGCCTTTTCCCCATAAGTGAGCAAGAGCGGGCACCATCCCGATGGGTGCCCGTTTATCTTTTTCAAATGGAGCGACTGTTGTCATGACTGAATCGGTGAACGCTTTCAAGATGGCCCAAGAGCAATTCGACCATGTGGCCGACCTCTTGGGGTTGAACGAAGATGTGGCTCAGATGCTGCGCCAGCCCATGCGGGAATT
>CAYVHG010000062.1:0-9137 GCA_964450875.1 uncultured Anaerolineaceae bacterium | reverse complement strand
ACAATGTCCACGAACTGGGCATAGGCTTCGGGCAATTCCTCGGCCATTTTCTCGATGGGGGAAGGCGTGCGGATGCCCGCCACCACATCTTCGCCCTGGGCATTGAGCAGATATTCGCCCCAGAGTTTCTTCTCGCCGGTGCTGGGGTTGCGGGTGAAGGCCACGCCGGTGCCGCTATCCCACCCCATGTTGCCAAACACCATGGTCACGATGTTGACCGCGGTGCCCAAATCGTGGGGAATGCCCGCCGCGTTGCGGTAGTCAATAGCCCGCTTGCTGTTCCACGAGCGGAAGACAGCCTCGATGGCCAGGCGCATCTGCTCGATGGGTTCCTGGGGAAACTCAAAGCCCTTATGCTCTTTGACCACCTTCTTGAAGCGTTCCACCAACTCCTTCAGGTCCTCGGCGGTGAGGTCGGTATCCTGCTCTACCCCCCTCTCGCGCTTCATTTCTTCCAAGACCTCTTCGAAGGCCTCGTCGGGGATGTCGAGCACCACCGAGCCATACATTTGGATGAGGCGGCGGTAAGCGTCATACACAAAGCGCTCGTTTTGGGTGAGTTCCACCATGCCCTTGGCGGTCTCATCGTTGAGGCCCACATTGAGCACCGTATCCATCATGCCGGGCATGGAAAACTTAGCGCCGGAGCGCACGGAAACCAGCAAGGGGTTCTTCGGGTCGCCGAACTTTTTACCGGTCTGCTGTTCGACGTCTTTCAAAGCGGCGAGGGTCTGCTCCCACATGCCTTCGGGGAACTTGCCGCCGCTCTCGTAATACGCATTGCAGGCCTCGGTGGTAATGGTGAAGCCGGGGGGCACCGGCACGCCAATGCGGGTCATCTCGGCGAGGTTAGCGCCTTTACCGCCCAACAGGCCCCGCACGTCGTCCCAGCTGCCGCCGACGTATTTCTCGGCTTCCTCAACCTCTTTGAACAAATACACCCATTTCTTACTCATAGCTACCTCCTTAAAAAACGCAAAAGGCGTTGACAATCTTCACTGTTTACAACCACCGGCAAGTTTACCACAATTGGCGTTGGGCAGATGACGGTTCCGACCAAATCGCGGTGTTTTCCTCTTTCCCTTTGTGTTTCCCTTTCGGCGTGGTATAATCGGCGCGCCGCCTTTCAGGGCGGCGCTCTTATGCCCGGCGAATGTGTCTGGCAACGCAGCACGGCACCGCTTCGTCAGGGTCGAATTCCATCTACGGAAGGTAAGCGCCATGAACTCCGAACTGTTGAAGGCTGTGGAAGCCCCCCCGAACCCCAATGTCCCCGACCTGCGGCCGGGCGACATTGTGAGTGTCTTCCTGCGGATCAAAGAAGGCAACCGTGAACGCGTGCAAGAATTCCGCGGCACGGTCATCCGCGTGCGCGGCGGCGGCAACGATGCCACCTTCACCGTGCGCCGCATCGCCAGCCACGGCATCGGCGTGGAACGCACCTTTTTGCAGCGTTCCCCCCGCATCGAAAAAGTGGTCGTGCAACGCCACTCCAAGGTGCGCCGCGCTCGGCTGTACTTCCTGCGTGAGCGCCGCGGCAAGAAAGCCCGCCTCAAGCAAAAGTTCGTCCGCCGCGCCGAGGAAAAGTAAGCAACCCGTCCGGCCCCCAAAAGGTGCAGTCCGCCCCGCGCGCTGCACCTTTTTTGTTCGCCACCGGCGCGCGAGAGCGTCGAAATCTCGGCCCGCCAGCGAAAGGACCCGCCCATGCCTCCCGTTCCCCCTCGCATTGGCCTGACGGCCACCTTTTGCACTCACCCCACCTACGACATGCGCATGGCCGCTTTAGGGCAGCGCTACATCAGCGCCGTGCGCGCCGCTGGTGGCCTGCCGGTGCTCATTCCCAGCGACACCCCTCCCGAAGACGCCCCAGCGCTGCTCGCCACTTTCGACGGCCTGCTGCTGACCGGCGGCGGCGACATCGCCCCCGAACGCTATGGCGGGCAGCCCCACCCGGCAATCTATGGCCTCCGCCCCAGCCGTGACGCGCTGGAACTCGCTCTGGTGCAGGAAGCCATCGCCCGCCGAAAGCCCTTCTTCGGCATTTGCCGCGGCATTCAGGTGCTCAACGTCGCAATGGGCGGCACGCTGTACGAAGACCTGCCCACCCAATACCCCAACGCCCTGCGGCACCGCAGCGATGTCAAAACCGAGCGAGAAATGCTGGCCCACGGCGTGCGCCTGGCGGCGGGCAGCCGCTTGGCACGCCTGTTTGGCACCCAGCGGCTGGAAGTCAACAGCCTACACCACCAAGGCATCCGCACCGTAGCCCCCGACCTGAAAGCCACCGGCTGGGCCGACGACGGCCTGGTGGAAGTGCTGGAAGTGCCCCACCACCCCTTCGGGCTGGCCGTCCAGTGGCACCCCGAATGGCTTTACCAGAAATACCCGCAACACCTCGCGGTCTTCCGCGCCCTTGTGGAAGCCGCACAGGAGGCGTGACCGTGGCCGATGCGCGGCCGATTGGCGTCTTCGATTCCGGCGTGGGGGGGCTTTCGGTACTGCGGGCCTTGCGCGCCCACCTGCCCAACGAGCACTTCATCTACATCGCCGACCAAGCCCACGTGCCCTACGGCTCGCGTTCCCTGGACGAAGTGCGCCGCTTCGCCGAAGGCATCACCCGCTTCCTGCGCTCTCGCGACGCCAAAGCCGTAGTGGTCGCCTGCAACACCGCCTCGGCAGCAGCCCTGCATGCCCTTCGCGAGGCCTTCCCTGAGATTCCCTTCGTCGGCATGGAACCGGCCGTCAAGCCGGCCGCCGAAACCACCCAGAGCGGCGTCGTGGGAGTGCTCGCGACGCCGGCCACCTTCCAAGGTGCGCTTTACGCCTCGGTGGTGGAACGCTTTGCCCGCGGCACCCGTCTGATGGAAGCCACCTGCGAGGGGCTGGTGCAGTGCATCGAGGCGGGCGACCTGCATGGCGCAGCCCCACGGCGCATCCTGGAAACCGCCCTCCGCCCCATGCTCGCCGCCGGTATGGACACCGTGGTCTTGGGCTGCACACACTACCCCTTCGTCATCCCGCTCATTCAGGAAATCGTCGGGGCGGGCGTGCGGGTGATCGACCCTGCGCCGGCCATTGCCCGCCAAACGCGCCGCGTGCTGGAAGCCCGCGGCAGCCGCAACGCGCCCCGCGCTCGCGGGCGCGTGACCTACTACACCACCGGCGACCCATCGGCAGCCGCGGCTGTCATGGCTCGCCTGCTGGCAGAGCCCATCGCTGTGCACCCCCTGCGATGGAAAGGTTTTACCTTGCAAGAAGAGGCAGCCTCGTAAACACCGGCTGCGCAGAAAAAAGCAGGGCGGCTTGACGGCCGCCCTGCTCGATGTGCCGCTCAGAGGGGGACCTACCGGCGCTGCCCCAAGCCGAGCTCTTCCTTGAATTCCTTTTCCCAGAATTCGTACTCGCCGCGCTCGCCTTTCTTCCGCATTTCGCGGTCGTAAGCCCGCAATTCGCGGCGCATCACCTTCATGCTGACCGTCTTGGGGAAGGCTTCCAGGAACTCGATCACCCGCGGGCGCTTGTAGGGCGCCATGTTGTCGCGGATGAAGCGGAAGATATCCAACGCAGCCTCGCGCGAAGGCTGATAATCGGGCTTGAGCACGATGAAGGCCTTGGGCACAATGCGGTCGCGGTCGTCCACGGTCGGCACCACTGCGGCTTCCATCACCGGCTCGGCCACCATCAGCTCACTTTCGACCTCGAAGGGGCTAATGCGGTAATCGAGGCTCTTGAAGACATCATCCGTGCGCCCGACGAAGTAGAAATAGCCCTCCTCATCCTGGTAGGCCGTATCGCCGGTGAAATACCAGCCCGCCTTGAAAATCTGGGCATTGCGTTCGGGGTCGTCGTAGCCTTTCATCAGCCCCAAGGGGTAAACGGGGTAGACCTCGACGGAAATCTGGCCGTCCTGCCCTGTGGGCACGGGGTTCAACTGCTCATCCAGCAAAGCGACGTTGTAGCCCGGGGCGACCTTGCCCATCGAGCCTTCCTTGCGCTCCATGCCTTTGAAAGTGCCCACCAGGGCGGTGGTCTCCGTCTGGCCGTAGCCTTCCCGCACCTTCACGCCAAAAGCCGCCTCGATTTTGCGCACGACCTCGGGGTTGAGGGGTTCGCCCGCGCTGACAAAATCGTGAAGGGCAAACTTGTACTGGCTCAGGTCTTCCAACAGGAAGAGCTTCAAGACGCTCAGCGGTGCGCAGAGGGTGTTGACCTGATATTTCTCGATGGCTGCCAACACCTTCTTGGCCTCGAACTTGGTGTAGCGGTAGGTAAAGATGGTCGCTCCGGCGTTCCAGGGGGCAAAGAAAGAGCTCCACGCATATTTGGCCCAGCCGGGGGCGCTGATGTTGAAGTGAACGTCGCCGGGCTGCACCCCCACCCAATACATGGTGGTCAAGTGCCCCACGGGGTAAGAGGTGTGGGTATGAACGACCAGTTTGGGTTTGGAAGTGGTGCCCGAGGTGAAGAAGAGGAACAGCTCGTCGGTCGAGTAAGTGATGAAGGGGGCGTGGTATTCTTCGGGGTACTTCTGCGATTCGGTGAAACGGATCCAGCACCTTTCGGCTTCGGCCTCCTCATCGCACTGCTGAGAGAATTCGTCGCCAACGACGATGCGTGCCTTGAGGCCTTCCAAAGCCGAGCCGGCCTTGTTGAACTTTTCCACAAAAGGCGCGTGCACCACGGCAAACTTGACATCGCCGCGCTGGATGCGGTCGGCAATGTCGTTAGGCGGCAGCGAAGTCGCGGCCGGGATGATCGCCCCACCGGCTTTCATGATACCCAGCATCAGCTCATACAGTTCGACCGAGGTTTCCATCATGATGATGACGCGGTCGCCTTTGGTGAGCCCCAAATCACGCAGGAAGTTGGCCACCTGGTTAGAACGGCGATACATCTCGTCGAAAGTGACCTTGCGCTCATTGCCGTTCTCGTCGGCCCAAATGAGCGCCAGTTGGTCGTTGCCTTTTGCCATGCCGTCGAAATAATCCAGCGCCCAGTTGAACTTGGTCAAGTGGGGCCACTGGAAACCGGCGCGAGCCTCTTCGTAGCTGGTCACTTTCAGCAGGAAGTCACGAGCAGCAAGGAACTTCTCAAGATCGGTCGTCATGGTTACTTCCTCCTTACGAGAATAGAATGGGTGGGTATGAAGGGGAACGGCGCGCGCCCGTGGCAAGGACTCGCCCTCGGCCTCATCAACAACCTGTTCTCCACCCTTGAGCCGCTTACGGTGCATTCCCTTTCACCCGTGCGTGGGAGAAAGGGGCCAGTGGCCTGCCCTTCCCGGCAAGGGGTAAGGCGGCGCGCTGGCCGCTTCGAGGGGTGCGAGCTCTGCCTCCAAGGGCCGCGGCTGCTCCGCCCACCATGATATATCCGCCGCGGCAGGAATGTCAACAGGGTTTCGGGGGGTTTTGGGAAATTGGTGTGCCGCGGGGTCAAATCCCCCCAACGGGCGTGAGGGCAAGCAGTCAGCGCCCCATGCCCTGCCCTCGCGGCTCACCCCCCAAGCCCCTCGGCCCCAAACACAAACCGCCGCGAGCGGCTATGCCCGCGGCGGTTTGGGTCGTGCACCGTCGTTCGAAGGCTAATGATGGCCTACAGGCGCGGCAGGGGCAGTCGCCGGTGCGTTGAACGCAGCCCACATGCCAAGCACACCGGCGAGGAACCCTACCAGCAAGTCGTTCCAGAACGCCGCTCCCAGCGCACTCGCATTCCCCACGGCGGGGGCTAAAACCAAACTCGCGCCCAGCAGCGCGCTCAGCCAGCCCAGCAGTTTGACGGCATCACCTTGGTCGGTCAAGGCTATCCACAGACCAAAAGCGACCCACGCCAGCCCCAGCACCACATCTTGCACCAAGGCACTGCTGCCGGCGTAGCCCCAGACGAAGGGGGCGGCGACTTCCCACACCCCCAACACGAAAAGCGCCCAGCCAAGAGCCTTTGCAGTCTTCATCGTTCACCTCCAATGTGCAATCGAATGCTCAAGGTCACTCTCTCAATTTTACAACGTTTTGGCGCGAAATCCTCCTCGCCCAACGCCAAACCTCGCAACGGGTGACAATAGGCACCCCCTCACGAGCGTTCCAGCAAATAGCCCACCCCACGGACGTTGACGAGCCACGCCCTGCCCCCCGGAATGTGTCCCAATTTGGAACGCAATCGGCTGACCAACGGCCGCAGCATCTCCGAGGCTTCGGCCGCTTCCACTTCGTAACCCTGCACCAGCCGCACCAGTTCCTGATGAGGAATGACGTCTCCCTCACGGGCAAGCAGAATTTTCAACAGGCGAGCCTCGGTAGGCGAGAGGGGCACTTCCTCATCGCCGACGTACAACTGTCGGCGCTTGAAATCCACCCATGCCTCTGGTGAGAGGGGAATGCGCTCCGATGCCTGCCGTTCACCGCCCTCGGTATGGCCGCCTTCTTCGCCGTGCATGGTTCTCATCAGCTCTTCGAGCAAGTGGCGTTGTTTCAGGCGCTGGCGGCGGCGTTCCAGGGCCTTGCCGACGGCGGCGCGAATTTCATCGGGGTGAGCGGGCTTGACCAGGTAATCTGCTGCGCCGTGACGCAACGCGCCAATGGCCGATTCCACCGAACTGTGAGCGGTCAGCAACACGACTTCCACATCCCAGCCTGCTTTGCGCACCCGTTCCAGCACTTCCAGGCCGTTCATCCCTGGCATTCTCAAATCGAGCAGCATGACGTCATATTCCTGCCGGCGCAGCTGTTCGAGGGCAGCCGGGCCGTCGGCCACGGGCACCACGGTGTATCCTTCCAAGCGCAAAATATCGGCCAGCGTCGCGCGGGTCGTGCGCTCGTCGTCTACCACCAAAATGCTACCCCGTTTCTCCATCACGACCTCCCTTCGTGTGTGGCGGTGCTTTTTCATTCCACACGGGCAACACCATGCGGAAAGCAGCGCCGCTGCCGCGCGTGGGTTCGCTGAGTTCCAACTGCCCGCCGTGGTCGGCAACGATATTGTAACTCACCGCCAGCCCCAAACCGGTGCCGCTTTCCTTGGTGCTGACCAGAGGTTCGAAAAGCCGATCGCGAACTTCCGAAGCAATGCCCGGCCCCGTGTCTTCCACTGCCAGCACCACTTGCGCCCCCTCAGCCCAACCCAGCACGAATAGCCGCCCGCCTTCCGGCATGGCTTCCATCGCGTTCAACACCAGGTTCAACACCACCTGCTGTAATTGGTCTTCTACCCCATACACCGGCGGTAAGGTCGCCGGCACATCGAGGGTAACATCGATATGGTGTTTTTCCAATTGAGCAGCCAGCAGGCCAACCACCCGCTCTGCCAGCTCTGCCAGCGAAACCGCCTGACGCTTCACTTTGCCGGGGCGGTAGAAGTTCAACATCCGGTGGACCAGCGCCGAGAGGCGCTCGATTTCTTCGGTGGCCAAGCGCAGGTACTCCTGCCGCCGGTCTTCTTCGATCTCTGGATGGGTGGCGAGATAGAGGCTGTTGCGCACCGCCTGGATGGGATTGTTGACCTCGTGCGCCAACGACCCCGTCAAACGCCCCACCGCGGCCATTTTCTCGGCCTGCGCCAAGGCTTGTTGAGAGCGGCGAAGCTCTTCCAAGGAGTGGCGCAAATCTTCGTAAAGGCGGGCGCTTTCCAACGCTGTGGCCGCCAGTCGGGCCAGAATGCCCAAGGCGGTCGCGTCCACCTCGTCGTGGAAAAAAGGCATCTGCTCGCGGGCTACGAGCAAAGCGTAGCGGCGTTCCTCGCGCGGCACCACTGCCAGCAACACGCTGCTCCAGCCATAGGCTTCCAGCAAGGCCCGCTCTTCTCCTTCGCTGCTCTGGATATCCAACCGCACGGGATGGCGGTGAGGTGGAACGCTCTTCCACAAAGAGGCATTGGCAGGCAGCACCTTCCCAATGGAAGCCAACACGTCGCCCTCATCGCTGTCTTGCGTCCACAAATAGAGGCCAACGGCCGAGCTGGGGAGGACTTCTTGCACCTTCTCGACCACCAAAGTTTGCAGCGGCTTGAGGCGGCGCTCGGAGATCAACGCCTCGGCGACGTCGAACAAGGGGCGCAAAGCAGCCATGCGGGCCGTTTCTTCTTGCCGCTGGCGATGAGCAACGGCCCTCCACACACTTTCTACCAACGCCATCCGCTCAAAGGGCTTGAGCAGCAAGCCGTTGGCGCCCTGGTTGAGCGCCATCACCGCGTTTTCGATCGTGTCGTAACGGCTCATGATGACCACAGCAAGGTTGGGTTGCAACAATCGCGCCTGCTCCATCAGAGCAAAACCGCTCATCGCAGGCGTATCCAAGTCTGCGATCAAGACGTCGGCCATCCTTTGCTCTAAATAATCCAGCGCATCATAAGCCTGATCGAAAACAGCCACCTCGAAGCCGGCGCGCTCCAACACCCGCTGGCACAAGCGCAATACACCTTCATCAGGGTCCACCACCACGACCCGTCGGGGGGGGCGTCCGGCCATTCTGCCTCCTTTACATTTCCGAGCAAATGCCCATGGGGTTACATTGCCGGCAAATATACCGCGAACACATTACCTAATGGTTCCCGCTCAGCGCCGTTCACCGAGAACGTGCTTCGGTCTTCCTGCACCACACCATAGCTCATCGCCGTTCTGCGTCCCTGGCGGTCCTTAGGGGCAACGTAAAAAGGCTCGAAAAGTTTCTCCATCTGCTCAGGCGTGATGGCTTCCCCCGTATCTGCCACCCGCACGACCACCCAGCGGCCGGTGTCGTCCTCTTCGATGGAAGTCGTAATGTATAAACGGCCGCCGTGGGGCATGGTCTGGAGCAAAGTATGGATGAGATTGAGGAAGACGTATTTGACTTCACCGGGATCGACAATCACGGACGGCAAGTCCTCCTGCAAAGAAAGGTGAAGCGTAACCCCTCGGGAAGCCATGTATTTGGAAACCAACGACAAGGTTTCTTTCAAAAGTGCGTTGGCGTCGGCTGCAATCTGATACGGTTCAGGGTAACGAGCAAAATCCAGAAGTTCCTGCACAGCATCGCGCGCGCGGCGGGCTTCCCGCAAGATGAGCTGCAAATCTTCGTGGGCGGCGCTCCCCGGCGGAGCGTCTTCCAAAAGGAGTTCGGCAAAGCCCAACACCGTGGTCAACGGGGCGTTGAGTTTGTGGGCAATGG
>CAYVHG010000061.1:0-6042 GCA_964450875.1 uncultured Anaerolineaceae bacterium | reverse complement strand
CAGCGGGCTTCGGAAAGCGAGCGGGATTTCTTGCGCCGCTACCTCGCCACCGATGGCCGCGACGTCGCGTGGGATTTGATTCGCGCGGCGTGGCGCTCGGTGGCCAAATGGGCTATTGCGCCGGTGCAAGACGTCCTCAGCCTGGACAACCGAGCCCGTATGAATTACCCCGGCCGGGCCGAAGGCAACTGGGCCTGGCGGATGACCGCGCCCCTGCCCGAAGACGCCTTGGCGCGGCTGGCCGAGTTCAACACGCTGTATGGGCGATAGGTGCGCCACTGTTGACCAGGCTGTGGTGTGTGGGAGCATTGGAGACTGTGGCTTGGCTTTCCTAAACCGTAGAAACCCCAAAAGCGCAGACCGACCGGTCTGCGCTTTTGGGTTAAGGAGGTGAAGAGGTGAAGGAGATGAGGCGAGTTAGAACATCAACTCGTTGACCGTTTGGATGGTTTCCGGCGCGGGGCGGAGGCGCTCCGCGGGCATGCGGTTGAAGGGCACGTCGTCCGGCAATTCGTAGAGCTCGGTCAGGGCGGGGCGTTCGGTGTCGATGTAGAGCAGGCCGGTGAGCAGGATGTGTTTCTGTTTGGCTTCTTCCAGCGCACGGATGGCCGCGAAGCGGTCGGTGGGGTCGTATTCGCGTTCCACCTGCTTGAGCACCAGCACCGAGCCGTCGTGCATGGTCACTTCGCGGATTTCGCCGGGCTGCATTTCGCCCTGCAGCTTGATTTCCTTCGCGTCGGGGAGGAATTGCATTTCGTGCAGCAGCACTTCGTGCTGCTTGCCCCATTCGTAGGATTGCGTGGCGGTAGGCTGGTTGTTGAAGGAAACGCAGGGGCTGATGATATCCAGGATGGCGATGCCTTTGTGGTGCATGGCGGCTTTGATGAGGGTCTTGACCTGTTTGGGGTCACCGGCGAAGGTGCGGGCGACGAAGGTCGCGTTGGAGGCCAAGGCTTCCATGCAGATATCTACCGGCTCGAAGGGGTTGACGCCTTGTTTTTTGAGCTTCAGCCCACGGTCGGAGGTGGGCGAGAATTGGCCTTTGGTGAGGCCATAGACGCCGTTGTTGGCGACGATGTAGACCAGCGGCATGTTGCGGCGGATGATGTGTTTGAACTGCCCCATGCCGATGGCGGCGGAGTCGCCGTCGCCGCTCATGCCGATGCCGATGAGCGAGAGGTCGCCGAAGAGGGCGCCGGTAGCGAGGGAGGGCATGCGGCCGTGCAGGCCGTTGAAGCCGAATGAGCGGCCCAGCATGTAGGTCGGTGCTTTGGAGGAGCAGCCGATGCCGCTGAACTTGACCACGCCTTCCGGCGGCAGGTTTTCTTCGAAGACTGCGGAGATGATTTGGCTGATGATGGAGTTGTGGCCGCAGCCCTGGCACAGGGTGGTGGGGGCGCCTTTGTAGTCGGCAATGCTCAAACCGAGGGCGTTTGTCTTCGCCATGATTTTACTCCTCTTCCATTTCCAGGATGGTGTTCATGATCCAGCGGGCGGTCAGGGGCAGGCCGTCGCCTTTGGCCACGGAATACAGTTTGGCGGCCATTTCGGGCACGTCGAGTTGGAGCAGCTGGCGCATTTGGCCGTCGCGGTTCATTTCCACCACGTAGATTTTGTCGTGGCTGGCGATGAAGTCTTTGACCGCTTGCGAGAAGGGGAAGGCCCGCAGGCGCAGGTAGTCGGTGGCGATGCCTTTTTCCTCTTTGAGGTAGTGGCGGGCTTCCTGGATGGCGGGGTCGTTGGAGCCGAAGGAGATGATGCCGAAGGAAGCGCCTTCCATGGTGTCGATTTCCGGCTGTGGCAGCATTTCGCGGGCGTTGTCGATTTTCTTCTTGATGCGTTTGAGCACGCGGGTCCACACTTCGGGGTCTTCGCTGTAGCGGGCGAATTCGTCGTGGCCGGTGCCGCGGGTGAAGTAGGCGGCTTTGGGGTGCTTGTTCCCGATGACGGTGCGGTAGGGGATGCCGTCGCCGTCCACGTCCAGGTAGCGGCCCCACGCTTTGCCTTCCTTTTCCCATTGCTCGAGGTCTTCTTCCCAGAGGATCTTGCCGCGGTCCATCGGCTCGGTGGGGTATTCGAAGGGTTTGACCATCCACTGGTTCTGGCCGATGTCCAGGTCGCTCATCACGAAGACCGGGGTTTGCAGGCGCTCGGCGTAGTCGAAGGCGCGCCAGCCGAATTCGAAGGCTTCCTGGGCGTCTTTGGGGAAGAGCATGATGCTGTCGGTGTCGCCCTGGCTGATGAAGGCCACCTGGGTGATGTCGCCCTGCATGACGCGGGTGGGGAGGCCGGTGCTGGGGGCGCCGCGTTGCACGTCCCACACCACGATGGGCACCTCGGCGTAGTAAGCCAGCCCCAGGAACTCACCCATCAGGCTGATGCCCGCCCCAGAGGTGGAGGTCATGGAACGCAAGCCAGCCCAACCGGCGCCGATGGCCATGCCGACGGCGGCCAATTCGTCTTCCGCCTGCACCACCACTACGGTGTTCTTGCCGGTCTTCGGGTCTTTGCGCAGCTTGGGGATGTACTGGTTCATGGTTTCCACCAGGCTGGAGGCCGGGGTGATGGGGTACCAGCCCACGAACTGCACGCCGCCGTAGAGTGCGCCCAGCGCCGCGGCGGTGTTGCCGTCGGCCATGATGTAGTCTTTGGTGGCGTCCATCGGTTCCAGGCGGTAGGGGTCTTTCTTTTCCAGGTTCTCTTTTGCCCAGGCTGCTGCGGCTTCGATGATGCCGTAGTTCAAGTTGATGGGGCTTTCCTTGCCTTTGAAGTGGAATTCCAGCGCGGCATGGATTTTTTCCATGTCGATGCCGATGATTTCGGCCAACACGCCGACGTAAACCATGTTGGCGACGTAGTCGCGCAGTTTGGCCGGGGCGCCCGATTCGCGCGCCAGTTTCTTCACCGGCATGGGGTACATCACGATGTCGTCGCGCTGGATGGGCAGTTTGAGGTGGTCGGCGTAGAACAACGCACCGCCGGGCATGACGTCTTCGATGTCGTCTTTGATGGTGGCGGGGTTCATCGCGACCACGATTTCGTGTTCTTCGCGGCGTGCCAGGAAGCCGTCTTTGCTGATGCGGATGGTGTACCACGTCGGCATACCCTGGATGTTGGACGGGAAGATGTTCTTCCCTTGCACGGGAATGCCCATCTTGAAGATAGCCCGCATGATCGTCAGGTTGGAAGTCTGGCTTCCTGTGCCGTTGATGGTGCTGACGGTGATCGAGAAGTCGTTCACCACAGCACCGTCTTGGGAGGCTGGTTGCGTTTGTTTGGCCATAACCTCATCTCTCCTTGAATTTTTTGCCGGCAGAGCCGGATGTTCTACGCGCTCGGTAGGGTGCCCTCGATCGGGCGATGGTAAAGCAGCTCGGTGTGTTCCAGCAGGGCTTGGTAGCCTTCGTCGTACTGCCCCGCACAAATGGCTTGCACGATGCGTTCGTGGTATTGCCACACTTTGCTCAGGTAGGTGTAGTCGGTGTAGCGATTGTAGCCGATGGCTTCGTAGGCTTCCCAATAGGCTTCCAAAATGCCCTGAACGAAGAGGTTGTTCAGGCGGCGGTAAATGGTGAGGTGTAGATCGCGGTGTTCGGCGTGGGGAATATGGATGGGGTTGCCGCGCAATTGCTCCCACGCGCTGGCGACCAAGGCTTTGAGGTGTTCTTTATCCTCCGCGGTGAGCAGCCGGGCGGCTTGATGGAAGTACGCGGCCTCGATTTTCTTCCGCAGGTCGGCAAATTGCTGAAAGTATCGTTCTCGGTCCAGATGGAGCGCATAATGCAGGCTGAGCGAGACGGCGGGGGTAAAAGTGTAGGGCAGACGGCGCAGCCCCACCCGCGGCCGGGCTTCCACGAACCCCAAGGCTTTGGCCACCGCAAGCTCTTCGCGCACGCGGGTGATGCTCCACCCCAAGGCTTTCCCCGCTTCTTTGAGGGGCGGCAGGTGATGGCCGTTGCCGTTTTGTGCAGCCTGGTTTGCGAGATATTCCAGAAACGGGAATTGCTCCCAGATGGTCACGGGGAAATCCTCATATCAATTGAATTATTCGTATGATATGCGCTGATTGTACCGCTGGGGCGGGGTGGGCGTCAAGGTTTGGAAAACGGCCCGTTGCGAAAAAGGCTACCTTTATCGCTTGTTTTGTTATACAATGAAACCGTCGTATCCGCGCACAGGCTTTGCCAAGGGGCGTTCTGGTGTTTTTACGGATTTGGCGCTACTACAATCACCCCTACCGTCGCTGGTTGTTGCCGGTGAGCGTGGGTGTGGGTGTTTATTTCTACTTGCTTTGGGGGCAGTATCACCCTTTGGCCCGTTTGCTTGCTGGCCCGGAAGGGCGAGGCTTGCAAAGCGTGGTCGATTGGATGCTGGGCTCGTTGTTCTATCTCCCGTTGTGGGAATTCCTGGTGTGGTCGGCGGTTTTCTGGGGGATGGTGCTCTTTTGGTTGTTCTTCTTTGCCCAGTTCGCGTTGCCTGTGGAAACGCTGAAAGAGCGGGGCGCCATTTTCGTGCGTTTGCTGTATTACATCGCTGGTTTGCACGGCCCGGCAATTTTCATTCAGGACGGCAAGAAAATCGAAAGCAAAGCGGAGAAGCTGCGGCGTGGGCCGGGGGTGATCGTCTTGGATAGTGCCAGCGCCGCGGTGCTTCAAACGGAAGCCGGTTTTACGCGCGCGGTGGGGCCGGGGGTGGTCTTTACCAAAGGCGGAGAGACTGCCAGCGATGGTGACACGGTCGATTTGCGGAAGCGCTCGGCTTCTCTGGGCCCTCAAGGTGAGGAAGACCCCTTTGCCCCCCGCGGCTCCAATGAGACCGACGAGGCCTATCAGGCACGGCAAGGGCGCCGTTGGGAAACCAGCGCCAAGACGCGCGACGGCACCGAGGTGGTCGCCCGCCTGGTGGTTGTCTTCGCTCTCGACAAACACCCCGATGGCCTTTCGGAAGAAGCATGGGAAAAGGGCCGCTTCCGCACCCGTTTCTTTGGCCATCAGGTTTCGGTATGGCGGGCGGTGACCCATCGGCCAGTGGATGCTGTCAAGGCTGCCCAGGGTGAAGGGAAAACCCTCGATGACCGCTTACTGTGTTGGGATTGGTTGCCCGCCCGCCTCGCGGTGGATATCTGGCGGGAATATCTGCAGCGTTTTCGGCTGAGCACCCTCTTTCAGCCTTCCCCCGATGGCTCGCCCATGTTGGATTTCATCGCCGCGGCCATCCGCGAGCGGCTGACTCAGCCCCAATATCGCGAACTTGGCTTGGACGGCCAGCGCACGGGCGAAATGCTCCCCAGCCGAGAATATGCTTTGCTGCAAGAACGGGGCATTCGGGTCATGGCGGTGGCTTTGCCCGCGATTTTCCTGCCGCCGGAGGTGGAAAACGAACTCGTTGCCCGCTGGACGGCCAATTGGCTGGTGCGTGCCCGCAAGGAGCGTGAACTGGTAGAGCAGCGCCGCAATTTGGCGAAAAAGCAAGGGGAACAAGAGGCCGCGGAGGCGTGGGCAACCCTCATCGTGAACGAGGCCTGCGCGCCCGCCGACGGCGACGTTTCGCCAGTCGCTTGCTTGGACCGCTTGCTGGCTGCTCTGAGCCGCGCTGTCCAGCGTGACCCGGCGCTTTACCTTGCCCACAAAAGCGAATTCGATGCCTTGGAAATGCTGTGGGCCTGGGTGCACAACCGCCGCATCGAGACGGACGCCGCAGATTTGACAGCGGCAGGGGGAGATGACCATGCGTGAGATGCTGCAGCACCTCTGGCAAGCTCTCGTCGCCTTCGACGATTGGCTCAAGGCCCTCTTCGAGCGGAGTGTGGAAGGCCTTTTGAATCGCTTGTTTGCAATCAACAAACCGGCGGGGTTGAAGCGTGTTTATGCCCGCGACCTGTTCTTCTTCGCGGTGGTGGGGTGGATCTTAGCCGCTCACTGGGAGACCGTTTCGCACACCGGCTTCCTGGAGATTTGGCGGGCAGTGCAGGGGTCGGTGTTGGCGAAGATTTTGGGGGAAGTCATCTTTGGCCTTCCCTTCTACGTCCGCAAGTTGATCATC
>CAYVHG010000060.1:0-2576 GCA_964450875.1 uncultured Anaerolineaceae bacterium | reverse complement strand
GTTCCAGCGGGTAGACCTCTTTTTCCATGAATTCCCGGATGAGGTCAAGCATGAGTTGGGTGTCGTGAGGAATGGTGAAGTCCATGCGGTGGCTCCTGAATGGGATTGGGCGCGATGGCCGCAGACTTGCACGTTTGTTATAGCACATTCGGGGGGGCTGGTCAAAGGGCACGGGCAGTTTTGCTCGGTCAGGGTACCGCCTCGAGGTGAGCAGCGCGCATCCGGGGGAGTCTACACTTTGGCTTTCACAACCCTTGGTATAATCACCCCATGCGCACCCTTTGGGCATTCATCCGAGCACTGCGGCCCCGCCAGTGGACGAAAAACGCCTTCGTCTTTGCCGCGCTGGTCTTCGACCGGCAGCTGACCCATCCCCAGGCTTTTGCTCGCACCCTGGCAGGCTTCGGCCTGTTTTGCCTGCTTTCGGGAGCAGTTTACCTCATCAACGACATCGCCGACCGAGAAAGCGACCGCAAGCACCCTGAAAAACGCCACCGCCCCATCGCCAACGGCGCGTTACCGGTGCCTTTTGCCGCCGCCGGCGGCAGTGTGCTTTTGGCCCTTGCGCTGGGGGCTTCCTGGCTGCTCTCACCCGCCTTTTTCCTCGTTGCCGCTTCGTATTTCCTGCTCAACCTGGCCTACTCTTTCTACCTGAAACACATCCCCATCATCGACGTCCTCATCATTGCAGCCGGTTTCGTGCTGCGCGTGGAAGCCGGGGTAGTGCTCATCCATGTGCAGCGGTTTTCTCCGTGGCTGTACGCCGTGACCACGCTGCTGGCGCTCTTCATCGGCTTTGGGAAACGCCGGGCCGAGCTCAGCCTGCTGGCCGAAGACGCCAAACACCACCGCCGCGTTTTGGATGGCTACACCATCCCCTTCCTCGACCAACTGATCACCATCACCTCCGCCACCACCATCATCGCATACAGCCTCTACACCTTTTCCGCCCCCAACCTGCCGGCGAACCATGCGATGATGCTTTCCATTCCCTTCGTGCTGTACGGCATCTTCCGCTATCTCTACCTGGTGCAGGTGGAAGGCCGCGGTGGCGCGCCGGAAGAAGCCCTGCTCACCGATTTCCCTCTGCAAGTTACCCTTGCGCTGTGGGTGCTGACCGTGCTCGTCATCTTTTACATCTACTGAGGCCAGGAACCATGCCCGCCACAACTGCAACCGCGCCGGGGAAGATCATCCTCTTCGGGGAACACGCCGTAGTGTACGGCCAGCCCGCCCTGGCCGTGCCGGTACCGGCAGTGCGCGCTCGGGCGATCGTCTCCCCCGCGCCCGACCTGCCGCGCGGGGAAATTCGCCTCACCGCCCCCGCCGTGGCCCTGGAAGACGCCTCTTGGGCCGAGCTTTCCCCCACCCATCCCTTGGCCAAAGCCATAGCGCTCACCCTCGCAGCGGCGGGCGTCGCGCAGCCCCCTGCCGTGCGGCTGCGGGTGAGTTCCACCATCCCCGTGGCGGCGGGGTTGGGCAGTGGGGCCGCCGTGACGGTCGCCGTGGCCCGCGCGCTCAGCGCCTTCCTGGGGCACCCCTTGGACGACCCCAGCGTCAACACCATTGCCTACGAAGTAGAGAAAATCCACCACGGCACCCCGTCGGGCATCGACAACACCGTCATCACTTACGCCCAACCGGTTTACTTCGTGCGCGGCCAGCCGTTGCGCACCTTTGCCGTGCAGCGCCCCTTCACGGTGGTCATCGCCGACAGCGGCATTCCCGCCCCCACTGCGGAAGCCGTAGGCGACGTGCGGCGAGCAGCCCAAGCCGAACCGGCGCGCTTCGAGGCACTCTTTGCCGCGGTGGGGCGAGTGGTGGAAGCCGCCTATCAGGCCATCACCCAGGGCACGCCCGAAGCGCTGGGCCCGCTGATGGACGAGAACCACACGCTGTTGCAGCAAATGGGCGTTTCGTGCCCCACCCTCGACCGGCTGGTGGCAGCAGCGCGCGCGGCGGGAGCGGCCGGTGCCAAGCTCTCAGGCGGCGGGCGCGGCGGCAACATCATCGCCCTGGTGCCCTCGGCCGCCCCAGAAGCCGCCCCCTCCATCGCTCGCGCTTTGGAAACCGCCGGAGCCGTGCGCACCATCATCGCTCGGATTGGCTGAGCACTCGGCCGCCCCTGCACCCTCCACCCCCCAACCACCGGCAAAATCGCCCAATTGTCTCCCAAAGGTTGACAGCAGCGTTCCCCTTTGGTATAAACGCCGCCAATGGAAACCAAGGTGTTCGTTTCCCGTCGTAGCCGTCGTTCCTACGCCCCCCATGCGGAGGGCGCTTGCGGGCGCGCGGCTTAGCACCAACTCACCTTTTTTGCGCTCAAAAGCCCTCCCATAGCGGAGGGCTTTTTGCGTATCCCCTCCCACCTCACCCCAAAGGAGCGCAGTATGTCACCCAAAGCCAAACCCAAGGTCAAAAAAGTCGTGCTCGCCTACTCCGGCGGCCTGGATACGTCGGTCATCGTGCCCTGGCTCAAGGAAAACTACGGCTGCGAAGTGGTCTGCTTCACCGCCGACCTGGGCCAAAGCGGCGAGTTGGAAGGCTTGGAAGAAAAAGCCCTCAACAGCGGCGCC
>CAYVHG010000059.1:0-4417 GCA_964450875.1 uncultured Anaerolineaceae bacterium | reverse complement strand
CACATCCAACGGGTTGGTCAGGACGATGAAGATGGCATCGGGCGACTGTTCGAGGGTCTTGCGGGCGACGTCGGCCACGATTTTCGCATTCGTCACCAGCAGGTCGTCGCGGCTCATGCCGGGTTTGCGGGGCAGGCCCGCGGTGATGATGACGATGTCGGAGTTTTTGGTGTCGGCGTAGTCGTTGCTGCCGAAAACGTGGACGTCTTTCCCGATTACCGGCATGGCTTCGGTCAGGTCGAGGGCTTTGCCTTGCGGCAGGCCGTCGATGATGTCTACAAGCACAATGTCAGCAATTTCGCGCTCGGCTAACCAATGTGCGGTGGTCGAGCCGGTCATACCAGCGCCAATAATCGATACTTTTGCCATTTGTTGCCTCCTCGAAAGATGCAAGGTCGTGAACGCTGTCGTGTAGGAAGGGAGTAGTGTTCTCAGCTTTTAATCATAATGTAGGTAGGCGAGTAGAGGTAGTTACGATTGTCACTTTCGGCGCCAAGGGGTTAGAAAGTTGGGTTTTCCAGAAAATGGACGGCCTCCATCGCCGCTGCTGCGCCCATGCCTGCCGAGGTAATCACTTGACGGTAGCGGCTGTCGGCAACTTCGCCGGCGGCAAATACGCCGGGGATGTTGGTGTGCATGTGTTTGTCGACGGCGATGTAGCCGCGCTCGTCGAGCGCGATCTGGCCTGCGAACAGGTCGGTGTTGGGGTGGTAGCCGATGAAGATGAACACGCCGGCGATGGGGTGTTCCCGTTCTTCGCCGCTGGGCAGG
This sequence comes from uncultured Anaerolineaceae bacterium, assembly GCA_964450875.1. GTDB lineage: Bacteria > Chloroflexota > Anaerolineae > Anaerolineales > DRMV01 > DRMV01. Next base: position 3,646 of record CAYVHG010000059.1, on the reverse strand, counting down.
TGGCGCAGCCGCACGCTTTCGACCATGTCGTCGCCGATGATTTCGGTAACCACGGTTTCCAGCAGGAAGCGGATTTTAGGGTGGTTGCGGGCGCGCTTTTGCAGCAGCGGGCCGGCGCGCAGGGCTTCCCGGCGGTGGACGATGGTGACGCTGTTGGCGTAGCGGGTCAGGAAGAGGGCTTCTTCGAGCGCGCTATCGCCGCCGCCGACGACCATGATGTCCATGCCTTTGAAGAAGTGGCCGTCGCAGGTGGCGCAGTAGGAAACGCCCATGCCGATAAGTTCGTCTTCGCCGGGGATTTCCAGCTGCTTGGCGGTGGCGCCGGTGGCGATGATGACGGTGTCGGCGGTGTATTCGGTTTTGGTGGTGCGGATGCGGAAGGGGCGTTGGGTGAAGTCGGCGGCGGTGGCGGTGTCGAGCACCAGGCGCGCCCCGAATTTTTCGGCTTGTTCTTTGAAGCGGTTCACCAGGTCGGGGCCTTCCACGCCTTCGGGGAAGCCGGGGTAGTTTTCGACGATGTAGGTGATGGAAACCTGACCGCCGAGTTCCGGACCGGTGAGTACGATGGGTTGCAAGTCGGCGCGCGCCGCGTAGAGCGCCGCTGCCAGCCCCGCGGGGCCTGCGCCTAAAATCAGAAGGGGGGTGTGGATGCTTTCGCTCATAGGAATTCACACGGGCGAAGCCTGAGGCCTCGCCCGTTGGATGCTCATTTGTTTTGGGCTTGCAGGTATTCGCGCACGGCGATGGCCGCTTTGGCGCCGTCGCCTACGGCTACGGCTACTTGTGCCAGGTTGCCGGAACGCACATCGCCCGCGGCAAACACGCCCGGAATGTTGGTGTGCATGTGAGCGTCGGTGATGATGTAGCCGCGCTCATCCAGCTCTACCACGCCTTTCACGAAGTCGGTGTAGGGCTGGTAGCCGACGTAGACGAAGACGCCCTGGGCGGGAATCTCTTTCAGCTCGCCGGTTTCGCGGTCTTTGACCACGATGGCATTGACGAAGTCGTCGCCTTTGATTTCCACTGCCATGTGCGAGAAGTAGCACTTGACCTTGGGGTGGTTGACGACACGGTCTTGCAGCACTTTTTCGGCGATGGAGTAGGGCAGGAATTCGACGAAGGTGACCGATTTGGCGTATTCCAGCAAAATTTGGGCTTCTTGCAAGCCTGAGTTGCCGCAGCCGATGACGACGACATCTTGCCCTTTGAAGAGCGGGCCGTCGCAGGTGGCGCAGTAGGAAACGCCTTTGTTGGCGAATTCTTCTTCGCCGGGGATGCCGAGGTGTTTGGGGCGGCTACCGGTCGCGAGGATGACGCTGCGGCCTTTGTAGGTCGCGCCGGTAGTGGCGATTTCGAAGATGCCTTCGTCGTTCTTTTTCAGGCTGGTGACTTCTTCGAATTCCACGATTTGCGCGCCGAAGCGCTTGGCTTGCTCGGCAAATTTCTCCATCAGTTCCGAACCGTCGATGCCTTCGGGGAAGCCGGGGTAGTTTTCGATGAGGTGCGTGGTGGCAGCCAGGCCGCCGGTGGCTTCCTTTTCCAGCACCAACGTTTCCCAGCCATCGCGCGAGGCGTAGATGGCCGAGGTCAGGCCGGCGGCGCCAGCGCCGACCACGACGAGGTCGTAGATTTTGTTGGTGTCGGCTTGCTCCGAGCCGCCGATGTTCAGTTGGAACATGTCGTGCCTCCTTGCTGGGGAATGACCGCGGATAGGCTGCACACGCCGACCCGAGGCCTAAAAAAATGGGCCTCAGGCCCATTTTTTTAGCGGGCGTCCGGGGTGGTTGCGCCCCGGACGCTGAAATTCGTGTGCTGCCTGGCCGAGGTTATTTTTCCACAACCGCGAGCAGGTCGCCGGCATCCATGATGAGGTGTTCCACGCCGTCAATCTTGATTTCGGTGCCGGTGTATTTCGGGTAGAGCACCTTTTGCCCCACTTTCACGGGGATTTCCTCTTCTTCGTCGCCAATGGCAATCACTTCGCCGATTTGAGGCTTTTCTTTGGCGGTTTCGGGCAACAGGATGCCGCTGCTGGTTTTGGGTTCTTCTTCTTCCGGGCGAATCAACACGCGGCTACCCAGGGGTTGGACTTTGATCTTGTCAGCCATAATGCTACCTCCACTCATAGGGTCTTTTGGCAGGTTTAAATGCCGTTCGAGGCAATGTTCGGGCACCCCTATTTTAGCACAAGCGCTTTGCGGCACAGCGTAAGCGGAGAATTTCTAACAAATCTCTAACACCCCTCGTTGCCCTACGTTTGCTGTACAATGAATGAAGGAGAGAAGGAGAGAATGGCACAGCCGTTGCAACCCGAAGGCCAGGAGGTGTGTGATGCAGATCGATCGAGGCAAAATTTTGTGGTGGGGGTTGTTGGTAGGTGCAGCGTTGCTGGTGGGTGTGGCTTGTGCCCTCCCTGGCCTGAAGGCCCCTGCACCGTTTGCTTCCCCCACGCCTAACCTGACGATGACGGCGTTTTTCAGCCCTCAGTTGGGGGAGCCCCCTACGGCAACGCCTGCCGCCCCTGCTGCCGTATCGCCTACGGCCAACCCCGTGGTGGCAACGGCTACGCCTGTGGCTTCGCCGACGCTTCGCCCCCCTGCGCCAACGCCAACCGCTCCGCCCCCTACCTCGCCCCCGCCCCCTACGCCGTTGCCTTCGCGGCCTGGGCCGGTGGTGCGAGCCCCGCTTTTGTGGGTAGCCCCCAACCATATCGACGGCAACTTGGATGATTGGCGCACCACGACCACTTACCCTATTGCCAACGTGGTTTACGGCGCGGCCAATTATAGCGGTGCCAGCGACCTCAGCGGCACTTTTCGCATTGGGTGGGATTACCGAGCCCTCTACGTGGCCGTTCAGGTGGTCGACGACCAGCTGGTGCAAAGGGAGCATGGCGCGGCGATGTACAAGGGCGATGATGTGGAAATCCAGCTGGATACCAACCTCTATGGCGATTTCTACATCAACGCCGTCAATGGCGACGATTACCAGATTGGCCTTTCCCCTGGAAACCCCCCTGGCACTTCGCCCGAAGCCTATCTTTGGTACCCGCCGGGTAAGGCTCGCGCCTTGCCGGAGGTGGATATTGGGGTCCGGTTGACTTCCAATGGCTATGTGCTGGAAGCCGCAATCCCGTGGACGATCATTGGCTTCAAGCCGTATCCGGGCATGAAGATGGGGTTTGCCATCAGTATTTCCGATGACGACGACCCCGCTCAGGCGGTCCAGCAGACGATGCTTTCTAACGACCCTTATCGCACCCTGCTGCCGACTTCGTGGGGCACTCTGGTGTTTTACGACCCTGGCAAGAAGTAGATGGGGAAGCCGGAGACCAACAGGCGCCAAAAAGGCGGTTCCGAGCGGAACCGCCTTTGGCTTTTGCGTGAGGCTTTACGCTGTTGCGCCCGCGTCGCCAGCAATGTAGCCTTCCAGGTGCGAAATCATGTGTTGCTGGTTTTCGATGACCGTTTTGACGATGTCGCCAATGGAAACCACCCCTACTACCTTGCCGTTTTCCACCACGGGCAGGTGGCGGATGCGGTAGCGGGTCATCAGTTCCATAGCGTCGTCAATGGTGGCGCTGGGCTCGATGGTGACCACGTTGGGGGTCATCAGGTCTTTGACCAGCGTTTCTTTGGATTTGCGG
>CAYVHG010000058.1:0-12774 GCA_964450875.1 uncultured Anaerolineaceae bacterium | reverse complement strand
ATCTCGTGGGCGGCGACGCGATAGGCTTCGGCCAAGGCGGAACCGTCCGGGGCGGCCCCCACCTGCGTATGCAGGAGCAAAACTGGGCAGCACACGGCACGGTGGGGTGTTCCTTTGCCGCCTGATGAGGGCGGCTTTTTTGTTTGCTCGCGCTGATAGCCAAGGGGACGAAGCGGCGCGGCATAGCAATGATTCGTGAGAAGCGCCCTTGCTGTTATTGCTACAGGTCGGGTGTTTGTTTTGATCTACAGCTCTTGACGCGAGAGGCGGAACGCTCTATAATTTCCCTGAAACTGAAAATCGTTTTCAGTTGCCCTTCGGCGTCGAAGGGCAACGCCGGTAGTGTGGAGACCTGCATGAGCGCCTCTTCTGCTGAGGAACGGATTGCGCGCTGGCATTCGGCGCTTCGGGCGCACGGTTACCGCTTGACGCCCGCCCGCCAGGCTGTGTTGCGCGTGTTGGCCGAGAGCGATCGTGCCTTGGACGCCACCCAGATTTTCGACCTGGCCCGCCAGCAGGCGCCCGGCCTGGGGCTGGTCACCGTGTATCGCACCTTGGAAACTCTGCAGGCGTTGGGGCTGGTGCAGCGAGTGCATTGCAACGCGCAGTGCACCTCTTACGTGGCCGCTGAGCCCGGGCACCAGCATTTGCTGGTGTGCCATCGGTGCGGCCGGGTATGGTATTTCAGCGGCGACGATTTGGGCGACTTGATGCAAGCGGTGGCCGGTGAGAGTGGTTTTGTGGTCGAAGACCATTGGTTGCAGTTGGTAGGGTTGTGCGCCGATTGCCAGCGCGCCGTTCGGGCTGAAGAGGATGCACGACAAACTTCCGGCTGTCGGGAGGCGAAGCAATGAATGGGTTTTTTCGTATAGCCAAGTTGATTGGGACGAAGAGGGTGGAGGAGCAGCGGCGGGGCGAGATGGGCCTGCCCCGCTGGCAGGGGCGTGGAGCCGAAATCTTTCCTTGGAAGGGCGGCTGGTGTTTCCTTGGCGGCGTGCTCCTCGGCGTGCTCCTCGGCGCGCCGCTGGCGCTTGCGGGGTGCGGCGGGGCGACGGCGCCCACCGCCTCGTCGGGTAAGATGCTGGTGGCGGCCTCGATTCCGCCGATTGCCGACATGGTGCGTCAGGTCGGCGGCGACCAGGTCGAAGTGCTGACGATGGTGCCCCCCGGCGCCAGCCCGCACACTTACGAGCCTGCGCCTGAGCAAATGCGTCGCTTGGCTTCGGCGCGTATCCTCTTCCTCAACGGCGTCGGGCTGGAATTTTGGGCTGACAAGGCCGTGCAGGCCGTCGGAAACCCTCGGCTGCAGGTGGTCGTGCTTTCCAAGGGCATGGAGATCCTCCAAAGCGGCCCTCACGCTGCGGGGAACCCTCACCTCTGGCTCAGCCCTCAGCGGGCGATGGAATACGTCACTCGGATTCGCGATGCGCTGATCGCCGCCGACCCCGACCACGCCGCGGCCTACCGCGCCAATGCTACCGCTTACTTGGCGCAGTTGCAGGCGCTCGATGCCGACATTCGCCAAGCCGTAGCGGGCTTCCGCAGCCGCGAGATGGTCACTTTTCACGCTTCGTGGGTTTACTTCATCCACGATTACGGCTTGCATCAGGCGGCAGTGCTGGAAGCCACGCCGGGGCAGGAGCCTTCGGCTGCCGAAGTGGCCAAGATTGTGGAAACCATCAAGGCAACCGGCGCCCCCGCGGTGTTTGCCGAACCTCAGTTTTCCCCGCGGGCAGCCCAGGTGATTGCCCAGGAAGCCGGTGTGCCGGTGCTCACCCTCGACCCGTTGGGGGGGCTGCCCCCGCGCGAAACTTACATCAAACTCATGCGCTGGAACTTGCAACAGCTTCGAAAGGGGTTGGGAGGTACGCCGTGAGTGAGAAGCCGCCGATTATTCAGCTGAAAGGCGTGACGGTGGCCTATGGCTCGGTGCAGGCGCTGGAAGACGTCAACCTGACCGTGCCCGAGGGGGCTTTCCTGGCCATCATTGGCCCCAACGGCGCTGGCAAAACCACCCTGGTGCGGACGATTTTGGGGCTGGTCAAGCCCGTGCGCGGCGAGGTGCGGGTGTTTGGGCGGCCAGCCACGGCTTTGGGGCGGTTGCGCCGCCAGATTGGCTACGTCCCTCAAATGCACGCCGTCGATTTGCGCTTCCCTGTGCGGGTGGAAGACGTCGTGATGATGGGGCGCTATGCTCGGTTGGGGCTGTTCCGCTGGCCGGGGAAGGCCGACCGCGCCGCGGTGGAACGGGCGATGGAGCGGGTAGGCGTTGCCGATTTGCGCCACCGCCCCTTGAGCGATCTCTCCGGCGGGCAGCGGCAACGGGTCTTCCTGGCTCGCGCTCTGGCAACCGAGCCGCGCCTTTTGGTGTTGGATGAACCGACCACGGGCATCGACGCGCATACCTCGCGCTCGTTGTATGAGCTGCTGCGCGATTTCCAGCAAGAGGGTATCACCGTCTTGATGGTTTCTCACGATATTGGGGTGGTTTCCCAGTACGTGGACGGGGTCGCGTGTGTCAACCGGAAGCTGGTGGCGCACGGGCGGCCCGAGGTGGTGCTGACGGACGCTACTCTGAGTGAGATGTACGGTTGTCAGGCGGTGTTCTTCCATCACGGCAAGGCGCCGCACATGGTGGTGCGCATGGAGGAGCAGGAGCGATGATGGATTTTTGGCAGTATGCTTTCATGCAGCGCGCGTTGATCGGCGGGGTAATGATTGGCCTGCTGACGGCCGTGATTGGGGTGTATGTGGTTTTGCGCGGTATGTCGTTCATCGGCGCGGGCGTGGCGCATGCCTCTTTTGGCGGGGTAGCCTTGGGCTTTTTGTTGGGCATCGACCCGCTGTGGGCGGCTGTGGCTTTTTGTTTGGCCGTGGCGTGGGGCATTGGTGCGGTGACGCGGCGGGGTGGCATCAAGGAAGACACGGCGGTGGGCATCTTTTTTGCCTCGACGATGGCCTTTGGGGTGTTGCTCATCGGCTTGATGCAGGGGTATAACGTCGATTTGTTCTCGTATCTGTTCGGCAGCATTTTGGCCGTCACCGCCGCCGATTTGCGGATGGTGTTGGGGGTAGGCGCGCTGGTGTTGTTGACCGTCGCCTTGTTTTACAAGGAATTCCTGTTCATTACCTTCGACCCGGAAACCGCACGCGTGAACGGCTTGCCCGAGCCGGCGCTTTATTATTTGCTGCTCGCGTTGATCGCCCTGACGATTGTGGTTTCCATCAAGGTTGTGGGCATTGTGTTGGTTTCGGCTTTGCTGGTCACGCCTGCTGCCGCGGCCTATCAGCTGAGCCGTAGCTTTGGCAAGATGATGGCGCTTTCGGCTTTCTTTGGTGTGGTGAGCGTGTGGGTGGGGCTGATTGCTTCTTATTACCTCAATACTGCTTCGGGCGCCACGGTGGTGCTGACTGCGACGCTAATCTTTGGCTTGGCGATGCTTTGGCGGCGGCTGCGCCTCGCATAAATGGGAGAATTCCTTCACAACTCCCTGGAGAAATGCGCGCGGGATAAGGTAAAATTAGTCCAGCGACGGGCTGGTGCCGCTGGGCTGTGGCTTTTTCCCGCCGTTCGAGGGGGGAAGACGGTGGAGGCCGTCGGGCAGTTTGACAACCGAGCCCTTATTTTCCTTTCATCCGTCAAGTGTATGATTCGTTGTAAGCCATTATTCCGGAGGTTTTATCGATGATGAGCATTGAATTTATCGTGCGTTTGGTGGGTATGGCCGTTTTTGGCCTGGGGGGCGTGTTTTGGGGCAAGGCGTTGGCCTTGAGCATTGGGGGGCAGCCGGTGCAAACCGCCGTGGTGCTGGGATTGGTGGGGGCGCTGGCCGGGTTGGTGTTGACCCCTTATTTCACCACCCGCCCTTGGGGGGCGTTGCGAAGGGCGTTGATGCGGGTTTCGGGCCGCACGCTGTGGGCTGGCCTTTCTGGGTTGGTGGTTGGGTTGGGGTTGGCAGCTTTGCTTGCTCTGCCGTTTTCGCTTTTGCCTTCCCCCTTCAAGGAAATCCTGACATTCGTGGCCGTGGCCGTGTTTGGCTACTTCGGCGTGCTGGTGTTCGTTTCCCGCCAGGACGATTTGTTCGTGGTGTTGCGCAGCATTTTCGGTGGCTGGCGCGAGCACAGCGAGCGCCGCAGCGATGAGAGCCGCGTGATTTTGTTGGATTCCAGCGTGCTCATCGATGGGCGGGTGGTCGATATTGCCCGCACGGGCTTCCTTTCCGGCACCCTGGTCATCCCCCGCTTTGTGCTGCAGGAAATTCAATACGTTGCCGATTCCGCCGACCCTTTGCGCCGCCAGCGCGGCCGTCGCGGCTTGGCCGTGGTTTCCGAACTACAGCACGACCCCAACATCACGGTGCAGATTAGCGATATGGACGTCGAAGGCGTCCGCAAGGTGGACGACAAACTGGTGGTGCTGGCGCGGCAGCTCCGCTGTCCCATTTTGACCAACGATTACAACCTCAACCGCGTGGCAGAATTGCAAGGCGTGCCGGTGCTCAACATCAACGAGCTGGCCAACGCGGTCAAGGCGCTTTACCTCCCCGGCGAGACCCTGCGTTTGAAGGTGATTCAGGCAGGCAAAGAGCCCGACCAGGGCGTAGGCTACCTCGACGACGGCACCATGGTAGTGGTCGAAGAAGGCCGCGATACCATCGGCAAAGAGGTGGAGGTCGTCGTCACCAAGGCCTTGCAGACGGCTGCCGGACGGATGCTTTTCGCTCGCCCGCGCGAGAAGATGGAACGCCCCGCCTGAATCGCGCTTTCCCAACACTTCTTGGAGGCATCTCATGGCATTGCGTGTTTACAACACGATGACCCGCAAGAAAGAGCCTTTCGAAACCCTGGAACCCGGCGTGGTGAAAATGTATGTGTGCGGCCCCACCGTGTACGACAAAGCGCACGTCGGCCATGCCATGTCGGTGCTGGTGTTCGATATGGTGCGCCGCTATTTGGAACACAAGGGTTATCGCGTCCGCCACGTCATGAACTACACCGACGTGGACGACAAAATCATCCGGCGGGCGCGTGAATTGGGCGAAGACCCCATTGCCCTGGCCGAGCGCTACATCCGCGAATTCGACCAACACCTGGAAGACCTGGGGGTGCTTCAGCCCCACGTCAAACCCCGCGTCACCCAGGAGATCGATTGGATCATCAAGATGGTCAAGGGGCTGGAAGACAAGGGCTATGCCTACGCCGTGGACGGCGATGTTTATTTTCGGGTGACGAAAGACGAAGATTACGGCAAGCTTTCCGGCCGCAAGTTGGACGAAATGATGGCAGGCGCGCGCATCGAAGTGGATGAGCGCAAAGAGCACCCGATGGATTTCGCCCTCTGGAAGGCTGCGAAACCTGGCGAGCCTTCCTGGGAAAGCCCGTGGGGCAAGGGGCGCCCGGGTTGGCACATCGAGTGCTCGGCGATGAACTTGCACCACCTTGGCGAACAGTTGGACATCCACGGCGGCGGCGCGGACCTCATCTTCCCGCACCATGAAAACGAAATCGCGCAAAGCGAAAGCTACACCGGCAAGCCTTACGTGCGTTACTGGATGCACAACGGCATGTTGCAAATGGGCGGCGAGAAGATGTCGAAGTCGCTGGGCAACCTCGTCACCATCGAAGACTTCCTCGCGGAGCACGAAGCCGATGTGTTGCGCATGATGGTGCTGAGCTCGCACTACCGCAGCCCGCTCAAGTTCACCGAAGAGACCATTGCCCAGGCCGAGAAAGCGCTGGAACGCCTGCGGGGCGGCATGCGCTCGGCACACGCCAGCGCCCCTGGCGCGCCCGATGAGGTGCTGGCCGCCCTCGACGAGCAAACCGAGAAAGCCCGCACCGGCTTCGAGACGGCGATGGACGACGATTTCAACGCCGCCGCCGCGCTGGGGCACCTCTTCGAGCTGGTGCGCCTGATCAACCAGGCGCGCGACGCCGGGGCGACGGCCGAGCAGCTGCACCCCGCCCAGGAAACCTTGCGCAGCCTGGCGGCCGTCCTGGGGCTGGATTTGACCAAACAGCCGCCGCAAAAACAAGGCCATGCTGAAGCCGCGCCTTTCGTCGACTTGCTGGTGGAGATCCGCACCGACTTGCGCGCCGCCAAGCAATGGGCGTTGGCCGACAAGATCCGCGACCGCCTGGCCGAGCTCGGCGTGCAGTTGGAAGACACCCCCGGCGGTACGCTCTGGCGCTGGAAGTAGGCGCGGCGTATGCGAGAGCGTCTTTACGGCCGCAACCCGGTTTACGAAGCCTTGCGCGCCGACCGACGGCGGTTCTACCGCTTGTGGGTGGCCGAGGGGGCGCAAATCAAAGGCCATTTGCAGCTGGCTTTGCGGCTGGCCGAGAGCAAAGGCATTGCCCTCGAACGCCTCCCCCGCCGCAGGCTCGATGCCTTGGTAGGTCACGCTCACCATCAAGGGGTGGTGCTCGAAGCCTCGCCTTACCCCTATGCCGATTTGGGCGCGATGCTGGCGCTGGCCGAAACCCGCGGCGAGCCGCCCTTCGTGCTGTTGTTGGATGCCCTCCAAGACCCCCAAAACCTGGCGACTTTGCTGCGCACGGCTGAGGCGGTGGGTGTCCACGGCGTGTTGCTGCCGCTGCGCCGCACTGCAACGGTCACGCCCGCGGTGGTCAACGCTTCTTCCGGCGCGGCAGAGCATCTGTTGGTGGCGCAAGGCAACCTTGCCCAGGCCATCGATGCGTTGCACGACGCCGGCGCGTGGGTCGTGGGGCTGGAAGGCAGCGCCGAGGCTGCCTTGCCCGACGCTGTGGACTTGAAAGGCGCATTGGCCTTGGTGGTGGGCAGCGAGGGAAGCGGCCTACGCCGCCTGACCCGCCGCAAGTGCGATGCCCTCATGCGCTTGCCCATGCGCGGTAAAATTGAATCGCTCAATGCTGCTGCGGCGGGTTCCGTTGCCCTTTATCTTGCCTGGCAGCAGCGCGGCTGGCAGTGAGCCGCCCTTTTTTCGATGGGGGGCCTGCCGCGGGGCTTCCCCTTTGGCGGCACCTGGCGCCCGGCGGTCGATTTCCCCCTGAAGGAACGCTTATGGCTGAATGGATTGTGCTTGGCTCGGCGCATGCCGTGCCCGATGCCCACCACGCCAACACCCACTTTGTCCTCACCGATGGCGAGCGCACGCTGTTGGTCGATGCCCCTTGCGAGGTCGTCCCTCGGTTGCGGCAGGCGGGCATTTCTCCGTGGCATCTTACCGCAATCATCTTGACGCACTTTCACCCCGACCACACGGCCGGCATGCCCATGTTGTTGATGGATTCCTGGCTGCAAGGCCGCACGGCGCCGCTGCACATTTACGCCCTCGAAGATGTCATCGAGCGGTTGCAACGCCTGATGTCCCTCTACCGATGGGAAAACTGGCCGGATTTCTTCCCTGTGGTGTTTCACGCCATACCGGCGGAAGCCCTGACGCCGGTGCTGGAAGCGCCTTCGTGGCGGGTGTGGGCTTCCCCTGTGGTGCACATGGTGCCCGCCGTGGGGCTGCGCATTGCCTTCCCCAACGGCGAGGTGCTGGCCTATTCGGGCGACACCGGCCCCACCGAGGCGGTGGTTGGTTTGGCCAAGGGGGCAGATTACCTCTTCCACGAGGCTTCGGGAGCCATGGAAGGCCACACTTCGGCAGCCCAGGCCGGGGAAATCGCGGCGCGCGCGGGGGCGAAGCGGCTGTATCTGGTGCATACGCCCACCGATGCCGCCCGCCGTGCGGCGCTGGGCGCCGAAGCCCGCAAGCATTTCGGCGGCGAGGTGGTGGTGGCCGATGACCTGTTGCGCGTGAGCGTGGGGGCATGATGCGGCGTGCGCATGGGTTGGCTTTGCTGTGGGCGCTGACAGCCCTTTTCTACGCGCTGGGGTTGGCCGTCGCTCGCTATTTGGGCCTCTTCCGCCGCTGGGATGCTGCGCTCATGGGGCTGTTTTGGGTCGCGCTGCTGGTGGGCGGCGGCGAAGCGCTGGGGCGGGCTTTCGACCCCCGCACCGAAGAGGCAGACCGGCGGCGGGTGCTCAATCAGGCGTTTGTCTTCTTTGCAGTGGCCGCGTTGGAAACTACCTTCCTGGCCGAGCAGCACTTGCTTTCGCCCACGGCCATGTTGTTGCAGCTGATGCTGGCCGTGGCTGCAGTGGCGTGGGGCGCGCCGCCGTTTCACCTCGCCCTGAGCGGCTATGGCGAGGTGCCCCTCGCTGCCGCTTTGAGCTTGGTGGTGCCCGCATTGGCTTTTGCCTTGCAAACCGGCACCTGGCACCGCTTGCTCGGCATGGTGGGGGTGCCGTTGTTCGTCATGGCGTTGGCCGCCGTGCTGGCTTGGGATTTCCCCAATTATGCTGCTCACTTGAAAGCCGAGCGCCGCACGCTGCTCATGCGGCTGGATTGGCGCACGGCTTTGCATTTCCACAACCTGGCCTGGCTGACGGGTTTCCTGTTGCTGGCGCTCGACGTGGCGTTGGGGTTGCCCTGGGAAATCGCCGCCCCGTGCGGCATTGCTTTTCTGGCCGCGCTCATGCAAGTGTGGATGATGCGGCGGATAGGGCAGGGCGCCCGCCCGCCGTGGAAATGGCTGCGCGCCAATGCCCTTTTGACGTTGGTTTTGACGGCTTACGTGTTGACCGTTGGTTTTTGGCGGTTGTGACGGGAGTGTGCCTTCATGCCGGAGTTCTTGAACCTTTTGCCCCCTGAAAAAGCGCTGGAAATCTGGTTGCCGCATGTCACCCACCGGCTGGAAGCCGAAGCCGTGGCGACGGCCGAGGCTTGGGGGCGGGTGCTGGCTGCCGACGTGCTCGCCCCGCACCCCATGCCGCCGTTCGACCGTTCCGCCGTGGATGGGTATGCCGTGCGCGCTGCCGATACCTACGGCGCGAGCGAAAGCCTGCCTGCTTACCTCGCGGTGGTGGGTGAAGTGCCGATGGGTGCCGCGGCGTCTTTCACGGTGGAAGGCGGGCAGGCGGCGTTGATTCACACGGGCGGCATGTTGCCCCCCGGCGCCGATGCCGTGGTGATGGTGGAATACACCCAGCGCGCGCGCCCCGGCGAGGTGGAAGTGCTCAAGCCTGTGGCTGTGGGCGAGAATGTGCTGCTGGAAGGCGAAGACGTCGCCGCGGGCGCGGTGGTTGTGCCTGCGGGGCGGCGGTTGCGCGCTGCCGAAATTGGGGGCTTGATGGCGCTGGGTGTGCTGGAAGTGCAGGTTGCGCGCCGCCCGGTGGTGGGCGTGATTGCCACCGGCGACGAGGTCGTGCCGCCTGCTGCCGAACCTGCCCCCGGCCAGGTGCGCGATGTCAACACTTACACCCTGAGCGCGGAAGTGCGCCGTGTGGGCGGCGTGCCGCGGGTTTACGGCATCGTCCCCGACCGGCCTGAGGCGCTGGCCGAGGTCGCAGGCCGAGCGTTGCAGGAATGCGACCTGGTGGTGATTACGGCGGGCTCTTCGGCCAGCACGCGCGATATGACGGCCGAGGTGCTCGACGGCCTCGGCGCGCCTGGCGTGCTCGTCCACGGGGTCAACAGCAAACCGGGCCGCCCCACCATTTTGGCCGTGGCCGAGGGCAAGCCCGTGGTGGGGTTGCCCGGCAACCCCGTCAGCGCGTTGGTCAACGTGGGGCTGTTCGTGTTGCCGGTGCTGGGCCTTTTGCAAGGGGAAACCCCGCACCCCGAGCCGTTGCTTCCCGTGCGGTTGACCGTCAACCTGCCTTCGGCGGCTGGCCGTGAAGATTGGTGGCCGGTGCGGCTCCACCACACCCCCGAAGGCTGGGAAGCCGAGCCGATTTTCTACAAGAGCAACTTGATTTTCACCCTCGCGCGCGCCGATGGGCTGTTGAAAGTTCCTGCCGATGCCACCGGCCTGCCTGCCGGCGCTATGGCCGAAGTAAAATTGTTGCGTTAGCAGCAAGGCCGCCTGGCGGCTCGGCGGTTTGGCGGCTGCGGCCGTTGGCCGCGGGGCCTTCCGAGCGCCTGGCCAAATGAGCCCTCGAGCGCACGACCCTACTCAACGGAACGACCATGTCCATTTACCTCCACGACATTTCTTTGGATGAAGCCCGCCGCCGTTTCGATGCCGCGCTGCAAGAAGCGGGGCTGGATGGCGTGCTGGGCACGGAAACCCTGCCGCTGGACGACCGCGCGGTGGGGCGCGTGTTGGCCCAGCCGGTGTGGGCGCGCATTTCCTCGCCGCATTACCATGCCGCCGCGATGGACGGCTTCGCCCTGCGCGCCGAAGCCACTTTTGGCGCTCAGCCGCTTTCCCCGGTGACGCTGACCTATGGTCAGGAAGTCCAGTACGTGGATACGGGCGACCCGGTGCCCTCGTGGGCGAATGCGGTGGTGCCGATCGAAGAAGTGGAACCGCTCGACGCGGCTGGGAAAATCGAGAGCGCGCACCCCCGCCAGCCTCACGCGATTCGCTTGCGGCGGGCAGCCCGGCCGTGGCAGCACATCCGCCCCTTGGGCGAAGACATCGTGGCCACTTCGTTGGTGCTGCCGGCAGGCCACACCCTCCGGCCGGTAGATTTGGGCGCCATTGCAGCGTGCGGCCACACCGAGGTTACGGTGGCGCGCCGCCCCAAGGTGGCGATTTTGCCCACCGGCACCGAGCTCGTGCCCATCGGCACCGACCCCAAGCCGGGCGACATCTTGGAATTCAACTCGGTCGTGCTGGCAGCCCAGGTGCGGCAATGGGGCGGCGAGCCGACTCGTTTCCCCATCAGCGTGGACGATTTCGACCTGATTCGGCAGCGTGTGGCCGCAGCCGCCCGCGAGCACGATTTGGTGCTCATCAACGCCGGCTCGTCCGCGGGTTCGGAAGATTTCTCCGCCCGAGTGGTGGAAAGCCTGGGGACGCTGCTGGTGCATGGCATTGCGGTGCGGCCGGGGCATCCGGTCATTTTGGGCATGTTGCAGGTGGAAGGCCGCGCGGTGCCGGTCATTGGGGTGCCCGGCTACCCTGCTTCGGCGGCGCTCACGGGCGAAATGTTCGTCGAGCCGCTTTTGGCGCGCTGGCTTGGGCGCTCTCCGCACCGGCCTTCTACGCTGAAGGCCCACCTGACGCGCAAATTGGCTTCCCCCGCGGGCGACGACGACTACGTGCGGGTGGCCGTGGGGCGGGTTGGCAAGCGCTGGCTGGCCGCGCCCTTGGCGCGCGGGGCAGGCGTGTTGACTTCCCTGGTGCGGGCGGATGGCATTGTGGTGGTGCCGCGCGGGTTGCAGGGTTATGACGCCGGCAGCGAGGTCGAGGTGCGCCTTTACCGCACCCCCCATGAGCTGGAAAGCACCATTTTCGCGGTGGGTTCCCACGACGTCATTTTGGACTTGCTGGCGCAATTCCTGAGCGCCCACGAGCGCCGCCTGGCTTCGGCGCACGTGGGCAGCCTGGGCGGCTTGGTGGCGCTGCGCCGCGGTGAAGCCCATCTGGCCGGAAGCCATTTGCTCGACCCCGAAACCGGCGAATACAACCTGGCCTACATTCGCCGTTACCTCCCTGGCGTGCCGGTGCGGGTGGTGCAACTGGTCGAACGCCAGCAGGGGTTGATGGTGCTCCCCGGCAATCCCAAGGGCATTCGGGGCTTGGAAGACTTGGCGCGCCCCGATGTGGCTTTCGTGAATCGGCAGCGCGGCGCGGGCACGCGGGTGCTGCTGGATTATCATTTGCAGCGTTTGGGCATCGAAGCGGACCAGGTGCGCGGTTACGACCAGGAGGAATTTACCCATCTGAGCGTGGCCGCGGCTGTGGCAACCGGCCGCGCCGATTGCGGCTTGGGCATTCCCGCGGCTGCCCAGGCATTGGGTTTGGATTTCGTGCCCCTCTTTTGGGAGCGTTATGACCTGGTCGTGCCCAGCGAGCACGCCGAAAGTGGCTTGTTGCAGCCCTTGTGGAAGGTGCTGTCGCAAGGGGATTTCCGGCAGGCGGTGATGCGTTTGCCGGGGTATAATGTGGATGGCATGGGACGTTTGATTGCTGAAGTGGAGTAGAGGATGACGACGGCTTTGGTGGTGGACGACAATCGAGCGACGGCAGATGCCCTATGTGGCTTGCTGATGGTCTTGGGGTTGGAAGCCGTGGCGGCTTACAGCCCGCTGAGCGCGCTGGAAATGGCTGCCGCCCAGCGCCCGGACGTGGTGTTGTTGGACCTGAATATGCCCGGTGTGAACGGCGTCGAGGTGTTGCGCTTTTTCAAGCGCGAACCTACTTTGGCGGCCGTGCCGGTCATTGTGGTGACTTCCGACGACCAGCCGGAAACCCGGGAAGCAGTGCGGCGCGCCGGCGCGTTGGATTTGATCGTCAAGCCCGCTTCGGCCGAGGCCCTGGAAGCCGCCTTGAGGCGGGCGGGTGTGCTGTGAACTCGTCAGGGAGCGGCGATATGCCTTTGGTAGCCGGGCAGGAAGCGCCCGATTTTGTTTTGCAAGACGAGAACGGCCAATCGCACCGCCTTTCCGATTACCGCGGCAAGGCGGTGGTGCTTTATTTTTACCCCAAGGACAACACCCCCGGCTGCACGCGGGAGGCTGAAGGCTTTCGGGATGATTACGCCGCTTTTCAGCAGGCAGGGGTGGTGGTGCTGGGCGTCAGCCCCGATGCGCCGGAGCGGCACGCGCGTTTCAAGGCCAAGCACAATTTGCCCTTTACCCTCCTCGCCGACCCCGAGCACGCGGTGTGTGAGCGCTACGATGTGTGGAAGAAAAAGAAGAATTTTGGCCGCGAGTACTTCGGCGTGGCGAGGACGACTTATGTCATCGACCCCGAAGGCAAAATTGCCAAAGTTTACAAGCGGGTCAAGCC
>CAYVHG010000057.1:0-4295 GCA_964450875.1 uncultured Anaerolineaceae bacterium | reverse complement strand
TTGTGCTAAAATACCCCCTCGGAGGTGTCATGATGGCAAAGAGTAAGAAAGCCAAAAAGCCCAAGATGAGCCGTGCTCAGCAGCGCGCCATGCGCCGCCAGCAGGTGGTGATGGCTGTGATCGGTGGGCTGATCATCCTTTCGTTCGTGATTACGCTGATCAAATAATTATGCCGGCTATGCGCGGCGTAGGCAAGCATGGGGTTGGGTGGTTGCTCGGGGTGGTCTTGCTTTTGGGCTTCCCCGTTTTTGCGCGCGCCGCCGAGCCTACGCCCGCTCCTGCTGTTCCTTCGGGCGCCTGGGTGGTGATGCCTGGGATGGTGCGGTGGGCCCCAGGGGCCACGACGCCCGCCGAGGCGTTGAAGGCCGTGGGCGTGCCGTTGCCCGTCGGCGCGGTTTTGACCGTCAACGGCCAGGCTTGGAAGCCCGCCCAGCCGCTGCCTTCGAAGGGTTGGGCGGTGGTGCAGGTGCGGCCTTTGGCGCGGCTGACCGTTCAGGTGGATGGCGCACCGCTCACTTTCGAGACGGCGGCGGCTTCCCTGGGCGAGGCGCTTTGGCGGAACGGTGTGACGTTGCACGAAGGCGACCGGTTGGCGCCTGCGGCCTGGCAGCCCCCGCTTTCGGGCTTGAAGGCTTCCCTGCGCCGAGCGGTGCCGTTGAAGGTGAGGGCGGGCGCACAAGCGCTTTCCTGGGCGAGCGCCGCGCCAACGGTGGGGCAGGCGCTGGCCGAGGCAAACCTTGCCCCCCAGGGCTTGGAAACCACCACGCCCGCCGATGAGACCGCCCTTCCTGCCAAGGGCACGGTGGTGTTGCACCGCTTGTGGGAGGCCGTGCAATTGCGGCAGTTGCCCGTGGCTTTCGCTTCTAAAACCGAGCCGCGGGATGACTTGCCCCTCGATACCGTCAAAGTGGTGCAAGAAGGGCAGTACGGTTTGCAAGTGCAGCGGGTGCGGGTGCGCTACGAAGACGGAAAGGAAATCGGCCGTGAGGTGGAGGCTTCCTGGTTGGCAGTTCCACCCAAGCCGCGCATCGTGGGCTACGGCACTAAAATCACGGTGCAGACCTTGCAGACCCCCGACGGCCCGGTGAAGTGCTGGCGGGTGCTGCGGGTGTACGCCACTTCGTATTCTCCCTGTCGGTTGGGGGTAGGTCACTGTTCGGACAAGACCTTTAGCGGCGCTACGCTTCGCAAGGGCATCGTGGCGGTCAAGCGCTCGTGGTATCACTCCATGGCAGGGCAAAAAGTGTATGTGCCCGGCTATGGCTTTGGCGTCATTGCCGACATCGGCGGCGGCATTCCCGGCCGCTATTGGATTGACCTCGGCTACACCGATAGCGATTATCAGTCGTGGCATCAGTGGACGACGCTCTGCTTCGTGGCCCCGCCGCCTCCTCCGAGCCAGATTCCGTGGATCCTTCCCTAAACGTTCCTCGACTTTTACGGCAATATGGGCTGCGCCCCGACAAGCGTCTGGGGCAGAATTTCCTTGTCAGCCCGGCGGGGCTGCAAAAGGTGGTGGCAGCCGCCGACCTCGCCCCCGACGATGCGGTGCTGGAAATCGGCCCCGGCGTGGGCAGCCTGACGGTGTTGCTGGCCGAGCGGGTGGGGCGGGTGGTTGCGGTGGAACTCGACGAGCGTCTGCGCCCGCCCTTGGAGGCCGTGCTGCGCCCTTACCCCCACGTCCGGTTGGTGTTTGGCGATGTCTTGCAACAGAACATCGCCGCGCTGATGGGCGGTGGCCCTTACAAGGTCGTGGCGAATATCCCCTACTACATCACCTCGGCGGTTTTTCGGCATTTGTTGGGGACGGGGGCGCGGCCTGAGCGGGTCGTGCTGACGGTGCAGCGGGAGGTGGCCGAGCGCATCACGGCCCGACCGCCGCGGATGAGCTTGCTGGCGCTCAGTGTGCAGGTGTTTGGGGAAGCCCGGCTCGCGGCGCGCCTTCCTGCAGGGGCGTTTTACCCCCGCCCACAGGTGGATTCCGCAGTGGTGCGGGTGGATGTGACGCCGCCGCGGGTGCCGGAAGCCCAATTGGATGCTTTCTTTCGGCTGGCAAAGGCCGGTTTCGCCCAGCGCCGTAAGACCCTGCGGAACGCACTGGCCGCTGGCCTGGGCTGGAAACCAGCGCAGGTGTTGGCATTGTTGGAAGGCGCGGGCATCGACCCTCGTCGTCGGGCGGAAACCCTTTCGCTGGAGGAATGGGCGGCGCTGACGGCGGCGTATGAGGCGCTTTTGGCTTCTTCGCCGTGAGGTTGGCGCTGAGCACACCGCCCATATGCCAAACGCCCCGCACATGGCGGGGCGTTTTTTGTCGGCGGGCAACGAGGTTATTGCTGCGAGGCGAGCTCTTTGTCGATGATTTGCTTGAACACGCTGAAGGGCTGAGCGCCCACCACCGGAATGCCGTTGATGAAGAACGTCGGCGTCGAGCGCACGCCCAATTGGGCTGCATATTGCGCATCGGCCTGGATTTCGTCCCGATAGCGGTGTTCTTGCAGGCATTGTTGGAACTGGTCGATGTTCAGCCCCAGGGCTTTGGCGTAAGCCAGGTAGGCTTCTTGCCCCAGCCCTTGCGATTGCTCGAAGAGGGCGTCGTGGTATTCCCAGTATTTGCCTTGTTCGCCCGCGCAATCGGCGGCTTCGGCTGCGGGCAGGGCTTCGGGGTGAATTTGCGTCAACGGGAAGTCGCGATAGACGATGCGGATCTTGTCGCCGTAGGTTTTGAGCAGCTGGCCTTCGACCTGCTCGGCCCACCGGCGGCAGTAGGGGCACTGGTAGTCGGAAAATTCGATGATGGTCACGGGAGCGGTGGCAGGCCCCAGCGCGGGATCGTCATCGGTTGAGACGTCGTAGCGTTGGGGTTCCCCTTGGGTGGGCTGCGCTGCGGCTTGGGGGGCTTGGTTTTGTGCCGCGGCCTGCTGCGGCGCTTGGGTGTGCTCTGCGCCCCAGATCAGGAAGCCCGCGAACAGCCCCGCCGCGAAGGCTACCACGATGAGGATGTAGAAAGCGCTGACGACCAGGGGTTGTGAGTTGGAAGGTGGGAGTGGTTTCTTAGCCATGCGGCGGATTATACCATGCCGCGTTCAGGAAGTTTTGGCCGCGGCAGGGGTGGTGCTTTTCTTTTCGGGTGGGGAAGCCGCCGGTTTGCTTTCCGAAGCCGGCGCGCCCGTTTTGCTTTCGGCTGGCGTCGGGCTCTCGGCCGATTTACCGTTCCCGTTGCTTTGGGTGCCAGAGGGGGAACGATGGTCGGTTGCATAGAAGCCGGAGCCTTTGAACACGATCCCTACCGGTTTGTAAACGCGGTGCAACGCCTCTGCCCCGCATTCCGGGCAGCGGGAAGGGTGGGGGTCGTTGAAGCCTAAGCGTTGATCGAAAGTGAAGCCACAGACGTCGCAACGATAAGTGTAAACCGGCATGATGCACCTCGTCCCAAAGCAGAATCCTCGCAACCGGCCCTCGCGGGCGGGAAGGATTATAGCGCGCCCGCAGGCGTGTGGCAAGTGCGGCGAGCGAGAAAACACCGGCTTTTGGGCGGTTTTGTGAGATAATAGGGAGAATTGAACCTCGGTTGGGAGAGCACGATGTGGCAACAACGCTCTAATGTCAGACAAGCATGGCTGGGTGACCGCGGCGTCGGGTACGCGAAGCGTCTGCTGGCGGTGGTGGGGGCAGTGGCGTTTTTGGCGCTGGTACTGCGCATTGCGTGGGTTTGCGACGATGGGTATATCACCTTTCGCACTTTAGAGCAGGTTATGGCCGGGCACGGCTTGCGGTGGAACCCCCACGAGCGGGTGCAGGCGTTTACCAGCCCCCTGTGGTTCTTCCTTTTACTGTTGCCCCGTTTGGTTTCGCCTCATGTTTTCCTAAACGCGTTGGGCGTGGCGGTGGTGTTGGATGCGGCGCTCTTGGTCGTGTTGTATGCGTGGGCGCGGCGGGATGGGGGCGTGTATGTTGTGATGTTGCTGCTGTTGGTTGCCAGTAAGGGCTTTTTCGACTACACCACAGCGGGGCTGGAATCCCCTCTGGCGTATGTTTTGCTGGCGTGGTTCGCGTGGCAGGTGCGAGGCTGGGCGGAGGCCCGCGCCCAGCGCCCGCAGCGGGCCTTCCGTGTGTTGGCCGTGGGCGGGCTTGTGGTGCTGACGCGTTATGACTTGGCTTTGATGGTGTTGCCCGCTGCCGTGTGGGTTTGGTGGCGCACGCATCCCAAGGCTTCGTGGTGGTTTCACTTGCGGGCGTGGGTTGTAGCCTTTAGCCCGGTTTTGGCGTGGGCTCTTTTCGCGCTGTTTTATTACGGC
>CAYVHG010000056.1:0-21712 GCA_964450875.1 uncultured Anaerolineaceae bacterium | reverse complement strand
CTGGGGTTCGTATAGCCAAGAGGGTCGCCTTTCCAGTAGGCAATTGCGGTCGAGAGAATTTGCATTTGCACGTCACGGTCGGCTTTGTCCAGCCCTTCCACATACTTCGTGGAGATTTCGTAAGCGTCGTTCGGGTAATGGATGGTGTAGTTGAGGCCGCGCAGCGTGGCACGCACGAAGCGGTGGACCATATCGGGGTTTTCTTCGATGAGCGTTTCGTTGGTGATGATGCCGTTGGAAGCCAGGTCGACGTAATCGGCCACTGGGAAAGTGGTAATGTCGAAGCCTTGGGCTTTGAGTTGAATGGGCTCGTTGGTGACGTAGCCCACGACAATGGGCTCTTTGCCGCTGGCAAAGGCTTCGACCTGATTGAAGCCGATGGAGTCGAGGGTGACGTCATGGGGAGTGAGGCCGAATTCGTGTAGCAGCGCTACCAGCCCGATGTAGTTGGCGCCGAACAGCCCAGGCAGCCCAATGCGCTTGCCTTTCAGGTCGGCGGGGGTTTTCAGGCCGAGTTTGGCGTCGGCGATGACCACGACGGGATATTTCTGCCACCATGCCATCACATACACCAGCGGCAGGCCTTTGTCGCGCCCCATCAGCACCTGTTCGCCTGAGACGATGGCAAAGGGCAGCTTGTTCGCCCCAACCAACGCCACGCCGTCGGTTTCGAAGCTGTAGTCGAAATCGACATCGAACCCGGCTTGCCGATAGTAGCCTTTTTCTTTGGCGACGTAGAAGGGGGCGTATTGAATGTTGGGGATGTAGCCCATCGGCAGTCGAATGTGAACCAGCGGTTGGGCGGTTGGCGTGGCCGCCTTTTGTGAGCTGCAAGCAGCAAGGGGCAGAGCAGCGGCAAGCAGCAACGCTAAGGTGGTGATGATGCGTTTCATGGGGAAAGCACCTCCAAGGAAGGTTTGGATGAACGAACTACTTTTTGGCGGCGGTCAATAGCGGCGGGGCTTCCCGGCGGGGGCTTGCCAGGCCAGGAAGTGGCGTTCCAGCGCGAGCACGCCGCCGTAAAGGGCCAAGGCGAGGCCGATGAGGGTGAAGACGGCGACGAAGACTAACGGGGTGTCGTAGCGCCCGCGCGCCAGGTTGATGAGGAACCCCAGGCCGCTGTCGGCGGCTACGAATTCGCCGACTACCGCTCCAATGACCGAGAGGGTGGCCCCGATGCGCAGCCCCCCCAGAAACACCGGCATGGCTGCGGGAATTTCCAGATAGCGGATGACTTGCCACGGCGTGGCGTCTAACGAATGGAGTAGGTCGCGCAGCTCTTCGGGCACGCTGCGGATGCCCACCACCGTGTTCACCAGCACGGGGAAGAACACGATCAGGGCGCAAATCAGGGTTTTCGCCAGCAGGCCGGTGCCAAACCAGATGATGAGCAAGGGGGCAATGGCAACGATGGGCACCGATTGGCTCGCGACGAGGTAGGGCGCGAGCAGGCGTTCCAAGGTGCGCGATTTTGCCAGCGCGTAGCCTAACAACGTCGCGCTGCCAGCGCCCAAGGCCAGGCCGGAAAGCACCTCTTGGAGCGTGATCCACGTGTGGTGGAGCAAAGTGCCGTCTGCGAGGGCTTGCCAGCCGCGCGCGGCGACTTCCCACGGGGTGGGAAGGAGGAATTCCGGCAAGTTGAGCAGCCGCACCAGTGCCCACCACAGCAGCAGCGCCGCGGCCACGGAAAGGAAGGTGTGGCGCACGCGGCGGCGGTTGCGGCGGGCTGTGCGGAAGACCATGCGACGGGTGTGGGCCAGGTTCATGGGGGCATCCTCGCGGGGGCGGGGCAAAAGCAACCGCCCCGTGACCTACGGGGCGGGGAAGGCACGCGGCGCGGGCGCGCGCCGCCGTGGAACGAAAACCCCGAAAACGCTCTTGCCGTTTTCGGGGCCGCGGGGCGCGCCAAAGGCACGCAAACCAGCACCTTGCACGACTGTGCAACGCGCCAGCCAACCTTCTCCCATCCGGACTTTACCGTCGGCCCCGGAATTACACCGGGTCTGCACCCTCAGAGGGCGCTCGCGGGCTTTTACCGCCGGTCGGGAATTGCAGCCGCAGCCGCTCACCCTGCCCCGAAGGTTGTGGTATGCAATTGTGGTACGACGCTTTGATTGTAGCCTGCTTGGCGGCAGGCGTCAAGTCTTGTCCACCGTTTCGCTATCCGCGACGACCCAGAGCGCCAGGTCGGGGTAGCGCGCCACCATGCGAAGGATGAGGCGAATGAGGTCTTCTTTCTCTCGCTTGGCAAGGAGTGGGGCCAGCGGCGGGAAGGGCGCAAATTTTTCCGGATGAGTATGCCACAAGAGCAGCACTGCGGCCACATGCTTGCAGTGGCCTGTGCTTCCCGCCGGGCAGGTGCAGCGGGCGCGGAGGATGCTGCCATCTTCTGCCAGCCGCACCCACACTTGGTAGGGCAGAACGGCTTGCCCTTGGCATAGGGCTTCCAGCACGCGCCCTTGCCGCCTGGGGTGGCGTACCCGCCCTTCTCGCATGTATGCTTCTCCGCGACGGTAGGCGCTTTCTCCTACCCATTCGCGGATTTCGGCGTAGAACTCGCGTTTTCTTTCCATGAGCGGCTTCCCCTTCGGGTACAATACTACCACTTTCCCATAGTTACTGGTAAGCCTTGGAGGTGTTGCCGTGAACTGGTGGCGAGACAAGATGTTTCCGCGTTTTGCGCTTTATGGCTTTTTGAAGAACCTGCGCTTTTTCGACCCCTTTCTTATTCTGTTCTTGCGCGATGCGGGGTTGAGTTTTACCCTCATTGGCACGCTCTACGCGATTCGCGATACCGCCACCTATTTGCTGGAAGTGCCCACCGGCGTGTTTGCCGATGCCATTGGTCGCCGGAAGGCCATGCTGATGGCGTTCGGCGGTTATTTGGTGGCGTTTGGTGCTTTCTATGTGGGCCACGATTTCTGGTGGTTTGCCCTGGCTATGGTGCTCTTCGCGGTCGGCGAGGCCTTCCGCTCGGGCACGCACAAGGCTTTGATTCTCGAATACCTCAAGCAGAATGATCTGACGCATTTGAAGGTGGCCTACTACGGCCGCACGCGCTCGGCTTCTCAGTTCGGTTCGGCAATCAACGCGCTGATTGCTGCTGCTTTGGCGTTTTACACCGGCAGCTATCGCGTCATGTTCCTGGCCGCGGCAGTGCCGTATGTGCTGGATTTCATCAACTTGGCTACTTACCCCCCTGAACTGGATGGCGAGCTCTCGCGGGTGGAATGGCGCGCGATGGGCGAGCAGGCGCGGCAGACGTTGGCGGCCTTCAAGAGCATGTTCACCGACCGCAGCGCCTGGAAGGCCATTCTCAACAGCGCCAGTTTCATGGCGCTGTTCAAGGCCAGCAAAGACTACTTGCAGCCGATTTTGGAACAATGGGCGCTGGCGCTGCCCATTTTCTTGGCCTACACGGGCAAACAGCGCAGCGCGGTGGTCATTGGGGTGGTGTACTTTTTGATTTATCAGAGCACCAGCTACGCTTCACGGCACGCCGACCGCTTTAGCCGTCGTTTCCGTGACTTGGAACGCGCCATCAACCTCTCGTTCTTGGGGGGTGTAGCGCTGTTGTTCTTCGCTGGTTTGATGACCTGGGTGGGGTGGGATGTCGTTGCCGTGGTCGCTTTCCTCGGTTTCTACATTTTGCACAACCTGCGCCGCCCCATGAACGTCGCCTACATCAGCGACCAGATCGAAAGCCGGGTCATGGCTTCCGGCCTTTCGGTGGAATCGGTCGTCCGCACGATTTTGGCCTCGGGCATGGCGCTGCTGCTGGGCTGGTGGGCCGATATGTTCGGCGTGGGGCTGGCTTTGGCCTTGTTGGCGCTGGTTTTGGCCCTGATTTTCCCCCTGGTGCGGGTCGGCGCAGAAAGGGAGGCGCCCACGGCGTAGCCTGCTTGCTGCTCGCTGCCCTGGCCCTGCCGCGGCGCCTTCCCCATTTTCATCGCGAAACGCTCACCTTGAGCACCTTCCCGTGGGTGTCCATAGCCACGCGCATGAAATGTCGGTGCGTCATGCCGCCGACGGCAATGCGCTTGCTGACCACGGCCACTTTGCGAGCCACACGCTTGTTGCCGCTTTGGCCCTTGGCGGCGGTTTCCACCGTTTCTTCGGCCAACAGCATGTCGATGCTTTCGTGGCCTGGCAGGTAAGTTTCCACCATCGCCTTGATGCGTTTGCTCATGCGGGGCGGTAGCGTTTCGGCAACCGTGGCGCGTTCCTCGGCGAGAGGCGCTTTGAGCGGCTCTTTGGGACGCAAGACCCCTTTGCCCCACAGCCGTTGCCTTCCAGAAGGATGATACAGGGGGTCGCCGTAGAGCACGAAAGAAATCAAGGTCTTTTGGTCTTCGCCATCCAGGAAGCCGAAGCGTTGGTGCATCTGGCGCGCGTAGAGGTATTTGGCTTGCCGCAGGGCTTCCCCTGCAGGCAGGCCCAGTTTGAGCCGCTGCCAGAAGAGCGCGCCCAGCAGGTCGGCGGCTGAGAGCGGAGTGGTCACCGCACCATAGGCCGTCACGGTAGAGCCTACGAAGACCTGGCTGCCCGCGTAGAGGAAGCGCAGGCACATGGCATTGTTGGGGGTTTTGTCTTGCAGGAAGGCCCCATAGCAGGCTTCGGAAAAGACCACGCGCGGCGCTTGCTCTTTGGGTGGGATGTCTTCCGGCCGCAGGGCGACGGGGTAATCGGGCGCGCTGGGCAGGGCATGGGTTGGGTCTCGCTGGCCGTACCATGCGGCGGCGTCGGCCAGGCCGTGCAGGTTGAAATATGCCAGCGTGGTGCGCGGCAACATCCCCAGGGCCTCGGTGTGCAGCGGCGGCGAGGCCAGCAGGGCGCGCGGCGTGCCGATTTCCTTGAACACGGCCCGGGCGGCTTTTTCCCACACTTCGGCAGTGTAGCCCAAACTGGGCAGCCAACGGCGGCGCAGGAACGGCACGCGGGCGCGCAAGGCGTTCCACCAGCGGCGGTACCACGCGATGGCCTGTTGCCGAGCGCGGTGTTCGGCCGTCATGCGGCGCAGGGCCCCCAACAGCAGCGTGGCGTCGCCGTCGGCGCTGCCCGGCAGCCGCCCTACCGGCCACGTCGGCGCAAGGTAGTTTTCGTCGATGGCGCCGTAAGGGTTGTCGGAGGGCACGCAGTCATCTTCGTCTTCCAAGGGGTTGGGCAGGTGGTGGAAGGGGACGACTTCCGGCCCGCCGACGATGAGCAGCGCGCCAATCATGCTGCCTTTGCGCCCCAAGGCGGCATCGAGAGAGGCCAATTGCTTTTTCAGTGCCCACGGGTCCTCAGGGGGCACTGGCTTGATGCCGTGTTCGCGGGCCGAAGCGGCGTCGTCGGCCAGCAGCACCGTGGCTTCCCAATCTTGCGCCGCGCCCACGGCTTTGGCTAAGGTGTGCATGTGGCGCAAGATAATCTTGGCGGTGCTTTGGCCGTAATGTTTTTCCAGGCCGCTGCGGGTGCTGAAGATGACATAGACGGGGAAACGGCCTTCGGTGTGGACGAGGTGAGCCATTTTCAAGCGGCGGGCGGCTTGGGAAAGCACGCGTTCGGCGGCGCGAGCATTGCGGTGGGAATCTTCGGGTGCGGAGGAGGGGGTGGTTTTGGGGCGTCTTCGATTTGCCGGCGACGAAGCGGAAGCGGAGCGGTGAGCGGCGGCTGGTGAGCGGCGCGGCGCAGAGTTTGCAACGGGTGCAGGGTTGGAAGAGGCGGATGGCCGCGCGGCGGTTTTGCCTCTTGCCGCGGCAGGCGAGGGCCTTTCAGCCGCCGCGTTTGCTGGCGTTGATTGCAGGTTTTCGCCGTCGGGTGGCGGGGCGGCGGCCGCATCAGACTGAGGCGCGGGGGATTTCGACAACGAGGGCTCGGTTGCAGGCAGGCGGTTGCGCCCCAGCGCCGACGCGACCGCGGCGGGCAGGGGAAGGTCCAGCGGCGCGGCCAGCGCCTTGGGCCAGAGCGCCCAATAGGGGTGGTCTTCCCCAAACAAGCGGCGCAGCACTTGCCCTGCCGGGTCGGCGGCTGCCACCCCGTGCAACATGGCCACGCTTTCGGCTTCCTGGCCGCTTTCGGCCAGTTGATGGGCCAAAATCAACCGGAAAGCCAGCACCTCGGGCCAGCGCTGGTGATAGGTGCGCGCCAGGTGCAGCGTGGCTGCCCAATCGCGCTGGGCCCAGACCAGGCGCAGGTGCGCTACGGCCAGCAGAGGGATGTGCCCGTTGCCCGGCAAAGCGGGGAAGAGCGCTGCTTGCGCGGCTTCCAGGTCTTGTTGGCGCAGGGCAGCGTAAGCCTGTCGGAGGGCGGTGCTCCACGCAGGCGGCGTCTGGCCGCTTGGGGAATGCCCTAACGCCGCCAGCGCCCCGATGATTTCGGCGCGGGTTTCGGAAGGGGCGGTGAGCGGCAAGGCCTGCAAACGCACCGCGTGGGCGGCGGCGTCTTCGGGGTCGGCCAGGGCGACCGCCGAGGCAAGCTGGAAGGCGCGCCCGCGGTCGCCCGATTCCAACAAGGCTTTGGCTTGCAGGTGTTGCACTTCCAGGTCGTGCGGGATGGCCTGAAGGTAGCGGTCGGCGGCCTGCCGCACGAAATCCCAGGCGTGCACGTCGATGCCGGTGCGGAGCAGGCGGAGCCACTGGCGGCGAGGAAGGGGGGTGGGAGTGGAAAAATCGCTCATGGAAAGCCTCGGAGGGAGCATGATTGCTCGTCGGTAGATGAAAGTCGGTAGATGATGGTCGAGGAACTAAGAGGGGATGAGGTTGATCACCGAAACGGCTGCCAATTGGCGGCGGATGCGGAAATCGCCAGGGGCGAGTTGAGCCGCTTTGCGGAACATGGCTTCGGCGTTTTCGTAATCGCGAACGGCTTTGTAGATCATGCCTGCCTGGTAGTAGGGGCGGCTGTCTTCCGGGGCGAGCCGTTGGGCGGCTTCCAGGGTTTGCAAGGCGGCGGCGTATTCTCGGCGGTCGCTTTGCACTTGCGCCAGTTTGAGCAGGGCTTCCATGTGTTTGGGCGCCAGACGCACGGCTGCGCTGAAGTGATAAAGCGCTTGATCGAGCTGGCCTGACTCTTTGGCGAGGCTGCCCAACAGCATGTGCAATCGGACGCGGCTTTCGGGGGGCAGGGCATCTATGCCGCGCAGGGCTTTGCGGGCGGCCGCGCGGGCGGCGTCCAATTGGCGGCTGGCTGCCAGGGCTTCGGCCAGCCCCAACCACAGGGTCGGCACGTTGGGGCGGGAAGCCAACAGCCCGCGCCAGATTTCCACCGCTGCTTTGGGGCCGCCGATTTGACGGTGTAGTTCCGCTCGCAGGATGTTGAGCTCCATGTCGTCGGGGGTGTGTGGCAGCGTTTCTTCCACGAGGCGGAGGGCTTCTTCGGCCTCTCCCATTGCCAGCAGCGCGTTGGCCGCGTAGCGTGTGGCTTCGGGGTCGAAGGGATGGCTTTGTAGCCAGCGACGGGCGTGTTGAAGGGCAGTTTCGGGCGCTTGTTGGGCAAGCGCGATCTGGATGCGAAGCATCACCGGCTCGGCCGCGTGGCGCTCGGCCCGCGCCGCGGTTTCGGCGTGCTGCGCGGCTTCGTCCAGCCGCCCCAGGCGGAAGAGCACCTGTGCGAGCAGCAGGTGCGGGCGGGGATGCTCGGGGTGATGGCTCAGGGCAGTCGCCAGCGCGCTGTGGGCGGCTTCCAGGTCGCCGCGTGCTATTTCGGCTTCGGCCAAGGCCAGGTGATGCGGCAGGTGTTGCGGCTCCAGGCGGACGGCTTCCCGCAGGTGATGGAGGGTCTGTTTTTCATGGTGCAGGTCGGTGTAGATGGAAGCGGCCAGGGCGTGCCATCGGGGTTCGTCGGGGGCGAGGTGCAGGGCGGCGATAATGGCTTCTTCCGCGAGGCTCAGCTCGCTCAGCCGGTTGGCAAGGCGAGCGACCAGGAAATGGGCGGCAGCCCAATGGGGACGTCGTTCGCGAGCGCGTTGGGCGGCTTGCAGCGCGGCCTTCAGGTCGCCGGCGGGCAGGCTTTCCAGCAGGAGCGCGTGATGGAATTGGACGAGCGGGTCGTTTTGGAAGGCCGGAAGCGCGTTTTGCATGGGCATACCCCGGCGGCGGAGGGCGTCCAGTCCGGCAGCCAGGTCGCTGGGGGTGGGCGGTTCTTGCAAGAGCAGCGCGTTCAAGCGCCCCTGGAAGGCCGCCATGCCGCGCGCGTACCAGCGGTGCAATGCGGGGTGTTGCTGGTAACCTTCGGGCGTGGCCGCCATGCCCAGCCTTTGGGCTGTGGTTTCGAGGGCGGTTTGCCACGCCTCTTGTGCCGCGGCGTTCAAGACTTGGGCGTCGGGCCGAGCGGCTACGGCTTCGACTGCTCGGCAGCGGTGGTAGCTCTCGGCTTGCAACGTGAGCAAGCGCACTTTGCGCAGGGCGGCGGCGGGGCTGTGGGGGCAAGCCTCGGCCACATGGTCGGCGAAGAGATGGGCGATATGCCAGCGCTGGAGTTCGGCCGCGGCATCGGCGATGGCTGCCCAAGCCGTCAACGCGGCGGTGGGCGGCAGGGCTTCACCGGTGGGGGCGGGGGCGTGCTCGACGGCGGCATCCAGCAGGCGCTGCCCTTCGGCGAGGTCGACGCGCCGGGCGGTCAGCCTGGCTTGGAGGGCCAGCAAGTGAGGCGATTCGGGGGCGTATTCCAGCCCCTGGGCGATGGCGTCGGCCGCGGCCACTTCGGCCCCTTGGGCCAGCGCGGCCTCGGCGCGCGCCGCCAGCCACTCGGCCAAGTGTTCGGCGGTGTTGGCCGTGGGCGAGGCTTGCAGCAGGCGGTGGACGCGTTCGGCTTGCAACAGCGCTCGCGCCAGCGCGAGGGCCTCCAGCCGCAGCGGAAGGTCTTCGGGGTGGAGCACTAGGGCCTCTTCGGCGGCTTGCAGGGCTTTGGGCAAGTCGCCGATGGCGCGCCATAGTTCCACGGCAGATTTCAGCAGCGAAAATGCCCGCGGGCAGGCTTCCAGGGCGCGGTTCAGCGCTTTGGCCGCGTGCCGCGGCCGCCCTTGGGCCAGAGCGTTCTGCACGATGGCAAGGTGGAGCGCGATGCGGGCTTCCGTTTCGTCGGGCTGGTTGTCTTCAGTTTGCTGGAGGGCGTGCAGCGCTGCTTGGGTGGCGGCTTCGAAGGCGTCTTGTTCTTGCAGCGCGCGCACCAGCGCGAGGTGCCATTGGGCGGGAGCGCCTTTGTCGTGGGTGGCGCGTTGCAAACAGCGCACAGCGGCTTCAGTTTGTCCCAACGCGAGCAGCTGTGTGCCGGCTTCGGCGCACCACGCGGGGGTGGTGTGGTCGACGTCCTGCAAAAAGGGTTGGAGCGCGGCCACGGCTTCTTGCGTTTGCCCCAACGCGTGGTGAATTTTTGCCAGCAGCAGGGCAATTTTGGGGTTGTGCGGCTGGAGGACGGTGTTGCTTTCGAGAACGTCGGCGGCGCGAGCGGCTTCTCCGAGGTCCAATAGCAGGCTGGCATACCAGTGGGCGATTTCCGGGTCGTGGTGGCTCAGGCGGAGGGCGTCGGAACCGGCGTCGATGGCTTGGTCATGGAAGTTGAGCAGGCGGTAGGCTTCGGCTTGGAGTTGCCTCAGCCGCGGGGTGGGACCGTGTTGGATGGCGTCTTCGAGGGCGGCGAGGCCGATTTCCGGCCGTTCGAGGCGCAGGGCGGTTTCTGCCAGCCCGATGGCAATGGCTCGTTGGCGGTGGGGGTGCTCGGCCGGCAGTGCTTGAAGGGCCTGCCGATAGGCTTCCAGGGCTTCGGTGAGGTTTCGTTGTTGGCGATGGGCTTGGGCAAGGGCTGCGAGGATGTCGGCGCGCAAGAGAGCGTCGTCGGGCGTGGGGTTTTCCTGCGGCAGGCGGCTGATGGCCAGCTGGAGGGCATGAACGGCGCGTTCGGGGTCGGTTTGTGTAGCCAGGAGGGCTTGGGCGTAGAGGTAAAGGTCGTGCGGTGTGGCGTCGGGCTGCTGGGAGAAGGGAGCGAGGAGGGCCGCCGCAGCGTGGGGGTCGTCGGCGGCCAGATGCGCCTGCGCCAGTAGGCGCGCGGTTTTGGGTGTGGGCATATCGCGGTGGTAGCGATGGAGCAGATCGCGGGCCGCGGTGGGTTCCCCAAGGGCCAGATAAGTGGCGGCTAAGGTCGCGGCAATGTCGGCGCGTTGGGGCGCCAGGCGGTGGGCGGTTTCCAGCGCGGCGCGGGCGTGGCCGGGGCGGTTTTGGGCCAGTAGGTATTGCCCCAAGTGGTAGTGGATTTCTGCATCATGGGGCAGGGCGTGGGTAGCGGTTTGGAGAATGTCGAGGACGGCGGCTTCCCCGTCGGTTTGGGCGACGACGTTGGCCAATGCCAGGTAGGGGCGGGCGTCGGCGGGGTGATGGGCGATGGCTTCTTCCAGGCGGCGGCGGGCGTCTTCGAGGTGGCCTTCTCGGGCCAGCACTTCTCCCACGATGGTGAGCGCCTGAGGGTGGTCGGGCGCATGTTCCAGCACGGTTTCGGCGGCGCGGCGGGCTTCTTCGGGCAGGTCGGCGCGCAGGGCGAGGCGGGCCAGGGCGAGGTGGTCTTCAGGGGTGGCCTCGGCATCTTTGGCCAGCAGGCGGCGGTTTTGCAGGGCTTCGTGAAGCAGCCCGGCGGCTTCTTGGGCTTCGGCCAGACGGCGGAGGCGGGCTGCGGTGGGGGCAAGCCGATGGGCGAGAAAGGCTGCTTCGGCAGCCTCGGCCGAGCGCTGAGCTTGAAGGGCGGTCTTGGCGGCGAGGTCGAGCGCCTGCACGTCGGCCGGGCGGGCAGCGGCCAGCCGTAAGGCACCCCGCGCTGCGGCGGCGGGTTCTTCCAAGGTGGCCAGGGTTTCGGCCAAGGTGCGCAGCAGGTCGGCGGGCAAGTCGGCAAGACGGGCCAGTGCGTCCAAGGCGTAGGTGCGAGCGGTTTCGGGGTGGCTGGTTTGCAGCAGGTGCGCGGCAGCGACTTGCAGCGCGGGGTGGCGCGGCGTTTCGGGGAGCAGCGCGCGGGCTTCGTCGGTGCGGCGGGCGCGGTGGAGCGCCAGCGCATGGCGCGCCAGCACTTCGGGGCGGGAAGGCAGATGCGCGGCGGCTTGTTCCCATGCGGTGAGTGCGGTGGGTAAATCGCCCTGTGAGGCAGCCAGCTGAGCCTGTTGGGCTGCCAGCAAGCCGCCGAGACGGCGCAGGTTTTCCCACGCCTCGGCGAGGGCGGTTTGGGCTTCTTCGGGCTGGCCTTTGGCGGCGGAGCGGAGGGCATGTTGCCATCCGTCGTAAGGCGCGGGAAGGGATTGTGTGGTGATTTGCGAGGCCACGGCGCGGGCCAGTTCGGGGCGGCAGCGCTGGAGTTCCCAGGCCGTGCTCAGACGCGGTTCGGGCGGCAACCGCCGCAGGAATTCGGCCAAGCGCACGGCTTGGGTTTCCGGCGGGGTGGGCTGGCACAGCAAGGCATGTAACGCCAGGGTGGGGCCGTGAGGCAAGGCGGCGATGGCGTCGAGCAGGGCGGGGGCATCGTCGGCCCAGGAAAGCACACAGGCCAGCGGCGTGCGCCACGCTGTGGGCGGGCCTTCCAGAAACTCGGTCAGGCCTTCCCAACCACCGTTGTCGTCGCGGAAGGCTTGCAGCGTCAGCGCCAGACGGGCGGCGTCGGCCAGGGTGCTCGGCGGCAGGGAAGGGCTTTCGGGGGTGGTGTTTGCTTGTTGGGGGGCGTGTTCCAGCGCCAACCGCGCCAGGGCGCCCGGGTGCCAGGCGGAGGGCGTGGCTCCCAGGCTTTCCAACGCGTGTTCCCCCAGGCCGCTGTGGAGCGCTTCCCATATCAGCGGGTCGTGCATCAGCGCGGTCACCACCCAGGGGAAGGCGTCAGGCGGCAGCTGTTGTTGGAGGGCGAAAAGAAAAGGCTGGGTTGGCATGGGAAACCTCGCAGGGTGCGGGCGCGAAGCGGGTTAGTGGAGAGGCAAAATGTATTGGTAAGGAAAGTACATCAGCGCCAGGCCGAGGACGATGAGGAAAATGCCAACGCCCGCGGTGGTTTGTACCAGCCGCGTGAGGGCGCTCACCAGCGCCGAAGCGTTGCCGACCAGGCCGGAGGCATCTTCGACCAGGCCCTTTTGAGCCAGGCGGGCGGTGTGGGCAGCCACGCGTTGAATGTCGCGGTTCATCGCGCGGGCAACGAGCACGAACACGCCCATCACGAAGGTGGCCATGCCGAGCAGGAAGACCAGGCCACCAAGCCACATGCGCAGATCTTGCGGGGTGAGAGAGGTGTGCATGACGAACTCCTTGAGATGGAATGGCAGGCGCTCTCGAAGGTGCAAGAGGTGTGCCATCGTTCGCCTCTTGGCGCGCCATTCGACGGCTTCAACCGCGGTATAATGGGGCGCGCGGGCATGTGGCGGAATTGGCAGACGCGACAGACTTAGGATCTGTTGCCGCGAGGCGTGTGGGTTCGAGTCCCACCATGCCCATTGAAAGGCCGCTTGAGTAGGTAAAAGGAAGCAATGGAGGCAAAACCGGTGGCTGGGCAGGCCACCGGTGATATAATTGCGCCGCGTATCCCGGATTCTTTTTGTGAGGTAGAGCCTTGAAAGTTACAACCACCATCCGCGAAGACCATCAAGCCGAACTGACGCTGGTGTTGGATAGCCAGGAACTGGAACGCGCCAAACGCCGTGTGGCGCGCGAATATGCCCGCCGGATGAAGATTCCCGGCTTTCGCCCCGGCAAAGCGCCTTACGAACTCGTCGCTCGGCGCGTGGGCGAAGAGGCCATCCGTGAAGAGGCTTTGGAACGCCTGCTGGACGAGTATTACCCCAAAGCGTTGGCAGAAGCCGAAATCGCACCTTATGGCCCTGGAAAGCTGGAGGAAATCGTTTCGGAAGACCCGCCGACGTTCAAGCTGCTGGTGCCGCTGGCCGTCGATGTGGAATTGGGCGATTACCGCAGCGTGCGGCTGCCTTACGAGCCGCCCGAACTCGACGAGGGCGAGGTAGAGAAGGTCATTGGGGCCTATCGCCAGATGTTCGCTGTGTTGGAGCCTGTAGATCGCCCCGCCGAAGTGGGCGACGTGGTGTATGTGAACGTCGAGGCTTACGAAGAGGGCCACGAAGACGGCGAACCGCTCTTCGCCGACCAAAACCATCCGGTGCTCATCGAAAAGGAGCCGCACGACGGAGAGTGGCCTTACCGAGGTTTCCCGGAGGAGTTTGTCGGCGCCAAAGCGGGTGATACCAAGACGCTGACTTACACTTACCCCGACGACGAAGAAGACGAAACGCTGCGCGGCAAGACGGTGGTCGTCAAAGCCGAGGTGGTGGAAGTCAAGGGGCGCAGTGTGCCTGACTTGGACGACGACTTTGCCCAGCAACTGGGCGCCCAAGACGCCGAAGATTTGCGGAAAGGCGTGCGGGAATCACTAATGCAGCAGAAGCAGCAAACTTACGACGTCGAGTATCTCACGGCGGTGCTGGACGAAATAGTCTCCCAGGCCACTCTCAAATATCCGCCGCAGCTGGTGGAAGACGAGGTAATGGAGCGCTTGGACGAGTATCGGCGCGAGGCTCAGCAGCGCGGCCTCTCGTGGGAAGATTACCTCAAAGAGCGCGGCACCGATGAAGAAGCGCTGAAAGCAGAAATTCGGGAAGAAGCCGAGCCCTTTGTGCGCCGCCGGTTGGTACTGGAGGCCATCGCACGCGAGGAAAATTTGGAGATCGATACCGACAAGGTGATGGATGTAGCCCGTAATTATCTGCTGCAGATGGCTGCTTCTATGGACCCCAAGGAAGCGCGCAAGCTGGGGCGCGACAAAGCCCTCGTTCAAGAACTGCTGACCGCCGCCGCTCATGATGAGTTGATAGGGCAGGCTGAGGCTTTCGTAATTTCCCTCGCCAAAGGCGAATTGGATGCCGAGGAAGCCCAGAAGACCGCAGAGGAGGGCGAAGCCAGCACCGAGGAAGGCGAAGCTGAAGCGGCAACCGCGCCCGAGGCGCAGGAAAGCGAACCTGCGACGGAGAAAGAGGCCGAGGCCGCTTCGGAGCCCGAATCTGCGGAAACGGCTTCCCCTGAAGACGACGCCCCGCAGGCGTAAGGAGGCTGATGATGGACCCGCGAGCGGTCATCCCGATGGTCATCGAGAGCTCTGGGCGCGGCGAGCGGGCCTACGACATCTTTTCGCTGCTGCTCAAAGAGCGGATTGTGTTCGTAGGCACGCCCATCAACGATCAGGTTGCCAACCTCATCGTTGCCCAATTGCTTTACCTCAACCGCGAAGACCCTGAAGCGCCCATCCAAATGTACATCAATTCGCCGGGCGGTCAGATCTATGCCGGGTTGGCAATTTACGATACGATGCAAATGATTACCAACCCCATCAGCACGGTGGCGGTTGGCCTGACGGCCTCTTTTGGCACGGTGTTGCTGACGGCGGGCACCAAAGGCCAGCGATATGCCTTGCCCCATGCGACCATTCACATGCACCAGCCGCTGGGCGGCGCGCAAGGCCAGGCTTCCGATATCGAGATCCAAGCCAAAGAGATTTTGCGCTTGCGGGAGCGCCTGAACGAAATTCTGGCGCACCACACCGGCCAGCCGCTGGAAGCCATCGAGCGCGATACCGAGCGCGATTACTACATGAGCGCGCAGGAAGCGGCGGAATATGGCCTGGTAGACAAAGTGCTCGAACCGCCGCCCAAAGCGGCGCTGTAAAACTCGTCATTGACCGCGTCGGGCTTGCCCCGACGCGGTGTCGTTTGGGAGTGTGGTATGCCGATTCGTGCCTTGATTTTGGATATGGACGGGGTGGTGTGGCGCGGCAGCCAGCCGCTGGGCGACCTGCCGGCCTTGTTCGCTCGACTCGATGCGCTGGGAATTTCGGCTGTGTTTGTGACCAACAACGCCACGCGCTCGGTGGAGCAGTATGTCGAGCGCCTGCGGGGGCTGGGCGTGGAAGTCACCGCGGACCGCATTCTCAACTCGGCGCAGGCCGCGGCGCACGCGCTGGCCGAGCGGCTGCCCGCGGGCGCATGGGTGTATGTCATCGGCGAAGGCGGCCTGCGGGAGACGCTAAAAAACGCTGGATTTCGTATAGCCAGTAAATTCAACAAAGACTCCGGCAAAACCAACGAAAAACAACCCCAGCACCCTCGAAACCCCCAACAAAAGGCCCAACCCGAACACCAACCCTCGAACACCCCCCAAGCCGTCGTCGTAGCCCTCGACCGCGAATGCACCTACCGCCAAATCCGCACCGCGACCTTGCTCATTCGCCAAGGGGCGCTGTTCGTGGCCACCAACCCCGACCGCACCTTTCCCACACCCGAAGGGCTGGTGCCGGGGGCGGGAGCCATCATCGCAGCCGTCGAAGCTGCCACCGACCAGCCTGCCCTCATCGTCGGCAAGCCCAAGCCGCTGCTCTTCCAAATGGCGTTGGAGCGGCTGGGCACTCGGCCAGAGGAAACGCTGGTGGTGGGGGACCGCCTGGAAACCGACATCGCCGGCGGGCAGGCCGCAGGCTGCCGCACGGCGCTGGTGCTTTCTGGGGTCACCTCGGCCGAGCAGGCAGCCCGCTGGGAACCGGCGCCCGACCTGATTGCCCCTGACCTTACCGCTGTGGTAGATTTCCTGGAACGGGAACGCCACTGGCAAGGGCGGCGCGTCGCCAAGGCGCCTTCCCTCGACGAGAACCCATGAGCACCTTGATTTACGACCTCACCTTCGACGATTTGCAGGCATGGGTCCAGGCCCAAGGGCAACCGGCCTACCGCGCCCGCCAAATTTGGGAGGGGCTCTACCGGCATTTGTGGGCTTCCCCCGAAGCCTTTACGCCGTTGCCTAAAAGCCTGCGCGCCGCGCTGGGGCGCGATTTCACTTTCGAGGCATTTCAGCCCGCGGCGACGTTGGTTTCCACGGACGGCGAAACCCACAAGACGCTCTTTCGCTTGCCCGATGGCGCGCAAATCGAAACCGTGCGGATGCGCTACGTGCGCCGCCGAACACTGTGCATTTCTACCCAAGCGGGCTGCGCGATGGGGTGTGCTTTTTGTGCAACCGGCCAGATGGGGCTGCAACGCAACCTGAGCGCCGGCGAGATTGTCGCCCAGGTGCTTTACTATGCCCGCTGGCTCAAGCAGCGCGGCGAGCGCGTCACCCATATCGTCTTCATGGGCATGGGCGAACCCTTCCACAACTACGATGCCACCCTCCAGGCCATCGACACCCTCAATCACCGGCAGGGTTTCGCCTTGGGCGCCCGCCGCATGACGATTTCCACCGTGGGGCTGGTGCCGCAGATCCGCCGCTTTACGGCGGAAAGGCGGCAGGTCAACCTGGCAATATCCCTCCACGCTGCCGACGATGCCCTGCGCTCCTCGCTCATTCCCATCAACCGCAAATATCCCCTGGATGCGCTCATGGCTGCAGTGCGCGACTACACTGCAGCAACCCATCGCCGTGTGACCTTCGAATGGGCGCTGATTCGCGGCTTGAACGACACCAAAGACCAAGCGCGCCGCCTCGCCGCCTTGCTCGAAGGTATGTTGGTGCACGTCAACTTGATTCCGCTCAACCCTACCCAAGGCTTTCAAGGGGAAGCCAGCCCTCGGCAGCGTGCCCGCGAATTTTGTCAAGTGCTCACTGCGGCCGGCATTCCCTGCACTGTGCGTTTGCGCCGCGGCATCGACATTCAAGCCGGTTGTGGGCAGCTGGCGGCTCGCGAAAGCGACAGCCTGGATTTTGTGCTAAAATCACCATAACAGGGCCGCTGCTCATGGAAGCGAGGAGGCTGCAATGATGAAAGAGACGCTTGTTCGGCTGGTGTATCCGCCCGACCTGTTGCGCGTGCCGGTGCTCAACCAGCTCATCCAACGGTTCGACCTGACGGTAAACATCTTGCGGGCGCAGGTAGGGGCCGAAGCGGGATGGATCGAGCTGCAGATCGGCGGAGAGGAAGCGACCGTCGAGGACGCCCTGAATTGGCTTCGAGAGCGAGGAATTTACGTCCAGTTCATCGAAGAGACATAAACGCAGGAAGCCGCGCCGCCGGGCGCGGCTTTTTTTGCCATTGGGGCTCGCTGCATTCCGCTCGCTGGTGGTTGTTGCTGCCTATCGCCGAAAGGGCCAGGGAAGGGGGCGCGGCGTGCATTGGTCCAGGCGGTGCAGCAGCGCGTGGAATTGAGCGCCGCTGAGGATGATGACGTTCACCAGGTAAAAATAGAGCATCAGCGCCACGACGACGGCCAGCGAGCCGTAAATGAAGTTGAGCCGCTGAAAAGCGAAGGTCAAATACTGGCCAAAACCGACGTTGAGGCCCAGCCAGAGCGCGCCTGTCACGCCGCCCGCCAGCGCGCTGGCGCGGCGCGGAGGCCGCTCGCGAGCCATCAGGCGGAAAAGCGCATAAAATGCCCCTGAGGCGATGCTCCACAACGTCAAACGGTGCGTAAACACGGCCACGAAGGGGGAATACCCAACCCACGGCAAAGCGGCCACCAGCCGAGCGACAAAAGCGACGACCGTCGCCGTACCCAACAACCCAGGCACCAACAGCGCCACCAAACCCACGCTCCAGAGATGCACCCACCAACCGCCGCGTCGGCCGCGCCCATTGTGGATGACGTCCAGCGCCGTCAGCAAACCGCGCAGAAAACCGGCCGCCGACCACAACAGCGTCAAACCGGCGAGATAGTTGGGCAAGGCGTGAGCAAGCACGATTTCCTGCAGCAGCCGAGTGAAGACATCACTCCCGCGCGGCAGGAACTCCACCACCAATCCCCAAACCTGTCGCTGGAAAGCGGGGTCGCGCAAGAGCCAGCCCACGCCGCTGGTCACCAGCAAGAGCAGGGGAAACACCGAAAACACGGCGTAATAGGTCAGCGCGGCAGCCCGCAAGGCAACCTCGTTGCGCTGCCACCTGTCGTAGAAACACTGCAGAAAACGTTTCATCGCTGCAATTGTACCCGCTTTCTGCCAGCGCGCCGCGAATTGGGGCTGCCGGGTTTGACAAGGCAGGCCTTCGCTGATAAAATCAACTTACCACTTGGTAAGTGAGCCTCTTGGAGGTCCAACATGAAACGACGATGGTTCATTGGGTTAGGGGTGCTGCTCTTGCTGGTCGCGGGGGGCGCGTGGTATGTGCGGGCGCGCACGCGGCAGCAAACCAGTGAGGCAAGCCAATGGCATACCGTGGCCGTCAAGCGGGGCACGCTGGAGGCCAGCATCGACGCCAGCGGCACCGTGCGGGCAGCGCAGAGCGCCACGCTAACCTGGCAGATCAGCGGCATTGTGGGCGAGGTCAACGTCGCTCTGGGCGAGAAAGTGGCTCGCGACGAAACCCTGGCCGCCTTGCGACACGATTCTTGGCCGCAGGCGCTTTTGCAGGCGCAGGTTTCCCTCTTGAACGCCCAAAAGCAGCTTCAAGACTTGCAGGATTCCGCCGCTTTGCAATACGCCGAAGCCCTGCAGCGGCTGGCTACCGCCAAGCGGCAACGCGACCGCGCCCAGAACCATTACGATTGGCTGACCAATTGGGATAAAGAGGATGCCCAGAAGGAATACGACAAATGGCACGGCCTGGTGCAATCGCTCCAACACGACGCCAATGACCCCACCATTCCCGCCCCGTTGCGCGATGCCGCGCGCGCTCAACTGGAAATGGCCAAGCGCCAGGAGCAGGTTGCCAAAGCCAACCTGGACGGCCCCAGCGACTTGGATCTGGAAGAGGCCGAGGCCAACCTCGCTCTGGCGAAAGCCCAGGTCGAGCAAGCACAGCGGGACGTCGACCGCTGGAAGGACGGCGCGCCCGCCGACCAGGTCGCCATTTTGCAAGCCCAAATCGATACGGCTCAGGCCACGCTCGACATGGCTTCCCTAAAAGCCCCCTTCTCGGGCACCATCAGCGACATTCAGGTGCACACCGGTGATGTCGTGGCCCCTGGCACGATTGCGTTCCGCATCGACGCGTTGCAGGCCCTCTACGTCGACGTCGAACTCTCGGAACTCGACGTGGCGCACGTGAGCCCCGGCCAGCCCGCCATCCTTTCGTTCGATGCCCTCCCCGGCCGCACTTACCACGGCGAGGTCGAAGAAGTTGCCCTGGCGGGGGTGCCCGACCGCAGCGGTAACGTCAATTTCCGCGTCACCGTGCGCATGACCGACGCCGACGAGTACGTTCGCCCCGGCATGACCGCCGCCGTCAACATCCAAACCACCAAGATTGCCAATGCGCTCTTGGTGCCCAGCCGGGCCGTGCGCGTCAAAGACGGCAAATCGGTGGTTTTCGTGCTCAAGAACGGCCAGCCCCAGCCGGTGCAAATCACCCTCGGCGCGACTTCCGGCACGCTGGCGCAGGTGCTCAAAGGCGACCTCAAGGAAGGCGACCTCGTCGTCCTCAACCCCCCGGCGGAAACGTTCAACTTTTTCGGAGGCCAGTGATGGCCGACCGCGTCATCGAGGTGCGTGAAATCACCAAAATCTACCGCATGGGTGCGGTCGAAGTGCCTGCCTTGCGCGGGGTTTCCTTCGACGTCGCTCGGGGGGAACTCATCGCCATCATGGGGCCTTCCGGCTCGGGGAAATCTACGCTGATGAACATCCTCGGCTGCCTCGACCGCCCCACCGCGGGCGAATACCTGCTCGACGGCCAAGCGGTTTCCCAGCTGAGCGACGACCAACTGGCGGGCATCCGCAACCGCAAAGTGGGGTTCGTCTTCCAGAGCTTCAACCTGCTGCCGCGCATGACAGCGCTGGCCAACGTCGAGCTCCCCCTGCGCTATGCCGGCATGCTCGGCGGCACCCGCGAGAAAGCGCAGGCCGCTTTGGAAGCCGTAGGCCTGGGCGACCGGCTGACGCACAAACCCAACGAGCTTTCGGGCGGGCAGCAGCAACGGGTGGCCATCGCGCGGGCGTTGGTCAACAACCCTGCCATCATCCTGGCCGACGAGCCCACCGGCAACCTCGATACCCGGTCGGGGCAGGAAATCATGGGACTGCTGGTCACGCTCAACCGAGAACAAGGCACGACCATCGTGCTGGTGACGCACGACCCCGAAATCGCAGCCTACGCCGAGCGGGTCATCCACATTCGCGACGGCCAAA
Organism: uncultured Anaerolineaceae bacterium; assembly: GCA_964450875.1. Taxonomy (GTDB): domain Bacteria; phylum Chloroflexota; class Anaerolineae; order Anaerolineales; family DRMV01; genus DRMV01. Next base: position 1,664 of record CAYVHG010000056.1, on the reverse strand, counting down.
TCGAACGCATCACCAGCGGCAAACGTGCGGAGGCGATTCCATGATGGCGACGTTTTGGCTGGCATTGCGCGATGCAGTACGCAGCTTGCTGGCGAACAAAATGCGCTCTTTGCTGACCGTGCTGGGCATTGTCATCGGCGTGGCGGCGGTTATCGCCATGCTGGCCATCGGCCGCGGGGCAGAAAACAGCATTACTTCCTCGATCGAGGGCATTGGCACCAACTTGCTTTTCGTCATGCCCGGCCGCATGCGCCCCGGCAGCAATCCGGCGGCGATTTCCCGCCACCTGACGCTCACCGATGCCCGCGCGTTGGAAGACCCACTGGCCGCGCCTGCTGTGGCCGAGGTCGCTCCCCTGGTCATCAAAGACAGCGTGGTCACCGCCGCCGGGGAAAGCCACGCCACCTCGGTGGTGGGGGTGACCCCCAACTACGCCACCGCCCGCAATTACCACACCACCGAAGGGCGTTTCATCAACGCCACCGACCTGGCGGGGCGCGCCTCGGTCGCCCTGCTGGGCCCCGACGCCGCCCAAGCCCTCTTTGGGCGCACGGTTGGCCTGGTCGGCACCACCGTGCGCATCTCAGGCCAGCCTTTTCGCGTCATCGGTGTGCTGGAAGCCAAAGGCGGCGGCGCGCTTTCCGGCAATCAAGACGACCGCATCCTCATCCCCCTCACCACCGCAATGGCGCGCCTGACCCACAAGCCCAACCGAGTGGATGTCATCATGGTTTCCGCTGCCTCGGCCGACGAGGTGAACGAAGCGCGCCAAGAGGTGGAAGCCATTTTGCGCGAGCGCCATCACCTTCGCCCCGACCAAGACGACGACTTCACCATCTTCACCCAAGAGGAATTCCTCGGTACCTTCCGCACCATCACCCGCGTGCTGACCATTTTCCTCGGCGGCATTGCTGGCATTTCCCTGCTGGTGGGCGGCATCGGCATTATGAACATCATGCTGGTCAGCGTCACCGAGCGAACGCGCGAAATCGGCTTGCGGAAAGCATTGGGCGCACGCAAGCGCGATATCCTCATCCAGTTCCTCACCGAAGCGATGCTGCTCAGCTTGGTGGGCGGGCTTTTGGGCATTGCCGCGGGGTGGGGCATTTCCGCGATGGTGGGCAAAATCGCGGCGGCTTCCAACGCCGACATCGTGCCTCAGGTCAGCCTGAACGCGGTGCTGCTGGCAACGCTGTTTTCCGCGGCCGTGGGGGTGTTCTTTGGGCTGTATCCGGCCAACCGCGCGGCAGGGCTGGAGCCGGTCGAGGCCTTGCGGTACGAATGAGCAAGCCCGAGCGCGAGGTCAGCGGTGGGGCTTCGAAAGCCAGGCCAACTCCGCGGCGAAAATCTCCACCGGCGGGCGGGCTTCCGCGGCGCGGCGCACGCAGCCACCGGGGGTGTTGAGCAGCGCTTCCGGGTCGTCCAGCGTGATGCGGCCTTCCTCGTCCAAATCCAGCGGGTGGAGCACGCAATAAAAGGGTTTGAGCGTCCACGGGTGCCAGCCTTGGGCTTCGGCCGCGACTTGCAACGCGCAGCGCCCGTCCGGCGGAAGCCAAAACACGCAGGCCGTGCCCAAAGGGTGCTCGGGACGCTTCAGCACCCGCGTGTGGCGCACCCGCCCTGAGGGGGTGTAGGGGTCGTCCTCTTCCTCCGCGGTGAACCAG
>CAYVHG010000055.1:0-3549 GCA_964450875.1 uncultured Anaerolineaceae bacterium | reverse complement strand
TCACGAAGAATTTGTCTTCGTGGGCTTCGCCAAAATCCACGCGCTCGATGGAGCCCGGATACACCACCGGCGGCTGGTTGCCTTCGTTGAGGTCCTGCGCTTTGTGGATGTGGCCCAGGGCGACGTAGGCCCAGCGGGGGTTTTTGACCAGGGAAGGCGGCAGCACCAAATCGTGCCCCAGCATGACCAGCCGCTCTGCGCCATATTTGGCGCCCTGCACCGACGCGTGGGCGGTCAATATCAGCGGCAAACGCTCGTCGGCCTGCTGCATCAATTGCTTCACCCCGGCGCTCATCAAGTCGGCCATGCGCTCGTAGAGCGCTTCCGCTGAAAGCCCGTCCGCGGCTTCCCCCAGGAAGGCCACCAGCCCGCTGCGAGAAACCCACGGCAGGGCGACGATTTGCAGCGGCAGGCCGTCCAGGTCGGCGGGGGTGAGCAATTTCGGCTCGGCCACCACCTGCACGTGGGGCACCTGGAACGTCGCCAGCGGGTCGAGGGCGTGGGCGCGGCCGAAAGCGGGTGAAAGGTCATGGTTGCCCACCAAAAGCACCGTGGGAATGCCGGCCTGGGAAAGCCGCATGATGCGTCGGCCCCATTCGCGGATGAAAGTGGGCGCGGGCGAACGGTCCTTGAAGGCGTCTCCCGCGAAGAGCACCAGGTCGACGCGCTCGTCGATGGCCGTGTTCACGATGAAATCGAGCGAGCGCAGGAAATCCATCACCCGCACGGGCAGCCCGGTTTCGGGGTCGTGCTTGCCTCGGTTGAGCATGTCGATATGGGCGTCGGCAAAGTGCAAAATACGCATGAGTTACACCCAGAGGATGAGAGTATTGGCAAGGGCGAAGAGGAAGAGCAAGCCGAACTCGGCGGTGCGGGCGTGGGCTTGTGCGGCAGGGTAAAGCGCTGCAGCGCTGCCCAGCATCAGCACCAGCGCGAGGGTGTGGATGACGAACTTGCGATGGGCCTTCCGGGAAGGTTGCGACATGGCGGGGTCCTCCGGTCGAGGCATGGGGCTACCACAAGCCCAAGGCCAGCGCGCCGACCGTCAAAGCGCTGACCAGCGCCACCAGCAGCAAGATGTATTTGCCCAGCGCGGCCATGACGTCGCCTTCCCGCCCGGCCATGCCGGTGGTGCTGGCTCCTACCACCACCTTGGTGGGGGCGAACACCGAAGCCAGCGCCCCGCCGCTGCTTTGCGCGGCCAAGATGACGGCGACGCTGTAGCCCAGCAGGTCGGCGGTGCGCTGCTGCAAGGCCGCAAACACGACGTTGGAATTGGTGTTGCTACCGGTCATGAATGCACCCAGCGCCCCTACCCAAGGCGCCATCAGCGGGTAAGCACGCCCCACGGCCTCGGCCAGGCCGCGGGCCAGCGCTTCGGTCATCCCGGCGTGCTGCATCACCATCGCCATGGCGACCATCGAGGCAATGCCCACGCTGGAACCCATCACCCGCCGCACCGTGCCGCCCACGATGCGCCGCGCAGCCCCCGCTTCGTACCACCCCGCCCGCCGGTAGAACAGGTAGGCCACCGCCGCCGAATAGAACAACACAGCCCCTGCATGGCGAAAGAGGGGAATCTTCCGCCCCATCGCCGCGGGCGTGAGGAAGCCTCGGGCCGTCGTGACGCTGGGAAACGGCACCTGAATCACCAGCAGGCTTTCCAGGAAGGCCCGCACGGGGTGGACCAACTGGACGGTGAGGGTGATGACCACCAACGCGAGGTAGCCGGAGAGGGCGACGAAGAGCGTGCGGCTGTCGGGGCGGGCGGCGCTTTCCTCACCGGCGGGGGTGGCCGGCTGGGGGCGGCGCATGGCAAGCAACACGCCCACCAGCAGCCCGGCCAAGCCGCCTCCTAAGGCGCCAATGTTCCAGAGGTGGTGCGTTGCCAGCAGGTATTGGGTGCCGCCCATCACCGCACCCATGACCAGCACTGTGGGCCACAGCCGTTGGACGGCTTCCCACCCCCCGGCGGCATGGGCGACCATCAGCCCGACCAGCAGGCCCGAAAGCCCCAAAAAGGTGGCAGTGGGTGGGGCCAACAGCGCCCCGGGCAGACCGGTGGCAGCCATGAGCGCTTGAAACGAAGTGGCCAACGAGCCGAAACTGACCGCCCAGGCATGTCCTACCGAGGGCGCGACCACCGCCGTGAGGGGCGAGAAGCCCAATCCTACCAGCAGCGGTGCGGTCACGGCCACCGGCACGCCGAAGCCGCCTACGCCTTGCAAGAACGAAGCGAATGCCCACGCGAGCAGCAGCGCCTGCATCCCGCGGTCGGCGGTCAGGCCGGGCAAGGCGCGCCCGATGGTCTCGATGGCGCCTGCTTCGTCGGCCACGCGATAGAGCAAGAAGGCCGCCCAGACGATGAGCAGCACGTCGAGGGTGAGGAAGAGGGCTTTGGCATGGGCATAGGCCAGCAAACGCGGCCCGGCGCCAAAATAGCCCACGGCTACGGCCAAAGCGGTGAGGTAGCCCGCGCCCCCTGCGCGGGAAGCCCCCCATCGCTTGCCGATCATCAGCCCCAAAATCACCAGAATGGGCAGCGAAGCCAGCAGGAAAGCCATGACCGCCTCAGCCGGTGCCGAATTGCCGGTCGCCGGCGTCGCCAAGGCCGGGCAAAATATAGCCGTTTTCGTTGAGCCGCTCGTCGATGGCTGCCAGGTGAATGGGCACGTCGGGGTGGCGTTCCTGCATGTGGGCGATGCCTTCCGGCGCGCCGATGATGCCCATGAACTTGATGCGCTTCACCCCCCAGCGTTTGAGAATATCTACGGTAGCGACGGCAGAGCCGCCGGTGGCCAGCATGGGATCGAGCACCAGGCAGAGGGTCACGGTCGGCGCGACGGGCAGCTTGTTGTAGTATTCCACAGGCCGCAAGGTGCGCTCATCTCGGTAAAGGCCGATATGCCACACCTGCGCGCCGGGCAGCAGGTTCCAGACGCCTTCCACCATTCCCAAGCCGGCGCGCAAAATCGGCACCAGGCCGATGGTGTCGCTCACGGCCGAGCCGGTCATAGGAGCCAGGGGCGTTTCTACCGGTTTGGGGTGGGTAGGCAGGTCGGCGGTGGCCTCGTAGGTCAGCAGCGTGGCGATTTCACGCACCAACGTTCGGAAAGTTTGCGGGTCGGTGCGCTTGTCGCGCAGCAAGGTCAACTTGTGCGCCACCAGGGGATGAGGAGAGGGGAAGACGTTGTCCATAGCACACTCTATAAAGAAAGGGTGTTTTCATTATAACCGATATAGCAGATGTTGACCCTCAGCCCCACTTGTGGCATAATTCAACCAGCAGCAATGCCAAGGCGTTGATGGAGACGAGTAAGTCTGTGACCCGTCCGCAGCGAGCCCGGGATGGTGGAAGCCGGGTGGCGACCGCAGGCTGAAAATCCCTCCGGAGCCGCAAACCGAACAGGGCTCGCAGGCCCTCAGTAGGGGCGCCGGTCTCGCCCTCCGTTACCAGGGCGCGGGCATAAGCCCCCCAGGCCGTGCCCGACCGAGTGCCCGCCCCACTGGGGTGGGAACCAGGGTGGTACCGCGGGAGTACGCGCTCTC
>CAYVHG010000054.1:0-6035 GCA_964450875.1 uncultured Anaerolineaceae bacterium | reverse complement strand
GATGTGGGGCAGCGACCAGGCGGCTTCCGTGGAACCCGGCGGGCTGCAAAAGCTGGTGAAATACATCCGTGTGACCGAGCGCGCCTTGGGCGACGGCGTCAAGCGGGTGTATGAATCGGAAATGCCCGCGCTGCGCAAACTGCGGCGGGTGGGGCTGCAATAGGCGGAGGCGAGAGTGCATTTGCGAGCACGCTTTTGGGGCTTGCTCATCCTTTGGGTGGCAGTGGCGGCAGGTTGTAGACCTGCCGCTTCTGGCGTCCGGCGGGCCGCGGCGGGAAGCACGGTTTCCCCTGGAGGGCGGCCTTCGCCCACGGCCACGCTGCCCCCCACGGTGATGCCTTCCCCGCGGCCTTCCCCTTCGCCAACTCTTCCCCCCAGCCCGACGCCCGCGCCGACGCCTTCCCCCACCCCTTGCGTTGCTCGGACTTGTGTGCTGCCGTGGTGGTTCCCTCTGCGCCGCCCCATTGCGCCGCCGGGCAACAGCACCATTGCCCCGACTTACCCCTTTGGCTCGGATTACCACGGCTTGCGCCATGTGCACCACGGGGTGGATATGGAAAACCCTCAGGGCACGCCGGTGTTGGCGGCTGCCGACGGCGAGGTGGTGTTTGCCGGGACGGACGCCCGCACATTGGTGGGGCCGGTGCTGAATTTTTACGGTCAGGCCGTGGTGCTGCGGCACGACCTTCCCGGTGCAGGCGGGGCGGTGTATACGCTTTACGGCCATTTGGACACGGTCGCGGTGCAGGTGGGGCAGCGGGTTACGGCGGGGCAGGTCGTCGGCACGGTGGGCAGCCGCGGCGTGGCGGTGGGGCCGCATTTGCATTTCGAGGTGCGCTTGGGCGAGAACGCCTATACGGCGGCGCAAAACCCGGTGCTTTGGCTGCAACCACCGGCCGCGCACGATGGCGTGCTGGCGATGCGCCTCACCGATGCTGCGGGCTACCCGCTTCACCTGACCGCCATCGTCGTGCGGGGTGAGGATGCCGGGCTGCCCACCTTCTACCCCCAAACCTACGCCACCGCCGACTTGACGGGCGACCCCCGCTTGCACGAAAACCTGGCCTTGGGCAGCCTGCCTGCCGGCCGCTATGTGGTGGAGATCACCTGTTGTGGACGCCTCTTTCGCCAGCCCATCGAGATTCAGCCTTACTGCTTAACTTTTGTGCGCTTGGTGCTGCCGCCTCCCTGAGGGTGGTGGGCTGGTTTGGGCTGTTTCGTCTGATGGGGTGACCCCGCGCGGAAAAGGGTATAATGGAAGCATGTTCCGCTTCTACAAACCCATCGAGGTGCGCTTCAGCGATTTGGACGTCTTAGGGCATGTCAACAATGCCCGCTATCTGACTTACATGGAGCAGGCGCGGGTGGCGTATTTCCGGATGCTCGGCTTGCGCAAGCCCAACGAGCCGCGTGTGGGCTTCATCCTTGCCAGCGCGCACATCGACTTCCGCCGCCCCATTACGATGGATTCGCAAGTGCGGGTCGGGGTGCGTGTCACGCGGCTTGGCAACAAGAGCTTCACCATGGCCTACCGTCTGGAAGATGCCGTCAGTGGGGAAGTCTTCGCCACTGCCGAGACGGTGCAGGTGAGTTTCGACTATGCCAACCAGCGTTCTATTCCCCTCCCTGAAGCCTGGCGGCAGGCGATGGCTTCTTTCGAGGGCATTCCCCCTTTCGAGGAGGCGCGGGCATGAGCCTTCCCCCCGTCGATACCGATTTCTTGCAGGCTTTTTTGACCGATTTGCTCAACACCCCCAGCCCTACGGGGTTTGCCCATCGGGCGATCGAGCTTACACGCCGCACTTTGCAAGCCGTTTTGCCGGAAGCCGACCTGTGGGTGACGCCGAAAGGCGCGCTGGTAGCCCGCTGGGAAGCCCCGACTTCGGCAGCCCCTTGTGCTCTGACCGCTCACGTCGACACCCTTGGCGCGGTGGTGAAGGAAATCAAGCCGAACGGGCGGCTGAAGCTCAGCCGGGTGGGCAGTTTCCCGTGGAATTTCGTCGAGGGCGAAGGGGTGTGGGTGCATCCCGCGGAAGGGGAGCCTCTCCCCGGCACGTTGTTGCTGGCGGCTGCCTCGGTGCATGTGTATGGCAAGCAGGCTTATGACGCCCCGCGGGATGACGACAACATGGAGGTGCGGTTGGACGCGGTGGTGCATTCGAGGGAAGACGTCGCTGCTTTGGGTGTAAGGGTGGGCGATTTCGTCTCGTTTGAGCCGCGGGTGCGCTGGCATGATGGCTTCGTGCGTTCCCGCCATCTCGACGATAAAGCTGCCGTAGCGTGCGTGGTCGCCGCGGCAAAGGCGCTGCACGATGCTGGCCTGCACCCAGCCCGCACCACTTATTTGCACATCAGCAACTATGAGGAAGTCGGCCACGGCGCAGCCGCGAGCTTGCCTGCTGAAATCGCCGAATTGATTTCGGTAGATATGGCCGCGGTGGGGGAAGGCCAAACCAGCGACGAGTTCCACGCGACGTTGTGCGTCAAAGACAGCGGGGGGCCGTATCATTATGGCTTGAGCCGCAAGTTGCGCCTTCTGGCCGAGGAAAACGGCATTCCTTACGAAGTCGATGTTTACCCCCACTACGGTTCCGACGGCGAAGCCGCCTGGCGCGCCGGCTTGGATGCCGCGGTCGCGCTCATTGGGCCAGGGGTAGATGCTTCCCACAACTACGAGCGCACCCACATGGAAGCCTTGCAAGCCACCACCCGCTGGCTGTTGGCGTATCTTTTGGCCGAGTAGCCGCGCCGGGCTTCCCCCAGCAGCGTGCTCGGCGAGCAGCGTGCGGATGGTCGAACATCGAAGTGCTTTGTGGCCAAGACTTTGCCCTCGAGTGTAGCACCTCAAGACCGCGGCGGCACCCTGGCCCGGGCTGGTGTGGCACCCTTCGACACAGGAAGCGGTTTGAAATATGGGTACTCAAAAATCCTCTTTTCACATCCCCGCCGAAAGGCTCTATCGTTTGGTGCGGGAACTCAACGCTGACCTGGAACTGCGTGCCGTGTTGAAACGGGCAATTGCCCTTACTTTGGAGACCGTGGGCGGCAATGCAGGTAGCATCTTGGTGGTCGACGAGAACGGCCAGGTGCTCTCGGCAGCCATTTTGCAAGATGGGCGCTTTTATGACAATACGGGCTTTCAGCTCAAGACCATGCTGGAACGTGGGCTGGCCGGATGGGTCTTTCGCTCGGGCGAGGCGGTTTTGGTGCCCGACACTTCGGCCGATGAGCGCTGGCTGCCGATGACGCGCGACGAGGAGGCTTCAGATCGCCGCTCGGCCATTTGTGTGCCGCTTGTGGTCAAAGATCAGCGAGTGGGCGTTTTCACGGTAGTGCATCCCCAGGCGCACGCCTTTACCGAAGAGCACTTGGCGGGCGTGCAGGCAATGGCCGACCTGGTGAGCCCGGTGGTGATGAACGCCTTGCTCTACGCCCAGAGCCGCCGCCAGGCGCGCTTGATGCGTGCGTGGGCCGAGAGCGCGATGGTCATCTCCGAAACGCTGGATGCAGCGCAGATCATCGAGCGGATGTTGGAACAAGTGGGGCGCGCGTTGCGCACCGAGGCATCGGCCCTTGCTTTCCGGGATGCTGAGGGTGATGTTTGGGTCGTGACCAACGCAGTGGGCGTGTTGGGTGACCGGCTGATGGGCACTCGGCTGCCGAGCGCTGCCGGGGTGGCCGACGTGCCTCGTTGCCCTTCGTTGGATGCTTTGCGCACGCTGGGGGCGCGCGAAACCGCCTGCGCGTTGTTGCCGGCCGAGGAAGGCCCCGCCGGGGCGTTGATCGCCGTCAACCCTGTGGAGGGCCGTTTCCGCGACGATATGGTTTCCTTGCTGGAAGGCCTTGCCAACCTCACCGGCACCGCCTTGCGCCACGCCCGTCTGTTTTCCGCCCTGCGGGAAGCCCACGAGCAATATCGCGCCCTTTTCAACGACACGCTGGATTGGATTTTCATCACCGACCTGCGCGGCCATGTGGTCGAAGCCAACAAGCGCGCCAAAGAGGACCTGGGCTACCGTTGGGAAACCTTGCGGGCTGGGACGTTGCCCATCACCGGTGTGCACGACCTGCCTACCGGCATCTTGCCCGATGCTTTGGATGAAATTCCCGAATCGCCCCCGCTGACGTATGAGTCGGAAGTGCACACGCCCGGCAACGAGCGCATTCCGGTGGAAGTGTACGTCCGGCGGGTGAGTTTTCGGGGCCAGCCTCACTTGCAATGGATTTTGCGCGATATCACCGAGCGCAAGCGCCTCGATACGTTGCGCGACGACCTGCTTGCCATGCTTTACCATGACCTGCGGGCTCCGCTTTCCAGCATCAGCATGAGCCTCGAACTGCTGGCGCAGGCGTGCACGGGCAGCGCAGACGATGCGCAGGAGCTGATTACGATTGCCCGCCGGGCAACGGCGCGCTTGGAGCGCCTGAGCTCGAATATGCTGGATCTCAGCCGCTTGGAAGGTGGGCAGATGCCGCTCAAGCGCGGCAAGGTCTCTCCGCAGGTGTTGCTCAGTGAGGCGCTGGAAGTCGTCATGCCCCATGCTGAACAGCGCCAGCAGACGGTGCAGGTAGAGCTCTCGCCCGATTTGCCGCCCGTGAACGCCGATCGCGAGATGATTCGCCGAGTGCTCATCAACTTGTTGGAGAATGCGGTCAAATACTCGCCGCCCGAAGCGCACATTCGGGCCGGAGCGCGTCGGGAAGGCCAGATGGTGCGCTTCTGGGTGGCCGACAACGGCCCAGGCATTCCCAAAGAAGAGCAAGAGCGCATTTTCCACAAATACGACCGCGGCAGCGCCAAGCGCGGCAAGGGGTTGGGGCTGGGGCTGGCCTTCGCCCGCCTGGCCGTGCAGGCCCACGGCGGCACCATCGGCGTGGAGAGCGAGCCAGGGCAAGGCGCGCTGTTCTGCTTTACCTTGCCGGTAGCCGATGACGAGACGCCCGCGGCGTAGTGGCCCCGCACTCATCTTTTCTGGAGGTAAAATCCCCCATGCAAGAGATTGCGACCAATGTCTTTTTGCTCGACGACTATCGCGGCGTGGTGCCGGGCGTCATTGTGCGCAAGGAAGGCACCGTGTTGATCGATTCCCCGCCGTGCCCGCAAGATAGCCGCCTGTGGCGCGCCCGTTGCCGCAACCTGGGCGATAGTTTGAACATGCTGCTGGTCTATCTGGATGCCCATGCCGACCGCACGTTGGGCGCGCGCATGTTGGAAGTGCCGGTGGTGGCGCACGAGCACACCGTGCAGGTGTTCCGCAATCGGGCGGCTATTTTTCGCGTGCAGGGCAGCCCCCGCGGCGAAGCGTGGGAGCGCTGCGCCCAGATTTCCAACATGCGCTGGGCCCCCCCGCAGATGGGCATTACCCATCGCCTGGAAGTCTATTGGGATGAAGCCCCCGTCATCATTGAGCATCACCCCGGCCCGCACCCCGGCGCGCTGTGGGTGATCTTGCCCGACGAGCAGGTGATTTTCGTGGGCGACGCGGTCACCGTCCATCAACCACCCTTCTTGGCCCATGCCGATTTGCCACTGTGGCTTGAGGTGATTGATTTGCTCCTCGCGCCCGACCATCGCGACTTCCTCATCGTGGGCGGGCGTGAGGGGTTGGTGCCCGGCTCGGCGCTGAGCCATATGCGCGCTTTCCTGGAAACCGCTCACCAGCGGTTGGAGGCCTTGGCCGCCCAAGAGGCCACACCCGAAGATGCCGCTGCCCTGGCCCCCGACCTGCTGGCCATGTGGGATTTCGACAGCACCCACGAGCCGGATTTGGCCGATTTCTACCTCGCTCGGCTGCGTCAGGGCTTGCAACGCTACTTTGCCGCGCATTATATCGCCCGCCCCCCCGCTCACCACACCAACCAGAGGATGGACTGAGATGTCCCAACTTCTCGTGTGGGGCGACCACCCCGAACCGTGGCCGCCCTATCAGCCTGCCTACGAACTCACCCGCGGCGACATTGTGGAAAGCATCCACGCCGCCGCCATCGCCGTGGTGGACGCCCAAGGCAACCTGCTGGCTTCCTACGGCAACCCT
>CAYVHG010000053.1:0-12802 GCA_964450875.1 uncultured Anaerolineaceae bacterium | reverse complement strand
CCCGGCCTTGTGCCATCATGAAGCACTGCATAGGCCACTTTTGTGACATCATACGGCACTGTGGTTGAGGAACCTCCGCCGCCGCTGCCTCCGCCCCCGCCAGAAGGGCATTGGCCCTGGCGCGCATCAGCCCATTTGCATTCGCCGTTGCTGTTTTTTGTGCAAATGCACCAGCCTGTGCCAGACGAAGGGCAGGTCACACAAGCGCCAATGATATACTGGTCGCCCTCTAAATCTGTGCAGTGGCAGGTGTTGTCAATGGTGGTTGGGCTGGACCCACCGCTTACAGGCAGACAAGCGGTGTGTTTGTCATTTTTTCCCGGGTCATCTTCACAATCCGGGGTGGTACCTTCAGGGCAGCACCTTTTACAGCAATCACATCCACCACATGTTCCATCACACTTAAAACACGGATCGGTATTATCTGAACTACCTGCCACAGCCTTCTGGCTGGAAGATGGCTTGCTCGCGCTGATTGTGGTGGATGATTGGGTAGTTGGCCTGCTGTAGATGGCAGGCTGAAGCAAGCCATCTATCAATGGCAATTGCCTGTCATCCGGGAAAAGATACAAGCCATGGCCCACAATTGGCAGAACCATGAGAACAGCAAGGATAACCGCAAGAACAGTCCATCTCTTCATTCCCCCACCTGAAACTAATTTGGGCAAAGAAGAATAAAAAGATAAGTCAAGGTTTGTAAGGCTGGAACCCGCTCAAAAATGGCACAGCACCATCACTATCAACGACATCCCCAATCTCCAGAAACCCTGGCATAAGCCATGGAGGCTGGAACCCTGATTTCGGAGATACGGTAAAATTGTCAAAAGCAAGAATATGGTACTTAGGATAATAGCTTACCAAAGCACTGAAGTTCCTTTGAGTACCTCCAAATTCACCGCCAAACTCTGCAAATCTGTTAGTTTGGTCGAAAACATTGACATATAATGCGTTTGTGTAAAATAGATTGTCCAAATGTAGGTACTCATAAAACGGAAGCACAAAGTCAAAGGGCTTTTTCAAGTTTGGGATGTTTCCACCAAGCATTTTCTGGTAAATATCCTCATAAATACCCCTTTTCCAGTCTTCACCAGCACTATACTCAACTGTGAAAGACCCGGAAATCCCGATGTCCTTGCCCTGGTCCACAATGTAGTGCTGGGCAAAAGTAAGCACAGGGCTGAATCCTGGCCCATTGAACACTGCCAGGCTTCCGTCTGGCAGGCTGTCCATCACTGCTTTCACCACCTCGCCCACCTGCCTGCCATCTGGCAGTTTGGTGCTGTAGGTGGGCGCATAAGTCCCCATTTTCCTGAGCCAGTTGTTCAGGTATTTCATGTTCGTGGGCTGCCACCAGCCCGCAATGCCAGCCATGGCATCGTCCACATTGAATTCCATAAGCACAGGCAATTTGCCTTCCACTGACTCTGGACCGAACTCTCTGGCAGGTCTGAATGAAACGCCCATCTGCTTCATCACATCCACATCAAGGCCAAGAGCATCGATTTTGATTACCCTGTCCTCCATCGTAGTAACATCCTTCACCAATCTGCCATACCATGAATTAAGAATAGCTGTCAAATCAACTCTAATATACCTTTGCTTTGGCTTTCCATTCGCAGCCGAATAATACAGCCTGCTCCCGTTTTTCTCTGCTCCGGGCGGAATGCCTCCGTCTTTGGCAGGCAGGTAATAAACCTCGATGGGCGCTGCTGGAAAGCCCAGCAGTTCCCGCATGGTGTTGTAGGCAAGGTGGGCAAACAGGAAGTTGTAGGCCCCGCCTCTTGAGGCATTGGGTTCATGCTTGCTGGAAAGGTCAAACACCGCAATTTTGCCCAGTGCAGGGAAGTTCTGGGCCGGCGCTTCCAGCGCTGTTTCAGCAATGGCCTTGAAAGTTGCCGGCCTTCTGACAACCTCCACTTCCACGCCTTCAGTGTCATTTTTGGACCGGTAATAGGTGCCTTTGCCAACCACCATCTCTTCTGGAAGCAAAGGCAGTGAAAACAATGTGGAAGGGTAGTTCAGCCTGATGTCCACCAGGTCTGAACCATCCTCCGCCCAGCCCGGAAACAGGCCAATGTCATACACCCAGCCAGAGCGGTAATAGGTGAAGGTGCGGTCTTCATTGGTCTGGTTTTCAGTGAACATCGGCAAAGCATCCAGATGCTCAGAAAGGCTCCACTGGCCCAGGGTGCCATCATGAAAGGCCTGGTTGTAGTTTTCAATCATCCCGCCCAGGAATTTGCCAAACCACACAGCCATGGTGCGCTGGTAATCCCGGGTGGCATCAGGAAGGGCCTGCATTTCCTGGCTGTCCAGGCCAAGGTCTGCTGGCTTCAGCACTTCCACATCTGAAAAGAACCATCCCTTGTCGAACAGGCTGCCCACTTCATTCAAATCTGCTTTTCCAGGCGTTTGAATGGCAAGCACCAGGTCATCTGAAGGGTCTGTGTTGCCTTCTGGAGAGTCTGGCACAGGATCATACCTGCCCACCACCAGCAGGTCATCTGCCAGGGTGCGCACTTTCACAGGCGAGGTTTCCGGGTCTCCTGCAATGGTGCCCTGCAAATGCCTGCCATTTTCCTTCAGCATGCTTGCGCCTTCTGCCATTTCAAGCATCTGGGAAGGCATGGTAAGGAACAATGTCATGTCCTGCTCTGGCAGGCCCATGCTTTCCAGTTTCCGGGCATATTCATCGCCCAGCGCAGACCTGACCACAGCTTCAGGCACATAATAGGTTTTGCCCTCGCTGTCCCTGAACTCAACCAGCACAGGCCTGGCATCAGGGAAGTATCTGGAAATGTCCAGTCCTTCAGCAAACGGCTGGTAAAGGCTGGCCATGACTTCAGAGACAGGCACCATCTGGTCAGGCTTGCTGCCAGAAGGTGCATAATGCGCCACATAAACATCATCATCTTTGTCTGAATTTCGGTTTTCAGGCCAGTCCGGCTTTTCCAGCTCAAGCGCAGACTCGGCCAGAAGGCGCGCATCCTTGCCTTCAACCAGCCCTGGAATCGGGGTTGGCGTGGGAGTAGGGGTTGAGGTTGGTGAAGGGGAAGGGGAAGGGGTGGTTGAGGGGGTTGGCGCGGGCAGGGAAGCCTGCCTGCACGCGGCCAGCAGGAGGGCCAAGAGCCAAAGGGTGACGGCGCGGCGCATGGTTTTTCCTCCCAAGGGTGAGCAGGTGAGCGGTGCTTTATTTTACCGCGAGATTGGTTGCTTGGTTGCTTGGTTACCTGGTTACCTGGTTGCTTGGGGGCGGGGCGCGGGTACAGGGATGGGGTATTAGGTACTGGGTATTGGGTATTGGGTATTGGGTATTGGGTGTCGCGGCCTCCTTCCCCTTATCTGCGTTCATCCCTTTTCATCAGCGTGCATCTGCGTTCTTCAGCGGGCAGAGGGGGAACAGGGCAAGGCGTGCCTCGCCCCGACGAAAAATCGGCGAAAATCTGTGCCAATCGGTGGATCCATCTGCGTCCATCTGCCCTCATCAGCGTGCATCTGCGTTCTTCCGCGGGCGAGGGTAGGGCAAGGCACGCCTTGCCCCTACGCAAAAATCAGCGCAAATCGGTGTCAATCGGTGGATTTATCTGCGTTCATCTGCCCCCCATCTGCGCTCATCTGCGTTCTCTTCACCACAATCCCAAAATTACCCCCGCCTTTCAACACAAAATCGGCGGAAATCGGTGTAATCGGTGGATCCATCTGTGTCCATCTGCGTTCCTCCCACCCCATTCCCCACGCGCACGCCTGGCTTTTGCGGCGGTTTTGGGTTACGATAAAGGCATGGCATCCCCTCAGCGGCATTTCTCGATTTTCGACCCTCGCCTGCAGCGCGAAGTGGACGTCGAAGTCCGTCGTGACCGGCGGTTGAAGCGCAGCGTCCGATGGCAGCAGCACGCCGACGGCCACATCGTGCTGCGCATTCCCTTTTACCTGCCTTGGCGAGAAGTCCCCCGTCTGCTCGAACAGTTGGAAGCCGAGCTGGCGCAACTGGCGGAAAAAGCCGCCCGCCGCACCGACGAGGCCCTGGCTCGACGGGCGCAGGCGGTCAACCGCAAATACTTCGGCGGCAAAGTGCCGTGGGTTGCCATCCGCTGGGTGGGGAACATGCAGCGGCGGCTGGGCAGCGTCACCTTGGGCGGCAGTACCCACGGGCACATCCGCATTTCCGACCGCATCCAGAACTGGCCCCCCTGGGTGGTAGACTATATCATCGCTCACGAATTCGTCCACCTGCTGCTGCCAGAAGAGGGCCACAGCGCCAAATTTTGGGAAACCCTCCAGCAGGCTTACCCCCTCACCGAGCGAGCCCGAGGCTTCATCCGCGGCTACTACTTCGCCCGAGGAGAAGCCGACGAACAAACTACAGAGGAGACCGCACTATGAACATTCCCACCATTCGCGCCATCATTCTGGATTTCGGCGGTGTGCTCTTACACCCCGGCGACCCGGCGGTGCACGAGCAGCTGGCGCGGGAACTCGGCATTTCGGTAGACACCCTGCAACGGGAAATCTTCGTTGGCCCGCTGAGCATGGCCGCCCAGCGAGGGGAAATTTCACCCCAGGAGCTATGGGCAACCCTGGCCCAGCAGTGGGGGCTGCCCCCCGAAAAAGGGGAATGGCTGGCCCGACGCTTTTGGGAAGGCATTCGCATCGACACCGACCTGGCCGACTGGCTGCGCCAGCGCAAGCGCCGCTACCGCACCGGCCTGCTTTCCAACGCCTGGAGCGACCTGCGCGACCTGCTGCACCGCCTCGGCATCGCCGACGCCTTCGACGCGATGGTGATTTCCGCCGAGGAACACCTGATGAAACCCGACCCTGCCATCTACCGCCTGATGCTGGAACGCCTGGGCGTGGAACCCGCCGAAGCGGTATTCGTCGACGACCGGCTGGAAAACGTCCACGCCGCCCACGCGCTGGGCATGCGCACCGTGCAATTTCGCCACCGCGACCAGGCAATGGCCGAACTGCGCAACCTGGGCGTCGGCTAACGCCCGCAGGCATGTGCCTTCCTGCGCAGCCGACTTTGCATTTGCCCCCACCTCTTTGCAAGGAGCGAAACCATGACCCGTGCCGACGAGGAAAAAATTGGCTATGTCGTAGGCGGCAGCCTGCAAGAAGGGCTGGTGGTGCGGCTGACGGTGCCCCCCCAGCAGCTGCAAGAAGGCGCTTTCGTGGTGATGGAAAGCGGCAACTACTTCTTCTACGGCCTGGTGACCGACCTGCGGCTGGCGGCGACCAACGAACGCTTCGCCGACGAGCAATTGCGAGAGCGCTTTACCCCTGCCCTTGCCAACATGCTGCAAGAACAGGCGCTCTACACCAACCTCGCGGTGCACCCCGTGCTCATGCTGGAAGCCGGGCCGCCGCCCGACTCCCCCGATTATGAACGCTTCTGGAAGGAAGTCGACGCCGGCCTGCGGGAACGCCCCGCTCCCAAGCCCATCAAGACCGTGCCTTCCCACCTCGCCCTCACCCGCCTCGCCACCGAAGGCGACATCGACGAAATCTTTCGCGGCAACTTCACCATCGGCTACACCCGCGAGCAAGAGCATCCGGTGCGCATCAACCTCGAGAAGTTCGTGCAGCGCTCGGCGGGGGTGTTCGGCGCCACCGGCACCGGCAAATCGTTCCTCACCCGCATCTTGCTGGCCGGGCTGATTCACCACGGCGCAGCCGCCACGCTGATCTTCGACATGCACAACGAATATGCCTACGACGACGTCGCCTCCGACACCAACAAGCGCATCGTCGGCCTGCAGACCAAGTTCGGCAGCCGAGTGTTCGTCGTCGGCTTGGGGAAAAACGCCCTCATCCGAGAACACCGCCCCGACCTGGACCTGTTGATTTCCGAGCGCGACATCCTTCCCGAAGACATCTTGCTGCTCACCCGCTCGCTCAACCTGCGGGAAACCACCGCCACCACCCTCGACGCCCTCTATGGCTCCTTCAAGGAAGACTGGCTCACGGCATTCCGCAACATGAAAGTCGGGGCTACCATCCAAGAAACCGACGAAAACGGCAAAACTCGCACCGTGCCTGCCCCCAACAGTGTGGCCGCGTGGGCGCAGCGCGTGGGCACCAACGTCATGGCTGCCGAAGCGCTGCACAACAAACTGCGCCGCATTTTCGGTCGTGAATACCTAGTCGAAGAAGCCGCCACCGAGGGGCTACACCAAATCATCGACGCCCTGGAAGCCGGGCGGCATGTCATCCTCTCTTTCGGCGACTACGACAACGAGCTCGACTACCTCTTGGTCACCAACCTGCTGACCCGCAAAATTCGCGAGCATTGGGTGAAACGCACCGACGCCTACCGCACCGGCAAAGCCCCCACCCCGCCGCGCCCGCTGGTGGTGGTGGTCGAAGAAGCCCACAAACTGCTCAACCGCGAAATGGCAGCCCAAACCACTTTCAGCACCATTGCGCGCGAAATGCGCAAATATTTCGTCACGCTGCTCATCATCGACCAGCGCCCTTCGCAAATCTACGATGAGGTGATGTCGCAGTTGGGCACCCGCATCTCGGGCTGGCTGGGCGACGAAGACGACATCCGCGCCGTGCTTTCCGGCCTGGCTGGCCGCGACCAGCTGCGCGGGATGCTTTCCCGCTTGCAACCCAAAGAAGAAGTGCTGCTGCTGGGGTGGAGCGTGCCCATTCCCCTGCCGGTGCGCTCACGGCGCTACGACGACAAATTCTGGAAAGAGCTGCTGGGCAACGACGCCACCGCCACCCCGGAAGACCCCTTCAAAGCCCTGGGGTTTTAGCCCTCCCTTCTGGGTTATAATGAACCACCTTACGGGCGCGCTCGCGCCCCCCGTTTCCGCCCTGCCGCCTTTCCTGAAAGGGCGGCAGCGCCCTAAAACCGCCCAACCTTTCACCTGAGGGAACCCATGAACGCACACACCGATCGCATCAGCAGCCGTGCTTACCAGTACGTCTGCGAAGTGTTGGCTTCCGAATTCCGCGGCTCGAAAAGCGGCGGCATGATGAAGCGCCTGGAAAAGACCTTTGCCGAGCGCTTTGGGGTAGGCTATGCGATTTCCTTCATCAACGGCACCGCCACCCTGCACGCCGCCCTGGCCGCGGCGGGGGTAGGCCCCGGCGATGAGGTCATCGTTCCCCCGCTCACCATGGCGAGCACGTCGTTTGCCGTGTTGCATGCCGGCGCGCTGCCCGTCTTCGCCGACATCGACCCCGATACCTGGACGCTTTCCCCCGCCTCCGTCGCCGAGCGCATCACCGAGCGCACCAAGGCCATCATGCCCGTGGCCCTTTACGGCCTTTCGCCCGATATGGACCCCATCATGGCGCTGGCCGAAGAGCACCACCTCTTCGTGTTGGAAGACGACGCCGAGTGCTTCCTGGGCACCTACAAGGGCCGCTTGGTGGGCACCTTGGGGCACGCGGCCAGTTTCAGCTTCCAGAGCTCCAAACACGCCACCAGCGGCGAGGGCGGCATGGTCATCACCAACGACCCCGACCTCGCCAATCGCGTGCGGCGTTTCGGCAGCCTGGGCTACGCCGCGGTGGGCGCAGGCGAAGGCAAAATCTCCAAAGCCGATATCCAAGACCCCGGCTATGCCCGCCACGTCGAAATCGGCTGGAACTACCGGATGCCCGAGCTGTGCGCTGCCGTGGCCTTGGAGCAGGTCGAGCGGCTGGACGAACTGGTCGCCTGGCGGCAGGAAGCCGCCCGCCTTTACCAGGAAGCCCTCGACGGCTGCGACTGGCTGACGCCCCAAGCCGTGCCCGAAGGTTACGGCCACGCCTATTGGACGTTCGTCGCCCGCCTCGACCGCGACGACATCACCTGGCACGACTTCCGGCGCAAATTCCTGGAATTCGGCGGCGAACCCTTTTACGGCGCCTGGCGGCTGACCTACCTCGAACCCGCCTTCCGCGACCGCCGCTTTGCCGATGAGCAATGGCAAAACTTTGCCCCCGGCCTCTGCCCGGTGGCCGAGGCAACCCAGCCCCGCCTGATGCAGTTCACCACCAACGCCTTCGACCGCGCCGAAATGACGCGCCAAGCCGAGGCGCTGGCCAAAACCGTGGCCTACTTCTCGTAAGCGTCCCCTCACGCTTACCATCCCGCATCCCCTCCGAGGTACTTATGCCCCCCCGACAAACCGTTGACCTATTACTCACCCACGCCATCGTGCTCACGATGGATGCCGACTTCCACATTTACGAACCCGGCGCGGTGGCCGTGCGCGGCAACACCATCGTGGCCGTGGGGCCGGAAGCCGAAATCACCGCCGCCTACACCGCGGCCGAAACCCACGATTGCGGCGGCAAGGTGCTTTCCCCGGGCCTGATCAACGCCCACACCCACGTGCCCATGACCCTGCTGCGCGGCCTCGCCGACGACCTGCGGCTGGACGTCTGGCTGTTGGGCTACATCATGCCGGTGGAGCGCGAGTTCGTCTCGCCGGAATTCGTCTATCTCGGCACCAAAATTGCCACCGCGGAACTCATCCGCTCGGGGGTGACGGCCTTCGCCGACATGTACTACTTCGAAGAGGAAGTCGCCAAAGCCACAGCCGAAGCGGGGCTGCGCGCCCTGGCGGGGGAAACCATCCTCAAATTCCCCTCGCCCGACGCCCGCTCTTACGAAGAGGGGCTGGAATATGCCCGCGATTTCATCGCCCGCTGGAAAGACCATCCCCTCGTCATTCCGGCGATTGCCCCCCACGCACCCTACACCGTGACCGATGAAATGTGGCACGCGGCCACCCGCCTGGCGCTTGAATACGACGTGCCCATCCACACCCACTTAGCGGAAACCGCGCAGGAAGTCGAAACCATGCGCGCCGAGGCCGACATGCCGGTAATCCCCTATGTGAAAAAACAGGGGGTGTTCGAGGCCAAAGTGCTAGCCGCCCACTGCGTGCACATCGACACCGGCGAAATGCACACCCTGAAGCACTGGGGGGTGGGCGTGGCGCACAACCCTTCTTCCAACCTCAAACTGGCCGACGGCATCGCGCCGGTAGCCCAAATGCTGGAACTCGGTTTGAACGTCGGCATCGGCACCGACGGCCCGGCTTCCAACAACGACCTGGATATGTTCGAAGAAGTGCGGCTGGCCGCCTTGCTGGCAAAAGGCGCGACCGGCGACCCCACCGTGCTGCCCGCCAAACAGGCCTGGGCGATGGCGACCCGCCTGGGCGCTCAAGCGCTTCACATGGGCGAGTTCACCGGTTCCCTGGAACCCGGCAAGCGCGCCGACCTCATCTTGATCGACATTTCGCCCGTGCACAACGCCCCCCGCTTCCGCCGCGACCCCGAAGGCATTTATGCCCAACTGGTCTATGCCGCGAAATCGACCGACGTCACCGACGTCATGGTAGACGGCAAATGGCTGATGCGCAACCGTGCGCTGCTCACCGTGGACGAAGCCGAACTGCTGGCACAGGCCGACGATTACGCCCACAAAGTGGATGCCTTCCTCATCCAGCGCGAGCAGTCGGTGCTTTCCAAACTGGTGGCCATCGAAGCAGCCAGTGAGGCCGAGAGCTTCGAAGTGCAGCTCAAGGTGAAGGTGGCCGACCCCGCCGCCTTGGCCGAGGCCGTGGAACACGCCGAGGCGCTGGAAATTCTCTACCGCCGCCATTACCGCGAGTACGACGTCTATTTCGCCTTCGACGACCCGCAGCAAGGCTACCTGCGCTACCGAGAAGACGAATTCGTCGAGCCCGATGGCAGTGTCTCGCGGGTGCGCTATCGCCTGACGCTCATCGGCCCGGCGCACGAAGACGCCTTCCCCGGGGCGGTGCTGCTCAGCCGCAGCCGCTACCTCGCCTCCGCGACCCACAGCCTGCGCTTTTATCGCGAATACTTCCAGCCTGCCTCCGAGCGCGTGGTAGAAAAAGACCGCCTGCGCTGGAAGGTGCGCTTCCAAGAGACGGAATTCTTCATCAACATCGACCACGTTCACAAGCCGCCTTTGGGAGCCTTCCTGGAAATCAAAAGCCGCACGTGGAGCCGACGCGACGCGGAGCACAAGGCTACCCTGGCTGCCGACCTGCTGGGCGTGCTCGGCCTGGCCGATGCCCAGCCCGTGGAAGAAGATTACATCGCTCTGACCGGCAGCTAAGCCGCCCGCCTGCCCCACCAAGCAAGCCCAAGCCCCCCCACCGAGCACGCAGGCTATGCCATGTCCCCTCGACACGACGCTCGCGATTTCCCCTACCTGCCCGTGCTGGCCGTTTCGGCCGGGCATTTCATCCACGACACTTTCTCGTCCTTTCTCGCGCCGCTGTTGCCGTGGCTGATCGACAAGTTCGCGCTCACCTACACCGAAGCCGGGTTGCTGACGGCCTTCCTGCAAGCGCCTTCCATCTTCAACCCCTTCATCGGCTATCTGGGTGACCGAGTTTCGCTGCGTTATTTCGTAGCCTTTGCCCCGGCCACCACGGCCACGGGCATGGCGCTGATGGGCGTGATGCCCAATTACTGGGCGCTGGCCGCGCTGCTGCTGATGACCGGCTTCAGCGTAGCCGCCTTCCACGCCCCTGCCCCTGCTTTCATCGCCCACTTGGCCCCCAAACGCACCGGCCGCGGGATGAGCCTTTTCATGGCTGGCGGCGAAATGGGGCGTGTCATCGGCCCGATGCTCGCCGTGTGGGCCGTTGGCCTGTGGGGGCTGGAAGGCATGCCCCGCCTTTTGCTGCTCGGCTGGGCGATGTCGTTCATCCTCTTCTTGGAAGTTCGCCGCATTCACATCAAGGTCGAGAGCAGCCCGCTGAGCGAGTTGTGGCCGATTCTCAAACGGCTGGCATTGCCCCTCACGGTGCTGGTGTTGGGGCGCAGCATGTTGTTGGGCGCGCTGGGCACTTTTTTGCCCACGTTTCTCAGCGAAACCGGCCTGACCAAAACCCAAGGCGGCTTGGCTTTTGCCCTGCTGTATGAGCTTTTTGGGGTGCTCGGGGCGCTGGTCGTCGGCTCGTGGAGCGACAAAATTGGGCGAGTGCCCACCATCGTGGGGGCGGTGCTGGCCTCGGGGCTGGCAGCGGGGGGCTTCTTGCTCAGCCACGGCTGGTGGCGGCTGCTCTGGCTGCCCCCGCTGGGCTTTTCGGCGCTTTCCTTCCAGCCGGTGCTCATGGCGCTGGTGCAAGACCACGCCCCCAACCATCGCGCCACAGCCAACGGCGTTTACCTCGCGCTGAGCTTTGTCTCTCGACCGGTTGCGGTGGTCATCGTCGGCGCGCTGGCCGACCTGTGGAGCCTGCACACCGCTTTCGCCATCAGCGCTGCGGCGGCCGTGGCTGCCCTGGCAGCCCTACGCGGCCTGCCCGAGCCGCAGGCTTCATAAGGGCGCGCCCCCCGACAGCCTCGTCCATCGGAGAGCCTCTTCCCATGGCACCTTCCTCCCTCCCGCTTTTTGCCCAAGGGCTGGCCTTACAGGTCGGGCGGGCGCTGGCGCGGCGCTTCGAGGCCGCCCGCAACCACCCCCGCCGCAAGGCCGACCACACCCTGGTCACCGACGCCGATTTGGAAGCCGACGAAAGCCTAACCCGCGCGCTGGAAGCCGCCTTCCCCGGCGTGCCGGTGCTGAGCGAAGAGCGCGCCACCGTGCTCCCCCAAACGCCGGAAGCCTGGGTAATCGACCCTTTGGACGGCACGACCAACTTCGCGCTGGGGCTGCCTATGTGGGGCGTGCTCTTGGCCTTCCTGGAAGGCGGCCAGCCAACCGTCGCGGTGGCTTACTTTCCCGTGATGGACGAGGTGTATCTGGCAGTGCGGGGGGAAGGCGCGACCCGCAACGGCGAAAGCATCCATACCCGCGAAGTCGACGCTGCCCACGAAACCGCTTTCGCGCTGGTATGCTCTCGCAGCCTGAAGCGCTATCGGCTGGCGTGGCCGTGGAAACTGCGCATTTTGGGGTCGGCGGGTTACGAAATGGCGCTGGTGGCGCGCGGGGTGGCTATCGCCGCGCTGGAAAGCACCCCCAAAGTTTGGGACTTGGCCGCGCCCACCCTCTTGCTGACCGAGGCCGGCGGCCACTGGGATGTGCTCGACGGCGCCCGGCCCTTCCCCCTTCAGCCCGGGGTGAACTATCGGGATGCCGACTTCCCCATGCTGGCCGCGGCTTCCCCACCCCTGTGGAAAGCCCTGCGCGCAGGCGTGCACGCCCGCCCTGCCTCAGAACGCCAAAAGCACAGCCCGTGAAGGCTGTGCTTTTTGAATGCGCCGCCGTGCAGTTCAGCCCACGGCGATGATCTCGACCTTGAACGCGCCGTCGGGGGCTTTCACGGTCACCTCGTCGCCTGCTTTGTGCCCCAAAAGCGCCTGCCCCAACGGCGATTCGTTGGAAATCAGCCCTTCGCGCGGCGAGGCCTCGGCCGCGCCGACCACCGTATAGGTCTCTTCGCTGCCGTCTTCGTAGCGCACCTTCACCTTGCTGCCGATGCCCACCTCGTCAGTAGAAGCATCGGCCACCACACGGGCGTTCGCCAACAGATATTCCAATTCCTGAATGCGTCCCTCGACAAAGGCTTGCTCGTTTTTGGCGGCTTCGTACTCCGCGTTTTCGATCAATTCCCCCCCTTCGGCCAGCGCCTCATGCAGCCGCTGGGCCACCTCTTTGCGCCGCACGGTGCGCAGGTATTCCAGTTCCTCTTCCAGCTTTTTGTAACCTTCGGGTGTGAGGTAAGTTGTGCTCATAGCCCCTTCCTCTGGCTGGCAACAGCCGAGATAGATAACGAAAAGCGGTGGTGAGGCTCTCGCCATTCACACCGCTGGGTGCGCCATTATAGCCAAAAAACAAGTGCGCAACAAGGTTTTTGGGGAAAGT
>CAYVHG010000052.1:0-4129 GCA_964450875.1 uncultured Anaerolineaceae bacterium | reverse complement strand
GCCGATGGTAGCGGGTGAAAATGTCGGCGGGCAAATAGGCGCCGGTGAGGTTGCCGACGTGGATGTCGGCGTTGGCATAAGGCCAGGCCACACCAACCAGGATGTATTCGCTCATAAGGGCCTCCGAGGTCAAACGAGGGTGAGGAGATGAAGCAATGCGTCAGGTGCGAGGGCAAAAGAAACAGGCCGGCGGGGAAGCCGACCTGTGAGGAAGCCGTAAGGGAATGCGCAACCGCCCAGGCCCAGCAGTCACGCCGGCTGGTTGGGGCGCATCATCATGGTGCCAAGGGAAGAACAAACCAGAGGGTTCATGATACGACAATTTTACCACGGTGTTGGCGGTGATGGGGAAAACGCCGGGGTGCGGAAGGCTTCGGGTGGCGGTCAAAGGGCAGAGCTTGCCGGAGAAAGTTGGCGGCTTGTGCCTGCCGGTTCGCTACGCCCCAAGCACGCGCTCGCGCACCATCGCCCACAGGGCCTCGTTGAGGGGGGCGGGTGTGCCGATGGCGCGTCCTCGCTGGGCGACCGCGCCGCAGATGGCGTCGATTTCGGTGGGCGCGCCGCGGCGCAGGTCTTGGAGCATGGAAGAGAGGTTGGGGGCGGTGCGGCGGGCGACGTCTTCCACCGCGGCGGCGGCATCGTCGTAGGGCAGGGTGATGCCTTGCGCCGCGGCCACTGCGGCGACCTCTTCGGCTGCGCGGCGCATGAAAAGCCGCGCCGCGGGGTCTTCCAGCAGGCCGCCGTTGGGCACGCCCAAGAGCGCCGTGAGGGGGTTGAGCCCCGCGTTGATGGCAAGTTTGCCCCAAATGACCCCGCGCACGTCGGCGCGGCTTTCCACTTGGAAGCCCGCTGCGGTCAGCGCCTGCTGCAAGGGCGCGAGGCGGGGGTGCGCGCCTAAGGTGACGATGGGGTTGCCGCTGAGGCGCACCACCCCAGGCGCGGTCACGGTGGCGCCCACGACGGTCACGCCCGCCGCGACCCGCTCGCTGCCGAGCGCGGCGGCCAGCACTTCGTCGTTGCCGAGGCCGTTTTGCAGGGTCAGCGCCAGCCCGTCGGCGGTGAGAATTTCGGCCAACCAGCGGGCGGCCCGCCGCGTTTGCCATGCCTTGACCAGGACGATGGCGTAACGGGTGGGCCCTGCGGCTTCCGGCGCGGCAGCCACCGCCACCGGATGGGCTTCTTCCCGCCCGTCGGGCCATTGGATGCGCGCGCCGCGCGCCTCCAAGGCTTCCAGCGCCGCGGCCCACGTGCCCAGCATGGTGACCGCGTGGCCCGCGGCGCTCAGCCGCCCGGCAAACAGGGTGGCCAGCGCACCGGTGCCGACGATCAGAATGGGGGAAGGGGAAAGTGGGGGCATGGCATCATGCCTCTTGCAACATCTTCTCCAACGCTTCCCATTCTTCGGGCTTCATTTCCACGGTGTGTTCAGGCCCGGGGAAGCGGCGGGCGACGACGTCGTCGTTATAGGCGCGCAGAGCTTCGGCAATGACCGTGTGCAGGTGGGCGTATTGCTTCACGAAGCGGGGCGTGAAGCGGTCGAACAGGCCGAGCACATCGTGGAACACCAGCACCTGGCCATCGCAGCCCACCCCCGCGCCGATGCCGATGGTGGGCACTTCCAGCTTTTGGGAAATCAGCGCGGCCAACTTGCCGGGCACGGATTCCAGCACGATGGAAAACACCCCGGCTTCTTGCAGCGCGAGGGCGTCTTCCACCAAGCGTTTGGCCGCAGCCGCGGTTTTGCCCTGCGCTCGGAAGCCGCCCAATTGGTGTACGCTTTGGGGCGTCAGGCCGATGTGTCCCATCACCGGAATGCCCGCGGCGATGATGGCACGGATGGTTTCCAGCCGCTCGCGGCCGCCTTCCAGCTTGACCGCGTCCATGCCGGCTTCCTGCAGAAAGCGCCCGGCGTTGCGCACTGCTTCTTCCACCGAAACTTGGTAAGACATGAAAGGCATGTCGCCCACCAGCAGGGCATATTTTGCGCCCCGAGCCACGGCTTTGCAGTGGTGGAGCATGTCTTCCATGGTGACGGGCAAGGTGGTGTCGTAGCCCAGCACGACCATGCCTAACGAATCGCCCACCAAGATGATGTCGGTGCCGGCGCTATCTACCGCGAGGGCCGAAGGGTAATCGTAGGCGGTGAGCATGGTGATGGGCTCGCCGCGGCGTTTTTTGGCGCGCAAGGTGCGCACGGTGACCTTTTTGCGGGGAGCAGGTTGTTGGGAAACAGCGGGGGAAGTCGTGGACATGGTTCCCTCCTTCTTGGGGTAGGGGCCAGCAAAGGGTTGTGGCCGCGATGAGGAATGCGCCGTACCGGCCCGGTGGGGGTTCGGTCGGCTCTTGTATTATCGCCGATTTCTCGGGGGGTGTCAAATGGCGAAGATGCCGCCCCCAGGGAATGCCCCGCAGGGGCGCGCCTTGAGGCTTTCGGGCGCTCGCGGGCCGGCCTGCCGGCAAGCGCAGGGGCGCGCCCCCCACGAGGAAGGCCCTTGCCTTGCTTGGTTACGCTTTCCCCAGCACCATCGCCAACAGCGCCATGCGAACGTAGAGGCCATATTTCATCTGGCGGAAGTAGGCGGCGCGCGGGTCGGCGTCGACATCCATGCTGATTTCCCCTACCCGCGGGAAGGGGTGCATCAAAATCATGCGGCTCTTGGCCTGCGCCATGGTTTCCGGAGTGATGATGTAGGCGCCTTTGACCTCTTCGTAGGCCGCCGGGTCTTCGAAGCGCTCTTTTTGCACGCGGGTGACGTAGAGCACGTCGGTCTCGGCCAGGACGGCTTCGAGGGTGCTGTGCTCGGCCTGGGGAATGCCCTTGGCTTTCAACTCGTCCAGAATTTCGGCAGGCATCCGCAAGATTTCCGGCGAGACGTAGTTCAAACGGACGTCGTACAGGGAAAGCAGGCGGGCCAGGGAATGCACGGTGCGGCCGTATTTCAGGTCGCCCAACATGGTAATGGTCAGCCCGTCCACCTGGCCGAGTTCTTCGACGATGGTGAAGAGGTCGAGAAGGGCCTGGGTGGGGTGTTCGCCGGTGCCGTCGCCGGCGTTGATGATGGGTTTGCGGGCATATTGGGCCGCGAGGGCAGCAGCGCCCTTTTGGGGATGGCGCAGCACGACAACGTCGGCATAGGCTTCCAGGGTGCGCACTGTGTCGGGCAGCGATTCGCCCTTGGCGACGGAAGAGTAGCGTACTTCGTTGATGGGAATTACGCTGCCGCCGAGGCGTTCCATAGCCGAGGTGAAAGACGAGGAAGTGCGGGTGGAAGGCTCGTAGAACAGGTTGGCGAGGATTTTGCCCTTCAGCAAGTCGAAGGAGCCCACGCGCAGCACCATTTCGCGCATTTCGTGGGCAACTTCGAAGACATAGGTGAGGTCGTCGCGAGAAAACTGCTTCACCGAGATGATGTGTTTGCCGTAGAACGGGGCGTCGCGACGGTCGCCAAAGGGCAGGTGGCGGCTGGTGGGGCGTCGAGGGGGAAGGAATGCAGACATGGGAAGAACCTCCTTCAGCGGGTGGGGGCGGGCAGGCCGCCCAGGGCTGGTGGGAGGGCATCGCCCCGCGCGCAGGCCGCGCGGCATGACCGCGCGCAAGCACTGCCCAGACGCAGGCGGCGGCGCGGGCTGAGGCGTCGGTGCAGAGACTATGGTGTTTGGGCAACTTTCGGGGGGATGCCCTGCCATTTATACCACAAGACGGCAGGGGAGGGAATTTTTTGCGCACCAATTCGGCAACGAGCAGGGGAAAAGCAAAACCGGCGAGCGTCGAGCCCGCCGGTTTCATGGTTTTTGGGGCGAGGGTCAATCGTTGTAGCGCGCGCGTGCCTTTTCGACCACCGCGACGACCTCCGGCAGGTCGATGCCGAGTTCCTTGAGCTTCTCCACGGTGGGGATGCCGTGTTTATCCCACCCGCGCCGCTCGTACGCCGCGTCCATCAGTTTTTCGTATTCGGCGTAGCGGTGCTTGCGCAGCGCGGCGACTTTCTCTTCGGTGCTCATCGCGTCCACGTCGTGGCCGAGTTCCCGCAGCTGTTTGTCGTAGCGCTCTTGCCGCGATTCGTATTCTTCCACGGTCACCGGCCCCATCGCTCGGTAGGGCACATAGTCGTATTCCCGCGTGCCGTAA
>CAYVHG010000051.1:0-16423 GCA_964450875.1 uncultured Anaerolineaceae bacterium | reverse complement strand
CATCCCCCTGTGTCCCCCTTCGCCCTCTGGGAGAAGGGGGAGCACCCTTGCCTCTACGAAAAAAATCGGCGAAAATCGGTGGTCATCGGTGGATTTATCTGCGTCCATCCTTCCCCCATCGGCGTCCATCTGCGTTCCTCTCACCACAACCCAAAAATCACCTCCGTCTCCCATTCGCAATTCCTCATTCGCAATTCCCGCGCGCCCGCCCTCATCCCCCTGTATCCCCCTTCTCCCAAAGGGCGAAGGGGGAGCGCAAATCGGTGCAAATCGGTGGATTTATCTGCGTTCATCTTTCCCCCATCTGCGCCCATCAGCGTTCTCCAGAGAGCGAAGGGGGAACGGTGGATTCATCGGCGTCATCTGCGTGCTGCAATTTGCTCCCCCGCTATGTTATGGCTATACGAAACACCGCACCCGAAACGCCAATCTTTTCCCTCGGTGGTGCGCCAAAAATTTCCCCCAGAAACGCCCCATGCGGAACAATTGTTCCGCAAGCCCGCGCGCCGCTCCCCCCGACAAAAACACCGGCCCAGGCGCGCCCAGGCCGGTGTATCGGTGCTCCCACCAAAGCGGCGGCTACCGTTTGCGGCGGCGCGGTTTCGCGCCTTCCCCTTTTTGCGCCCACGCACGCAACTGTTCGGCCAGGGCGGCCAGCGCATCGGCAGCTTGCTGCACCGTGGCCGGGTCGCCCAATTCCTGGGCAAAGTGCTCGGCCACTTTGGGAACATCGTCGGCTTCCAACCGCAGCAAGGTGCGCACCGGCGTGCGCATGCGGCGGGCAATGGAAATCCGAGGGTCGAGTTGCGCCCGCTTGGGGCGCGGCTTGCTCCTGGCAGGGGCCGGTTTTTCGGCCGCGGGCGGAGCGGCTTCCAGCGGCTCACCCAGGCCAGCAATCAGCGCCGTGATGCCTTCCTCCCAACTCTCCGGCGCGCCCTTGAGCACTTCGCGCAGGGCGCCTTCGCTCAGACGGTAGCGGTCGGCCAGCAACAGCAGGTGGTCGGGCAGGTGCAGGATTTGGAGGTAATAGCGGATGTAGCGGCGGCTCATGCCCAGCAGGTTTTCCACATGGCGTACCACCCCCGAGGGCAAACGCTTGATCTCAGCGGCGCGGCGGTAGTAGGCGAAGTCGCTCTCGCCGGTCTCTGGCAAGACATCCATCTGCTCCAGCACCAGGGCCGCGATCTCGCGAGCGCGCATCACGGCGCTGGGGGGCTCGGCGGTGATGTTTTCCAACACCTGCCGGGCGCGGGAAGGCCGCTCGACCACCAGGGCTTCCAGCTGAGGCTCTTCGGCGCTTTCTTGCTGCACCGCCTGCAACACAGCTGCCCAGAAACGCCGCTCGCCGGTTTCCAGGATGAAACGGCGGCTTTGGGCATCCCAATAGCCGGTGACGGGTTTGATCTGGCCGTGCTCGCTGAACGTCGCCCCCATGTGCAACAGGGCCTGGACGCGCTCGGCCTCGGCCGGCTCTTGTTCGGCCAGCGCCAGCCAGGCGCGCGCGGCCTCGAAGCAGTTCAGTTGCCCGGCGAAGAAATCTTGCTTGATTTCCGGCGGCAGCAAGGGGCGCGGCTGGTAGGGGTCGGGCAAGATCTGCGAGACCGGCACGCGCGTGACCCGTTTGCGGGGCTGCCGTCCCCCTGGGGCCACCGCGGGGGTTTGCAGCAGGTCGTCGTACTGGGTATCGGCCGTCGGCTGGAAATCGTCGGCCGTCCACTGAGGCTTGCGTTTCCGAGACATACGCACTCCCAAAAGAAAGCGCCCGTTCGGGCAACACGCGGCTTGCGGAACAATTGTTCCGCAAGGGCTACCGGAGCCCCAACCTCTGCACCACGGCGTCTACCACCCGTCCCATTTCCACGACGGCCTGGTCTTGGGTCGAGCCAAGGTGCGAGAAGATATCTTTGCGCAGCGAAGAGGCGTAAGCAATTTGCGCCCGCTCGGCCACCGGCAGCAGCACCAGGTCTTTGTATTGCTGGCGCATGAAGCGATAGATGTCGTTGGTCTCACTGCGGCGGAAATCACAACGGTTGGGCGCAATGCCCACGATGCGCATTTGAGGGTTGTGACGGCGGCGGATTTTCTCCACCACGGCCAATGTCTCCCTCAGGCCGTCCACGCCCATCTTGGTCAGTTCCATCGGGATGAGCACGGCATCCGCGGCCACCAGCGCGTTCAGTGTCATCGCCCCGGCAGAAGGCGGCGTGTCGACCACGATGACGGCATACGCACTGCGCAGCGGCTCCAGATATTCTTCCAGGGCATAAATGCCCTCGGCAAGGTCCGAGGTCAACACCCGCTCGGCCTGCGCCATGGCCTGGGGGCGCACCAGCACCACATCCATATTGGCCGAAGCCGGGAAGGCGGCGGGGTGGATGATGTCCAGCGGCGAGCCGTGAGCGGTACCCAGCAGGTGGGAAGAGAGGTCTTCTTCACCCACAGGAATGGGGTCGCCGCGCGATTTCCCCAGCGCCCAATAGGCGGCGTGGGCCTGCGGGTCCAGGTCCACCAGCAGGACCCGCGGGCGAGGGGTGCGCTTGCTGATGCGGAGCGCCAGCCCTGCCGCCACATTGACTGCGAAGGTGGTCTTGCCTGGCCCCCCTTTGAGGGCCGAAACCGCCAGAATCATAGGATGCTCCTTCGTTCACGCGAAGACGCGCTTTTGGGAAGCCAACCCGCCGCCCCCTCGCACCGCCAGCATAGGCTCCCCGCCGCTTATATCTTATCACCGCCGGCGCAAAAAAGCAAGTGCGTTTTACAAAACCGCGCCAAAAGGGTGCCATTTTGAACAAAACGGGCGCATTCGAAACCCGTTATGCGCATTTCCCAAAAAGGGTGTATAATGGGGGCACGAGGTGACTATGGCAACTTCCCCAGAGAACCCGGCCGTGCAGCGTGCGCTGCGCCTGCAGATGCTCCGTCTGCTGGAAAACCCCTTCGAGGCCTTCGAGGACGGGCGGTATTTCGTGCCCGTGCCGCAACTGGCCCGCGTCTATCAAGAGATACGGCAGCGGTGGTTCAGCCAAGAAAAAGGGCTGGTGCTCATCGACGGCGAGCCGGGGAGCGGCAAGTCGGCATTTGCCCGCTTTCTGGCGGGCGGCCGCCTGCCTTCCCCCCTGGCCTTGGCTGTGGCACCGCGCACGGCCAACCGGCTGCTCAAACTGGTCAACGACAGTTTGGGGCTGCCGCGGGTGAAAGAAGAAAAGCTGCGGCGCGCCCGCTTAGAGGCCTTCCTGCAAAGGCAGTATGCAGGGATCGTGGTCGACCTGGGGCAGCGAAGCCTGAACTCGGGTATGGCGCAGCTCATCGCCGACCTTGCCCAGAGCACAACGGTGGTGCTCACCGGCTACGCCGTGTTCAACCACCCGTGGGAAGGCCGCGGGGTTTCCAGCGCAGCCCGCTACCTGCTGACGCCGTGGGATTACGACACCTTGGTCTTCGTCATCGAAGAGATCACGCGGCGAGCGGGCCGGGTGATGGGGTCGCTGTTCACCCCCGAGGCGTTAGAGCGCCTCTACATGCTCTCGCAAGGCAATCCACGGGAGACGCTGGAGCTCAGCCGCCTGGCGCTGGAGGCCCTGCTGGAAGGCGGCGGCACCACCGTCGAGCCGTGGATGGTCGGGCAGCCTTGAGGAACAATTGTTCCGCAAGGAAAGACCCTCGCCGCCCAAGCCGACCTGCCTCCTGGGCAAGGGGGCAGGGGCACGGGCAACAGAGGTTAAAAGCCAAGCGCCCCGGTCGGGCAACCGTGGGCGCAGGCGGGCAGAAAGTTTTTCGGGCAACTCCAATTATAGGGGTTTTGGCCGCCTTGTCAAGGTTGAGGCAAGGCCTGAAGGGTATGGCGTGCTCCCTGCATAGGGAAGGCCCCCAACCAGGCCGTCCTCTTGCCAGCACCCCCTGGTGACATCGGCCGCCTTCGAGGCCGCCGATGACCACTTTCCCGATATGCCCGCCTGCGCGCCCACACCGATCGGGGGAACCCTCTCAGGTGCGCGCAATGTCGTCCCTTCTTTCGCAAGCCCAGCAAGCCTGGCAGCAAGTGCTCGGCCAGCTGCGTTACACCCTCAACCGGGCCGATTTCGACGCCTGGCTGCGCGACGCGCGCCCTCTGAGCTACGACGGCCAGGTGCTGACCGTCGGGGTCGCCAACGCCTACGCCCGCGATTGGCTGGCCGACCGCCTGCGCGCCACGCTGGAAAACCAACTGCGCGGCCTGCTCGACGCGCCCGTCCAAGTGGTCTTTGTCGTCGCGGCGCCCACCCCAGCCGCGCCTGCCCCAGGCGCGGCCACCCCCACCGCGTCCCCCGAAAACCCGCCGCCTTCCGGAACAGTTGTTCCGCAAGGCCACGAGCCGACGCCGCCTCCGCCGCCCAAGCCGGCGGCCGTCGATCTGCGCGCCGTCAGCCTGCGCCTGCGCGACGCCTTCCAACAACCCCACCGCATCGTTTTCCTGCCAGGCTACTTCCTGCGCTGGCTGCCCTACCTCGGCAGCCGCGCCGCCTGGCTCTACGTCGCCCTCCGGCAAACCCACTTCCTCGCCAACCGCCACCCCTACGGCCCCGGCCAGCCCATCCGCCCCGGCCAGGCGTTAGAAGTGCCCCGCCACACCCTCGCCCGCTGGAGCCACCTCACCAAGCGCACCATCAACAACATCCTCAACCAGGGCCTGCTCGCCCCCCTCGTGCAAGTAGAGCGGGACCGCCACCTCGATGCCCACCGGCAAGCGCCCAACCGCTACATCTTCACCGCCGACATGCCCCTCACGCCCCACGACCTGGCGAGCGTGCT
Organism: uncultured Anaerolineaceae bacterium; assembly: GCA_964450875.1. GTDB lineage: Bacteria > Chloroflexota > Anaerolineae > Anaerolineales > DRMV01 > DRMV01. The sequence continues at coordinate 11,635 of CAYVHG010000051.1, read as the reverse complement.
GGCATTTCTGCAAGCCCACAACCTGAAGGAAGACCCCATCGCGGCGCTGGCTGCGGCGCTGCAACAGCCTCCCCAAAACCTGCTGGCGCCCCTCCCCAGCCCGCCCGCCGCGCCGCCCTCTCGACCGCCCTCGCTGCGCGCCGCGCTCAGCGAGCGCCTGCGCCCCCTCGCGCTGCCTCAGGCCACTTTGGCCAAAGCCCTCGGCATGGGCGAACTGCTGGAAACCTCGCTCATCGAAGCCGAAGGCAAGCTCTTCATCCCTTGGTACTTCATCGAGCATCACCTGCCCGCGCTGGGGCACACCGTGGCATGGCTTTACCTCGCCGCCCGCCACCGCGCCGAGCGGGAAGGCCGCCCCGCAGGCAACGGCTTCCGCACCCTGGAAGCCACCGCCCGCCGCGTGGCAGGCTGGCTGGGCCTGAAAAAAGCCCGCTATGGCCGCGACTTGATCCCCGTGGCCGAAATCGACGCCCCACCCGCCGTGCCGCCCGACGGGGAAAGCGCGCCGCCCGAGGCCTTCCTGCGCCGCCCCCCAGGACGGGGCAACACCTTCACCCTCGCGGTGCAAACCGTGCTGCCCCTTACCCCCGCCGACGAAGCAGCCCACCGCCTCGCCCTGCAGGCCCTGGCCGCTTGTGCCCAACAAGGCGACTTCACCCCCTTGCACCGTCTGCAGGAAGCCCGCCGCCGCCAAGATACGACCACGGCCGAGGCCATCCTCCGGGCGCTGACAGGCCTCGAGGCGCCGCCGGAAACCCGCCGTCGGGCCCTGGAAGCCTTAGCCGATTTGCCAGAAATTTCCCCCGGCTCTCTCTCCCAACCCGCGCCAGAAGGCCAAAAAATTCCCTCGGAGACGCCAAAAAATTCCCTCGGCCCTGCCACAGATTTCCCCCCGCCCCGCCAAAACCTTCCCGCGGGAGACGCCAAAACTTTCCCCCACATTAACCTTAACAACCCTCAAGCAACCTCCGCCCGATCGAAAGAGAACCTACCTGCGCAGGTGGGTGGGCAATCTGCCTCTCCCTGGCGATGGGAAGAAATCGCCGCGTGGCGGCATCTCGCCCCGGCCATTCGAAAAAGTCTACAGCCTTTGCCGGCCTGGCAAGGTGTCGCATGGTTGCTCTACGCGGCCGCCCACGAAGCAAAGCTGGAAAGCCCATTGGGTTTTGCGGTCCACAAAATGCGGCAAGGCAATTCCCCCGGCGGAGTGTTCGACGAGTTGGCCCAACTGCCCAAGGCGCAGCTGCAGGCCTATCTGGCGCGCCACTTGGCTTACGGCCCGGAGGCAGTGAGCGCGATAGAACCTCGCTGGCGGGTTTTGGGGAAGGCAAAGCGAGAGGCGATCTCCATGCTGGCGGGTTGGCTGGGGGTGGATTTCGTATAGCCGTACAGAACAAGAGGGATTTCGCATAGCCCTATGTGGAGGCAGCAGCGTCGGCGGCCCTGGCAATGCCAGCAATGCCAGCAGCGCCAGCGGTATCGGCAGCGATACCAGCGCCGGCAACGACACCAGCACCGGTAACAAGCGGCAACGCCACCCCCGTCACGACCCCCGCCATCGGCTCTGGCGGTCCCGGCAGCACCGGCAGCGCGCGGCGCGGCGGTGGTATCGGCATGTGCGCGAGGGCTCCGGAAAGTCGGGAAAATCGGGGCGTGGCCAAGGGGCGGGGGCAAGGTCAGGGCGATGGGCGTCGCGGGGGGAGTGGAGGATAAGTGCCGTCGCCAATCTTTCCTCTCGCATCACAGCCCAGGGGCGGCTTCCACGGCCCGCCCCTTTTTCGTTTGGCCTTGCCGTGAGTTCGCAGCAAGGTTACCCTAACCCCTGCTCGCGGGCGTAGCGCGCGGCCTCGGCGCGCGTGCTGACCCCCAATTTGCGCAAAATGTTGCGAACGTGCGTTTTCACGGTGGTTTCGCTCACGCCCAATTCGGCGGCGATTTCCTTGTTCGTCAGGCGGTGTGCCAACAGGCTGAGCACTTCCAACTCTCGCTGGGTAAAGGCTTCGCCAGCGACCGCTCCCGGCCCTTGCCGCACTTCGCGCATCAACATGCGGGTAATTTCAGGGTGCAGCACCGGTTCGCCCCGGGCCACTTTGCGCACGGCTTCGGCCAGCTCGGCTGAGGAGATGGTTTTGAGCACATAGCCCGTTGCTCCGGCTCGCACGGCGGGCAGCACCAAGCGGTCTTCGTTAGCGCTGGTGAGCACCAGCACACGGGTTTCGGGGGCGGTTTGGGGAAGGGCGCGCAGCACGGCCAGGCCGTCCATTTCGGGCATCAGCAGGTCCAGCAAGAGGACGTCGGGCTTGTAGCGTCGAACGGCTTCCAGGGCCTGTTTGCCGTTTTCGGCCTCGGCAACGACTTCCATGTCGGGCTGGGCGTCGAGGAAGAGGCGCAGCCCTTCGCGCACGATTTGGTGGTCTTCGGCAATGATCAGGCGAATCACGGTGTTCTCCCAAAAGGTTCAGGGTTGGAAGGCGCGGTGCGGTCGTTTGGCGCGGCTGTGGGGGCTTCTCGCGCGATTTCCACGCGCGTGCCGCGGCCGGGGGCCGAATGGATGATGAGCGAAGCCCCCAACCGCTCGGCGCGTTCCCGCATGCCTACCAGCCCCCAGTGGCCGGCGGGCGTATGGGCGGGGTCGAAGCCTTGCCCGTCGTCGGCGATGACCAGCCGGAAGGCTGGTGGGCGCAGCCAGAGGGTGACGCGGATTTGGTGAGGTTGGCCGTGGCGCACGGCGTTGGTGAGCGCTTCGTAGGCGATGCGGTAGAGTTCGGCTTCTTCCACTTCGCTCAGGCGCCCTTCGGCGTCTGCCTGGAACGCCACGGGGATGCCTTCGACGGTTTCCAGCGAGTGGGCGAAATCGTCCAAGGCTTCGGTGAGGGTTTTCCCGGCCAGAGCTGGAGGGCGCAGGTCGGCGATGAGGGCGCGCAGGTCGTTGGCGGCTTCGTGGATGGTGCGGCGGGCTTGCTCTAAACGCGCCAGGGCCGCGCGGGGGTCGTTTTCCAGCAGCATTTCGGCGGTGCCCAGCTGCAGTTCGGTGCTGAAAAGGGCCTGGCTTACCGAGTCGTGCAGTTCGCGCGCCAGCCTTTGGCGTTCTTCCAGGCGCGCTTGCACCGCGGCCATTTCGGCCAGTTGGGCTTCCAGCCGTTGGACCATTGCCCGGGCGTCGGCGAAGTAGCGTTCGGCGAAAGCGCGCCGCGAGGGGTCGGGCAGCCAGTAGGCGAGAGCGAGGAAGATGAAGGCCAGCATTTCGGCGCCTCGCGTGACCAGCCCCAGCCCTTCGGGGATGTTCGTGCCCTGGAGGGTGGCGGCCAAGTGCGACAGGTCGGCCAGCAGCCAAATGGCAAAGGCGGCGCCTGCCCATCCGAGAGAACGGGCGCGGCCGTGGCGGTAGACGTAGCCCACGACGGCCAGCACGGTCAGGAGCAGGGCGGCTTGGTAGAGGCCGAAGACCAGGTTGCTCCAGTGGGCAGCGAAGCGGATGCGGGGCTGCCAAACGCGGCTGAAATCGTAGAGTGCGGCCGCGGTTAGGAGGGCCCAAAAGCCCAGATGGCTGCCAAGCAACCAGTAGAGGGCTTGCCGATAGGCGGGGAACAGGGGCTTGACCAGCGCGTAGGCGGTAAGAATGAGGAAAAGGGTAAAAAGGGCGCGGTCGCTCACTGGAACCCAGAAGCCGTGCAGCCAACGCCATAGGCCCAAAGGCGGGGAAACCAGGCGCAGCCCGGCCCAAATCACCAACACGCCAAAGGCCAGCAGGAGGGGGCGGGGCATGGCTTTGCGCCGCCCGCGCCATAGCAGCAGTGCCAGCAGCACCAGGGCGATGGCGGCTTCGGCGGCGGCGAGGGTTTTCCACAAGGGGAGGTGGGCAGTGGTGGTTGGGGGCATAGGCGCGCCTGCGGGGGAGGCTCTTGGCCGAGGAAGACGAAACGACGTTGTGGATTATACCAACTTCGGCGGCGCGGCCGTTCGCGGGGCGTGTCATGGGGAAGGACGGTGGGCCTTCCTCGTGGTTGCTCTGCGCGACGTGAAACCTGGCGGGGAACGGGGCCTGAAATCCAGATTATGGTAAGATGAGCATGGCGCGCGATGAGCGCATATTCTCGGGATGGAGGCATGCATGAGCAAGCAAGCGAGCGACAAAAAGGCCATGAGTCTGGGCGCGGCAGTTGCCATTGGCATCGGCGGTATGGTTGGCGGCGGGATCTATTCCTTGCTGGGGGCTGCGGTGAGTGTTGCAGGGAATGCCGTGTACCTTTCTTTTGCTCTGGCGGGGCTGGTGGCTCTCTTTAGCGCGTATTCTTATGCCAAATTGGGGGCGCGATATCCCTCGGCGGGCGGGCCGGTGGAATTCCTGATTCAGGGCTTTGGCGACGGCATTTTGAGCGGGGGGTTCAATGTGTTGCTGTGGATAGGGTACGTTTTCGCGCTCGCGCTGTATGCGCGTGCGTTTGGGGCTTATTTGAGCACCTTTTTCCCTGGGTTGCCGAGCTATTGGCAGAATATTTTCGCGACGTCCATTGTGCTGGTGTTTACCGCGGTCAACTTTCTCGGCTCGAAGGCGGTGGGGCGGTCGGAGCTGGTTATCGTGGCCGCGAACGTCGGCTTTCTGCTGTTGTTTGCGGGGGCAGGTTTTCTCTTCCTCAAACCGGCGCTGCTTTCGCCGGCTCACTGGCCGCATGTCAGCAAGATGCTTTTCGCGGCCGGGGTGGTTTTTCTCACTTACGAGGGGTTTGGGCTGGTGACCAATACGGCAGAGGACATGGAAGACCCCCAGAAGACGTTGCCGAAGGCGCTCTATTTGAGCGTAGGCATTGTGATCTTCCTCTACATTGCGGTGAGCGTGGCGGTGGTGGGAAACTTGGCCGTGCCGAAGATTGTGGCGGCCAGCGATTATGCCGCGGCTGCAGCGGCGCAGGCTTTTCTGGGGCAGTGGGGGTTGCGGCTGGTGGCCTTTGCAGCGTTGTTTGCAACGGCTTCGGCAATTAATGCCACGCTTTACGGCGGGGCCAATGTGAGTTATACGATTGCCAAAGACGGGGAACTGCCGGAGATTTTCGAGCGCAAGGTGTGGGGGCGCGCCACGGAAGGTCTGTTCATCACGGCGGCGTTGGTGATTTTGTTCGCCAATTTGTTCAACCTGGATAAGATAGGTATGATGGGCAGCGCGGCTTTCCTGTTGATCTATGCCGCGGTCAGCGTTGGCCACTTGCGGTTATATCGCGAGACCGGCGCGAAGCGGTGGGTGATCGTCGCGGCTATTGTGGCGTGTTTGTCTTCTTTTGGCGTGTTGACTTATTATCTTTGGACGACAACGCCCATGACGCTGGACGTGCTGGTGCTTGTGTTGGCGGCTTCCTTCGCGGTGGAAGGGCTGTATCGGGCGTTGACGCATCGAGAGATGCAGCCGAGAACGCGATGAGCAGCGCACCATGCCAGGCGGCAAAAAACGCCGGAGCCAGCGGCATTTGCTTGGCTCCGGCGTTTGGGTGTTGCGCTTAGTCCAAGGGCCCGAAAAAGAGCCGCCACCACACCTTCCAGGGAGGCGGCTGTGGGGTGGGGGTGGGCGGCGGGGTTGCCACCGAGGGGGAAGGCATGGGGGTGCCCACCGGCACGGGAACGATGACTTGGTCACCGGGGCGCGCCATGCCTGCGTTTTCCCGCAGCGGGAGATCGGCGTTGGCGCCTTCCGTCGCCAGGGCGACTTGGGTTTGCAGGTAGGCGTGGGTGGCGTCGACGCGGGCATATTTGGCGGTCGCCGTGGCTACTTGCCGAGAGAGCCGCTGCACCAGCGTTGCGCGGCGGGCGATGGAGGTTAGGGCGACGAAAGCCAGCACCACCGCGGCTACCCAGAGCACGCTTTTGCCGTATTTTGCCATCGAGGTGCCCTCACAAAGACAAAAAAGGGCTGACGGCTGTCAGCCCTCGCAGGGTTACGGCTTGATTTTGCCTTCTATGGCGTCGTGCAGCCATTGCTTGTAGCGCTCGTCCCACAGCAGAACGTCGCGGATGTTCTTGACCTGGCCCGCGTAAACGCTTTCGGCCGATTCTTTCAGCAGGTCGCGCGGGACGGCGTAGAAGTGGAAATGGGCTTTGGGGTTGTCCATTTTTTGCAGCAGGCAGATGAGTTGGGAGATTTGCTGCGGAGAGAGGTCGGTCATCACCAGCGAACTGTAGAGTTTGGCCATCTCTGGCAAGCGGGGGAGGATGGCGGGGCTGGTCACTCGGTCTAGCAGCGCTTTGAGGATCATGTTTTGGCGCTCGATGCGGCCGGGGTCGCCGACGTTCTTGCGGATGCGGGCCAGCAGCCAGGTGTGGTAACCGTCCAGCGTTTGCGGCCCGGCGGGGAAGTTGGCGTGAGCCTGGCCTTCGTCGACCACGGGGGCGGGCAGGTAGATCTGCACCCCGCCGACGGCGTCGACCAAGTCTCGAAAACCTTGGCCGCTGACGATGACGTAGTGGTCGGTGGTGATGCCGAAATTGTAGGCCAACGTTTGGGCCAGCAAGGCCGCCCCGCCGCTGCGCGGCGCGCCCCATTGCCAGACCGGCGTGCCTAAGAAGTAGCCTTCGTTGATCTTCTGGGGGCTGGGGTAAGTGGTGATTTTTGGGGGCAGGTTGACTTTGAGGTCGCGCGGCAGGGGCACGACGTAGACGTCGCCGGTGACGAAATCGACGTGGATGACGCGGATCACATCGGCAAGGTCGTAGAAGCCTCGGTTGGTGCCGATGGCGAGGATGTTCATGCTGGCGGGGCCCCCGCACATGGGTGCAGGGGTGGGTGTGGGGGTGTTTGTGGGTGCAGACGTGGCGGTGGGAAGGGGCGCGGTTGCCGCTTGGGTGGGGGTCTGCGCTGGTGGTTGAGTGGGCAGCGCGCCCTGGGTTGCCGTAGGCACCAAAGTGGGAAGGCTGGGCGCCAACGGACGGGTCCAGATTTTCATGAGGAAAACCCCGACGGCGACGCCGATGACGAGGCTTCCCCCGGCGATGGCTGCACCTAAGAGCCAAGTTTTTCGTTGCATCTCTCACCTCTGTTTGAGCGGAATGCCGCCCCATTATACCGCAAAAAGGGAAAGCCCACCCGCGGAGGGGTGGGCGATGCCGAAGGTGGGAGTCGAACCCACATGGGCGCAAGGCCCACTGCGCCCTGAACGCAGCGCGTCTGCCAATTCCGCCACTTCGGCGTGCGGGAAAATTTTACCCTAAAGGCGCTATTTGTCAACCTTTTGCGCCTCGGTGTTTGGCTGCCGCTTTGCAGGGAACGCCCGAGGCGTTCACTTGCCCTCTGCCAGCGGGCGAGGAAAGCGGCGCGGCAGCTGAGCATCCGGGCGCTGGGCACTGTGGCATCCTTTCCCCTTATCACGTCCATCTCTTTTCATCGGCGTGCATCCGCGTTCCGCCCTCATCCCCCTATGTCCCTCTTCTCCCAGAGGGCGAAGGGGGAGTGCTTTTCAAGGCAGCGTTTTGGAAGGGGGTATAATTAGCCCATGCACTTCGCCCGTTGTGGGCAAGTGCGCACCCTACCGATGGAGGTATGACCATGTCCCTGAAGCACAAAGTGCTCGTCTTCATTTCGCTGCTGTTGGTGCTGAGTATGGCATTGGCGGCGTGCGGTTCGAAGGCTACTTCGACGCCCGCGCCGGCAGCCACCGAAGCCCCGGCGGCGACTGAGGCCCCGGCAGCCACCGAGGCCCCTGCGGCCACGGAAGCGCCCGCGGCCACCGAAGCGCCCGCAAAGCCCGTCACCATTGAGGTGTATTACCCCGTGGCGGTGGACGCGCCGATTGCCAAAATCCTCAATGGCTATATTGCCGAATTCGAAAAGGAAAACCCCAACATCACCGTGAAGCCGGTGTTCGCGGGCGGCTACGGCGACGTCAAGACCACCATCCAGACCACCATCGAGGGCGGTGGGAAGCCGCCGGTGCTGGCCGTGATGCTCGCTGCTGACCTGTATGACCTGGTCAACGCGGGCTACATCGTCCCGTTGGACGATTTCATCAAGGCCATGCCCAATGGCGATGCTTACATCAACGACTTCTTCCCGGCCTTCCTGGCGAATTCCAAATACGACGGCAAGATTTGGAGCATCCCCTTCCAGCGCAGCGTGGTGACGCTGTATTACAACGCCGACCTGTTCGAACAGGAAGGCATCAAGCCCCCCGACAGCTGGCAGGCCCTGGCGGAAGCCGCCCAGAAGCTCACCATCCCCGACAAGCGCTGGGGCATCGAATGGCCTTCTGGTTGGCCCTATTGGCTGTTCCAGCCGCTGGCGATTGGCAATGGTCAGAACATCGTGAAATCGCCCACCGAGGTGGTGTTCAACGACCCGAAGGTCATCGAGGCTGTGCAGTTCTACATCGACCTCTCGCACAAGTACCATGCGATGCCCGAGGGCGTGCAGAAGAACTGGGGCAACGCCCCGGCCGACTTTGCCTCGGGCGCTGCGGCGATGATCGTGCATTCCAGCGGCAGCCTCACCGGCATTCTCAAACAGGCCAAGTTCAAGGTCGGCGTGATGGCCGTGCCCGGCAAGGAGCCTGGCACCTACGCCACCGTGACCGGCGGCGGCAATTTCTACATGCTCAAGGGCGCTACGCCTGAGCAGCAGCAAGCCGCCTGGAAATTCATCGAGTTCGTCACCCAGCCCAAATACGCCGCCGACTTCAGCATCCAGACCGGCTACATCGCTACCCGCAAGAGCGCTTACGACACCGACGCCATGAAGGCCTACATCGCCAAGGTGCCGCAGGCTGGCCAGCTGAAGGACATGCTGCAATATGCCGGCGCGGAACTTTCGTGCATGAACCTGGGCAAGGTGCGCAACATCTTCCACAAATACCTGCAGGCGGCCTACAACGGCCAGATGACGCCCGAAGAGGCGATGCAGAAAGCCCAGCAGGAAGCCGACAAGGCGCTGGAGATGTTCAAGTAGCGCGTGTGTGAAGTCTCATCCGTACCATAGGGGCGAGGCGCCACCTCGCCCCTATGTGTCATTCCGTCCACCGATGCGCGCCGATGGACGCTGTTTTTTCTGAGCGCGACGCGCCTCGGCGCATTCGGTTGTTTTTCCCGGAGCCTGCTATGTCTGCTGCTGCCCCTCCGCTTTCCCACCGCAAAGCCCCCAAGTGGCTGCCTTATGTGCTGATTTCCCCCACTTTGGTGATCGTGCTGGTGTTCACGGCCTGGCCTACGGTGCAGGCCATCTACATGAGCTTCTTTCGCCAGTACCTTAATTTTGCCAAGTTCCGCACACCCACCTTTATTGGCTTGCACAACTACAAAGAGCTCTTCACCAGCCCCGATTTCCTGCAGGTGCTGAAAAACACGGCCATTTATGTGGTGGGCACGGTGCCCGCCAGCATTGTCTTGGCCTTCCTGTTTGCCTTGCTGGTCAACCGTGCGGTGAAGGGGATTGGCCTGGCGCGTTTGGGCTTTTTCTACCCCACCATTCTGCCGATGGTGAGCGCCGCGACTATCTGGATGTTCTTCTTTACGCCCGATTATGGTCTTTTCAATTCTTTTTTGGAAACCTTCGGCTACCACGGCCCTGAAAATTGGCTGGGGAACCCCCATTTGGCCCTGCTGGCCGTCATGATCGTGGCTGTGTGGAAGAACGCCGGCTATTTGATGATTTTCTACCTTGCCGGGCTGCAAAACCTGCCGGAGGATGTCTTCGAGGCGGCTTCCCTCGACGGGGCCAGCTGGTGGACCCAGCTGTGGAAGATTGCTTTCCCCCTGCTGCGCCGCACCACGCTTTTCGTTTCGACGATTGCCATTATCGATGCCTTCCAGGTGGTGGACCATATTTTCGTGATGACGCAAGGCGGCCCCAGCGGCGCGAGCACGGTGTTGTTGTATTATTTGTGGCAAGTGCGCTTCGAAGACCAAAACGTTGGCCTGGCTTCGGCTTTGACGGTGGTGCTCATCGTGATTATGCTCACCATTACGATTACGAACTTCGTGCTTTCCGAACGGGAGGGGGCATGATGGTAGTAAGCAGCGCAAAACTTCGCAAACGTTTGACGGATGTGTTCCTCAATGCGCTCACGGCGGTGCTGGCCGTGGGGTGGGCTTCGATCATCGTCTGGGCGGTGGTGGTGTCGTTTCGTCCTTCAAGTGAGCCGTTGGGGCGCGGCGATGTGTGGTTTGGTCATACGCTGACCTTTGCGAATTACCTCAAAGCGTGGTCGCTGGCTCCCTTTGGCATTTATTACCGCAATACGATCATCATCGTGGGGATGATTTTGATTGCGCAGTTGATCACGATCACCTTAGCGGGGTTTGCTTTTGCCCACCAGGAATTTTGGGGCAAGAAGGCGATCTTCTTCTTCATTTTGTTGCAGCTGATGATCCCCGCGGCGGCGCTTTTGGTGCCCAACTTCTCCACCATCCGCAAACTGGGGCTGTTCGACACCACGCTGGCGGTGGCGTTGCCCTATTTTGGCTCGGCTTTTGGCACCTTTCTCATGCGCCAGGCCTTTCTGGAGGTGCCGCGCGACCTGGTGGATGCGGGCATTATGGATGGGTGTTCGTGGTGGCAATTGTTGTGGCATATCTACCTGCCGCCGTCGGTGCCCACGCTGGTGGCGTTTGCCCTTTCGTCGGTGAGCTGGCACTGGAACGAGTTCCTCTGGCCGTTGGTGGTCACCTTGACCAACCGCTCGCGCCCGTTGACGATTGGCCTGGTGCGCTTCACCCAGCTGGGCGAAATTGGGGCGCGTTGGCCGCTGTTGGCTGCGGCGACCATCACGGTGATTGCGCCTCTGTTCTTGCTGTTCTTGATTTTCCAGAAGCAGTTCATCCGCAGTTTCCTGCATTCTGGGCTGAAATAACGGCTGATGTCCCGGCGGTGGCTTGCCAACGGCCTTTTGCTCATCACCGCTGCGGTGTGGGGGCTGGCTTTCGTGGCCCAGCGGGTAGGGATGGACTACATCGGCCCCTTTACCTTCAACGCGGTGCGGTTTGCGTTGGGGGCGGCGGCGCTGGGGGCAGTGGTGCGCGTGCGGGAAAGCCGCCCCCAGCGGCGCGCGTTGCCGCGGGGGAGTGTGCAGCGCGGTTTGGCGTTGGGGCTGGTGCTCTTCGTGGCTTCCTCGTTTCAGCAGGTGGGGCTGGTCTACACCACCGCGGGGAAAGCGGGCTTCATCACGGGCTTGTATGTGGTGCTGGTGCCGCTTGCGGGCACGCTCTTGCTGGGGGAACGCCACGGAGTGCACGTTTGGCTGGGAGCGGCGCTGGCTGCGGTCGGCCTGTATTTGCTGAGCGTGACCGGCACCTGGCAGATGGAAAAGGGCGACTTGCTGGTGCTGGTGAGCGCCTTTTTCTGGACGGCGCACGTCATCTTGGTGGGGCGGTGGACGGTTGCCCACGATAGCCTGACGTTGGCAGCGTTGCAGTTTGCTGCGGTGGCGCTGCTCAGCGGGGTGGTGGCCGCAGGCTGGGAGAGCGTGACCCTGGCCGGTCTGCAAGGGGCGCTGTGGGCGATTTTGTATGGTGGGCTGATTTCCGTGGGTGTGGGTTACACCCTTCAGGTGGTGGCTCAGCAATATGCCTTGCCCGCGCATGCGGCCATCATCATGAGCCTCGAAGCGGTTTTTGCCCTGCTGGGCGGGGTGGTGCTGTTGGGGGAACGCGTGAGTGCTCGCGG
>CAYVHG010000050.1:0-13551 GCA_964450875.1 uncultured Anaerolineaceae bacterium | reverse complement strand
CAAATCGGCCGGAAGCCGCGCCCAGTCGGCGGTCATGAAATCGTCGGTGGTCACCGCACGCAAGACGATGGTTTCCTGGTAGGTGCGCTGGTCGCCCATCACACCCACCGATTTGACGGGCAGCAACACGGCAAAAGCCTGAGAGACCTTCCCTTCCCCCTGGCCTGGGCCGGAACGCAGCAGGCCTGCGGTTTCCAGCGCGCGGGTGAAGATGGCATCCGCGGCGCGCAGTTTCGCGAGGCGTTCGGCGGTGACCTCGCCCAAACAGCGCACGGCCAGCCCTGGCCCCGGGAAGGGCTGCCGCCACACCAACGCCCGCGGCAGGCCCAGGGCTTCGCCCACCGCGCGCACTTCGTCTTTGAACAGATAGCGCAAAGGCTCTACCAAGGTGAAATCCATCACCTCGGGCAGGCCGCCGACGTTGTGGTGGCTCTTGATGCGGTGGGCTTTGGCGCGGTCGGGCGCGCGCGATTCGACCACGTCGGGGTAGATGGTGCCTTGCACCAAAAAGCGCGGTTGGCCCAGGCGGCGGGCTTCCCGCTCGAAGATGCGGATGAATTTCTCGCCAATGATGCGGCGCTTGGTTTCGGGGTCGGTCACGCCGCGCAGGGCTTGCAGGAACTCTTCGGCTGCATCCACCACCACCAAGCGGGCGCCCAACGCCCCTCGGAACGCGGCTTCCACCTGCGCGCGCTCGCCGGCGCGCAGCAGGCCGGTATCGACGAACACCGCGGTAAGTTGGTCGCCCACCGCGCGGTGCACCAACGCGGCCGCGACGGTGGAATCCACCCCGCCGCTGACCGCCGCCAACACCGGTTCGCTGCCCACCTGGGCGCGCACCCGGGCTACGCTTTCTGCGATGATGTTTTCCGGCGTCCAGGCGGCTTCTGCGCCGCAGATTTCCACCGCAAAGCGGCGCAAAATCTCGCCGCCGTTGGGGGTGTGTTGCACTTCGGGGTGAAATTGCACGCCAAAATAGCGCCGCTGCAAATCGCCCATCGCAGCCACCGGGCTGTTGGCCGTGCGCGCCAACACTTCGAAACCCGCGGGCAAGCGCTCGATGCGGTCGCCGTGCGACATCCAAACCGGGTAGCGCCCCTCAGGCAACAGCGGGTTGGGGCGCAACACTTCCAGATGGGCGAGGCCATATTCCCGCTGGGGCGCGGGGTTGACCGTGCCGCCCAAGGCGTGGGTGAGGGCTTGCATGCCATAGCAGATGCCGAGCACGGGCAGGCCGCTTTCCAGCACGTAGGGCGGAACCTGCGGCGCGGCGGGGGCATACACCGAGGCCGGCCCGCCCGAAAGGATGAACCCCACAGGGTCCAAAGCCAGCACGTCTTCTGCTGGCGCATCGTGGGGGAAGAGTTCGCTATACACGCCCTGCTCACGCACCCGCCGGGCGATGAGTTGGGCATATTGCGAGCCAAAATCGAGCACGATAAGGGGGGCGTTCACAGAGGTTACTCCGCAAATTCGATGCGGCCGTCGTCATGGAGGGCGCTGATGCGCGCCAGTGATTCGATTGGCACGCCCAGCGGCTCCAGTTTGGCGCGCCCGCCTTCGAAGGTTTTTTCGATGAGCGCGCCAATGCCCACCACCGTTGCCTGGGCGGCCTGCACCAGCCGCACCAACCCTAAAATGGTTTCTCCGGAGGCCAGGAAGTCGTCGATGATGAGGATGCGTTCCCCCGCATGCAGGTATTCGGGTGAGACCATCAGCTCCACCTCGCGGCCTTTGGTGTGGGAAGGCGTGAGGGTGAGGAAGATCTGGTCGGGCATGGTGACGGGGCGGTGCTTGCGGGCGAAGACCAGCGGCACGCCGAGGTGGTAGGCGGTTGCCAGCGCAGGCGCGATGCCCGAGATTTCGGCGGTGAAGACTTTTTCGGGGTGGGTGGGGGCGAAGCGGCGGGCGAGTTCTTGGCCGCAGGCCATCATCAGGCCGGCATCGACCTGGTGGTTGATGAAGGAATCCACCTTGAGGATGCCGCCGCCGAGGTAGCGGCCTTCGGCGAGGATACGTTCTTTCAAGGCTTGCATAACGCGCTCCTTGGGGAAGGGAAACCCCACGCCGCAGGAGGCGTTGCAAGCAAGGGCGGCCGCGGCGTGGCTACGGAAGTGAAGGGCGCCAGGCGGGGTCGAAGTCCCATCCTTTGCGCGTGGTGAGGCGTTTCACCTGGGCGCCATCGATGGAAAGCAGGAAGATGTCGTGGTTGGGGCTTTCCCAGCCTTCGAAGGCCAGCCAGCGCCCGTCGGGTGAGGCAGCGGGTTCCCGCATGGCTATGCCGATGACGGTGAGTGGGAATTCCTGCAGGCCCTTTTGGGCCAGGGGGGCTTTGACGAGGTAAGGCAGGGCTTGTTTGGAAGGCAACTGCGAGAAGATCAGCAGGGCGCCGTCGCCGCCCCAGGTGGGATGAGTGTCTAGCTTGCTGCCGCTGTGTGAGAAGGGTTGCGGCTCGCCAGTTTTGCCGGTGGCCGGGTCGAAGGGAAGCAGCCAGATGCGCGAGGTTTCGAGGCTGGTGAAGGCCAGGAAATGCCCATCGGGGGACCATGAGGGTTGCGCGGTCTGGGGTATGTTGGGGGTGAGGGGGGTAATCTTGTGGGTGCTCAGGTTTAGCAGATAGAGCTGAGGACTGCCACTATGCAGGCTGGTGAAGGCCAGCCAGTGCCCATCGGGCGAGATGGCTGGGTCGTAGCCGCCCCATTCCGGCGGGGTGAGTTCGTCCACTTTGCCGGAATCCAGATGGAGGAGATAGATTTGGCTTTCCAGGTACACCGACTGGTTGGTTTTGCAGGGGGCGGTAAAGGCAAGGGCGTTGCCGTCGGGTGCCCAGGCGGGCTGGCAGGCGCCGCCGGGGCGCTCGGTGAGTTGGCGGATGAGGCGGCCTGTGGTGTCGGTCAGCCAGATTTGGGCTTCATCGCCGTTTTGTGAGGCGAAAGCCAGCTGCCCGCTGCCGCCGAGGGGGGTGGGGGCAGGGGTTGGCGTGATGGTGGGGGTGGGTGTGGCTGTTGGCGGGGGGGTGGGAGTGAAAGTGGTGTGGGCGGCGACGGCCTGCGGGGTGATGACGGTCCCTGCCAGAGCGGTGGGGGGTGCGGTGGACGGTGGCGGGGTGATGGGTTGCCATCCCGGCATGAGGCGGGCGGCATACGGCGCCAGACGCGTTTGCCCCCACCGCTCGACCTGCAGCGCCGTGGCTTGCAGGGTGTGGGGGGAGACGCGATACCAAGCGGCCAGCACAAGGGCGATCAGGCTGAGCCAGAGCCATATCCGCAGGCGGCGGTAGCGTTTGTGGGGGCGAGAGGGGGTTGTGCCGGCGGGGGCGGGTGCGCCAGCGGGGCGAGGCTGTGAGCCGGGGGCTGCGCCGCTCGCGGCGGTGGGCGGTTGCGAAGGGGGCTTCCCGCTGCCGCCGTCGGCAGGGGCGCTGCGCCACCCCCCGATGCCCGGCGGGGGTGAGATGACCCATTGGTGGTCTTGCAGGTGCTGCTCTTGGTTGGGCACCAGGTCGAGGCTGAGCAGCGCGGCTTTCATTTCGGCTGCCGAGGTGAAGCGGTCACTGGCTTGCAGGGCCATGGCCGTTTCGATGATTTGCGCCAGGGCAGCGGGCACTTCGGGGTTGACGGCGTCTAATGGGCGTAGTTCGGCCTGATCGAGGGCGCGCTCGAAGGCGTCGGGCGGGGCTTCCCCTGCCAGGGCCATGTAGAGGGTGGCCCCCAGGCTGTAAATGTCGGAATGCGGGCCGGTGTGCGCCGTGCCGTATTGTTCCGGCGGCGAGAAGCCAGGGGTGACCGCCTGCGCACCCGTGACGGTGCGTTGGTCGTGCCCGCCGATTTTCGCCAGCCCGAAGTCGACCAGGAAGACATGCCCTTCCGAGGTGATGCGGACATTGCCGGGTTTGATGTCGCGATGGATGATGGGCGGTTGTTGGTTGTGCAGGTATTCCAGCGCGTCGCACAGGGCCAGGCCAATGGTGACGGCTTCCCGCACGCTGATTTTGCCGGTGCGCTCGATGCGGGCTTTGAGGTCTTCCCCCTCGATGTAGTCCATCACCAAGTATTGCCCTTGGTTTTCGATGACGAAGTAGTCGGTGACGCGAGGCAGGTTGGGGTGGCGGAGGGAGGCCAGCAGGCGGGCTTCCTGCTTGAATTGTTCGGCATATTCGGCCGAGCCGAATAGGTTTTCTTTGATGGCGACTTCGATGTTGAGGGTGGTATCCAGGGCCCGATAGACCGACCCCATCCCTCCTTGCCCCAGCACGGAAAGGATGCGATAGCGCCCCTGGAGCATGTCGCCAACTTGAAGCGCCATAATGTTTTGACCTCGGGGTAGTTAGATGTCTAAGTTGCGGACTTCGCGAGCGTGGGTTTGGATGAAGCGGCGGCGTGGGGGAACTTCGCTGCCCATGAGCATACTGAAGACGCGGTCGGCTTCCGCCGCGTCGTCGATGGTGACTTTGAGGAGGGTGCGTGTTTGTGGGTCCATGGTGGTTTCCCATAGCTGTTGTGGGTTCATTTCACCAAGGCCCTTGTAGCGTTGGAGGTGCACTTTGGCACCGTCGCCGATTTCTTGTAAGATGCGCTCGCGCTCGGCTTCGGTGTAGGCGTAGCGCACCTTGTTTTTGTAGGCGATGCGGTAGAGCGGCGGCTGGGCGATGAAGAGGTGGCCTTCTTCGATGAGCGGCAGCATGTAGCGGAAGAAGAAGGTGAGCAGCAGGGTGCGGATGTGGCTGCCGTCGACGTCGGCGTCGGTCATGATGATGACCCGCCCGTAGCGCAGGTTTTGGATGTTGAAATCTTCGCCAATGCCGGTGCCCAGCGCCGAGATGAGGGCTTTGATTTCTTTGTTGGAGAGGATTTTGTCGAGGCGGGCGCGCTCGGTGTTGAGGATTTTGCCCCGCAGCGGGAGCACGGCTTGGAAGTGGCGGTCGCGCCCTTGCTTGGCCGAGCCGCCTGCCGATTCGCCCTCGACGATGTAGAGCTCGGTGTGTTCGGGGTCGCGCGAGGAGCAGTCGGCGAGTTTGCCGGGCAGGGTAAGGCTTTCGAGCGCCGATTTGCGGATGATGAGGTCGCGTGCTTTCCGGGCCGCGGTGCGGGCGCGGGCGGAGGTGAGACATTTGTGCACGATGGCGCGCGCCGCGGAGGGGTTTTCTTCCAGGAAGGTGCTCAGGGTTTCGCTCACGACTTGGGCGGTGTAGGTCTGCACCTCCGGGTTCATCAGCTTGACTTTGGTTTGGCTTTCGAACTGGGGGTCGGGGTGTTTGACGCTGACGATGGCGGTGAGGCCTTCACGGGTGTCGTCGCCGGTGAAGTTGGGGTCGGAATCTTTCAGCAGGCCGGCTTTGCGGGCGTAGTCGTTGAGGGTGCGGGTGATGGCCGAGCGCAAGCCGGTGAGGTGTGTGCCGCCGTCGACGGTGTTGATGGTGTTGGCGAAGGCATAGACCGATTCGGTGAAGGCGTCGGTGTATTGCAGGGCAAATTCGATGTAGATGTTGTCGATGGTTTTTTCGGCGTGGACGACGGGGTGCAGCGGCTGGCGGCTGCGGTTGAGGTAGCGGACGAAGGATTTGATGCCGCCTTCGAAGTAAAAGGTCATCTCGCGGCCGGTGCGTTCGTCGCGGAAGTGGATGGTGACCCCGCGGGTGACGAAGGCCATTTCGCGAAACCGCTGTACGAGGGTTTCGAAGCGGTAGTGCAGGTCGCCTTTGAAGATGGTGGGGTCGAATTTGAAGGTCACGCTGGTGCCGGTTTCGCCTTTGGGGGCTTTGCCGACGACTTCCACGGGGGTGGTGGGGTAGCCGCGCTCGTAGCGCTGG
Source organism: uncultured Anaerolineaceae bacterium (assembly GCA_964450875.1). Classification (GTDB taxonomy): domain Bacteria; phylum Chloroflexota; class Anaerolineae; order Anaerolineales; family DRMV01; genus DRMV01. The sequence goes on along the minus strand of CAYVHG010000050.1, from coordinate 7,745 downwards.
CGGTAGATTTTGCCGCCGCGCTTGACTTCGACTTCGCACCATTCGGAAAGGGCATTGACGGCCGAAACGCCGACGCCGTGCAGCCCGCCGGAGACCTTGTAACCGCCGCCGCCGAATTTGCCCCCCGCATGCAGGGTGGTCATCACGACTTCCAGCGCGGAGTTGCCGGTTTCGGGGTGGATGTCGACGGGAATGCCCCGGCCGTTGTCGGCCACGGTGACGCTTTGGTCGGGGTGGATGATGATTTCGATGCGGTCGCAGGCGCCCGCCAGCGCTTCGTCGATGGAGTTGTCTACGACCTCGTAGATGAGGTGATGAAGGGCTTTGATGTCGGTGCCGCCGACGTACATGCCAGGGCGGCGGCGCACGGCTTCCAGCCCTTTGAGCACCTGAATGGTCGAGGCGTCGTAAGTTTGGTCAGGCGTTGGTGTCACAGATACCTCCACGGTCACAGTCGGCTCAATTCTACCATAGGGCGGCTTGGAGGGGTGGAAGCGGGCGCCAATATAAAATTTCCGTAAACAAAAGGGGCGCGGTGGGGGTGAGGCTTGATTGTGCCTTTCCTTTGTTGTAAAATTCAACAACGGGTGCACTTGGTGGTGCGCCTGGCTTCAATATCCGTTCACCCTGCAAGGTGTAAGGAGGAGGAAGTATGAAGAAGCGATGGTTCATTTTGTTCGCCGTAGTGATGATCGCGGTGCTGGCTTTGGCGGCCTGCGGTCAGAAGTCCACTTTCAAGTGCGACGACCCCTACGGCTGTGTCAACATCGGCCCCAACGACCCCATCAAGATGGGCGTGGCAGTGGTGTTGAGCGGCCCCAATGAATCGCTGGGCGTGGACGAGGTCGGCGGCGTGGAAATCGCCGTGGATGACTTCACCGCGGCCAACAAGGATTGGTTGGGCAAGCACTCCATCCAGGTGGTGAAAGAAGATGCTCAGTGCTCCGCTGAAGGCGGCCAGACCGCTGCGCAGAAGCTCGCGGCCGACAAGTCCATCGTGGGCGTGATCGGGACGGCCTGCTCCAGCGCGGGCGAGCCGGCTTCCAGGATCCTCTCGGGTGCTCACATTGTGATGATTTCGCCTTCCAACACTGCGCCTTCGCTGACCGCTCCGAAGACCCATGCGGAATGCTACCTGCGCACCGCGCACAACGACAAGGTGCAGGGTAAGGCGGTGGCGGAATTCGCCTACAACGTCTTGGGCGCCCGCACCATGGCGACCATCCACGACGGCAGCCCCTACGCCGAGCAGCTGCAGCAGGTGGCTTGCGACGTCTTCACCCAGTTGGGCGGCAAGTGCGTGGCTCAGGAAGCCATCAACGTGGGCGACACCGACATGCGCCCGGTGCTGACCAAGATCGCGGCTGCCAAGCCCGATGTGCTCTACTACCCGATCTTCATCCAGGAAGGCGCCCTGATCACCCAGCAGGCGAAAGAGGTGCCCGGCCTCGAGAAGACCGTGCTGATGGGCTCCGACGGCATGATTTCGCCGGACTTCATCAAGGCGGCTGGCGAAGCGGCTGAGGGCATGTACCTCTCCGGCCCGGCGGCGGTGAACAATGCCGAATTCAACAAGAAGTACGAGGCCAAATACGGTCAAGAGCCGCCCAGCGCTTTCCACCTGCATGCTTACGACGCGGCGATGATGCTGCTCGATGCCATCAAGAAGGTGGCGGTGGTGGACAAGGACGGCACCATCCACATTCCGCGCAAGGCGCTCTGCCAGGCCCTCTTCAGCACCAAGGACTTCAAGGGCCTGACCGGCACGCTCACCTGCAACCAGTACGGTGACTGCGCCGACCCGAAGATCAACATCAACCAGATTCAGAATGGCAAGTACGTCCCGGTGTGGCCTAAGAAGTAGCTTCTGGCTCCCGTAGGACTGTGCAGGGGTGCCGGGAGGCTGCTTCCGGCACCCCTACCATATCCACCTCTGCACGCCGGGGGGACGGTTCGCCGCTCCCCCGGCGGCGAATGCAAGAGGGAGGCTTCATGGCTGATAAACTCAAACATTTCCTGGAACGCCTTAGCCTGGTCGATATTATTGTCTGGCTGTTTGGGCTGGCGATTGTCGTGATTGCCATTGTCGGCGTCTTTGGCTCCATCCACAATGCGTATTACACGAAGGAACAGTGGATGGATTTTGTTGTTTATGGGTTTTCGCAGGGCGGTGTGTATGCGCTAATCGCTCTGGGGTACACCTTGGTTTATGGTATTCTCTTCATGATCAACTTCGCCCACGGCGATATTTTCATGGCTGGCGCTTTTACGGGCTACTTTTTGGCAGCCAAGTTGGATCAGTATGGCATTTACAACACCCACCCCATCATTTCGCTGTTGCTGGTGATGCTGCTGGCCATGGTAACCTCGGTGGTCGTGGCGTTGATCACCGAGCGGGTGGCATACCGACCTTTGCGGCGAGCCCCTCGCCTTGTGCCGCTGATCACCGCCATCGGCGCTTCGTTCACGATTGAGTATACTTTCCGGGGCTTCTACGGCTCAGGCGTGGAGGCATACCCGGACATGAACATTTTTGTGGGTAAAGTCTCGGTGCTGGGCGTCAAAATCTTGAAAGTCCACTTGTTGGTGATCATCGTCTCGTTGTTGTTGATGGCCGGCTTGTATGCCTATGTGCAATACACCAAAGCTGGGAAGGCCATGCGCGCGGTTGCCGAGGACAAAGATGTGGCTGCCCTGATGGGGGTAGACGTCGATGGCATCATTGTGAATACCTTCATCCTGGGCTCGGCGCTGGCAGGGATCGCCGGTGTGCTCTATGCCTTGATTTTCAAGCAGGTTCACTTCTTCATGGGGTTCATCCCCGGCATCAAAGCCTTTACAGCCGCGGTGTTGGGCGGCATTGGGAATGTGCCTGGCGCTATGCTGGGCGGCTTCTTCCTGGGCATCTTCGAGGCATTGGGGCCGGGGCTGATTCTGGAAGGCTTGGGCATTCCGGCTTCCTACCAGTTGAAAGACGTCATCGCCTTTACCCTGCTGGTGTTGGTCCTGATCTTCCGCCCCAGCGGCATTTTGGGCGAGCGCCTCTCGGAAGAGAAAGTGTAGCCAAGGCGGTGAGATATGGAATCTAAGCAATCGACCTGGAAACAAGCGTTGTTGGCTGGCTTGCTGGCTGGCGCGGTGGCACTTTACTTCACCTTGGTGGGGATGGTTCAGGCGTTCAGCAAGCGGGCTGTGATTGCTGACCTCTCTTTGGGGCACATCACACTGTTGCTGGCAGCGGGCACGGTGTTGTATGTGTTCGCGCTGCGAGACCATTCGTCGGCGGCCACGCGGCTGTTGCACACCACCTTTGCAGGTGGCGTGGGCGGCCTGCTGCTGGGGTTGTATCCCTTCTTGGGTCAGTGGGTAGATTTTCACTACATGTTCGTGCGCACTTCGCCGAAGTTATATGCCCTCTTGCGGTTTGGTCAGCCGCCGACCACGGGCTTGATCTTGATGGTGGTGTTTGGCGCGGTGCTGGGCGCTGTGTTGGCCGGTTTGACGTTGCTCGAATCTTTCTGGCGCGATGCTATCATCCGAGCGACGCTCATCACCATCACCGTGGGTATGCTTTCTGACTTGTTCAAGGGCATGACCATCGGTTGGCTTTTCGAGCCTTTCATGAACGCCGAAGGTTTGAACTATGTGGGCGCGGCGTTGGTATTTGGGTTGACGATTGTCTACGTCGTCTTGGCTCGCAAACGCGCCGAGCAGCGCGCCGCGCTGGAAATGGAAGGCAAGGCACCGCAAGAGCGGCTCTCGTCAAGCCTCCGTCGCCAGGCGATAGCCGTAGGGCTGATGGTGGTGTTGCTGGCTTTGCCGGCCATTTTGGGCTCGTACCTCAGCCACGTGCTCAACATGGTGGGCTTGTATGTCATCATGGGTTTGGGGCTGAACATCGTGGTGGGCTACGCCGGCCTGCTCGACCTTGGTTACGTCGCCTTCTTTGCCCTGGGCGCTTACACGATGGGGCTGTTGACCTCTACCGGCCCCTTAGGCATTGCGCACTTCACTTTTTGGGAAGCCCTGCCCTTCTCCATCCTCGTGGCGCTGCTCGCCGGCATCTTGCTCGGCATTCCGGTGCTGCGAATGCGGGGCGACTACCTGGCCATCGTGACTTTGGGCTTTGGCGAGATCATCCGCATCTTGGCGCTTTCCAACTGGTTGAAGCCCCTCATTGGCGGGGCACAGGGCATCTTGCTCATCAAGAAGCCGCCTTTCGGCCCCTGGACCCTGGAGACGCCCATTCACTTCTACTACCTCATCTTGGCGGGCATCATCCTCGCTTTCTTTGTGGCCTACCGGCTGCGCGAATCGCGGCTGGGGCGGGCTTGGATGGCCATGCGCGAGGATGAGGACGTCGCCGAGGCTATGGGCATCGACCTGGTGATCACCAAACTGACGGCTTTTGCCTTTGGCGCTTCGTTCTCGGGCCTTTCGGGCGCTATCTTTGCCTCGTATGTCGGCTCTATCTTCCCTCACAGTTTCAACTTGCTGATTTCCATCAACGTGCTCTCGCTCATCATCGTGGGCGGCGTGGGAAGCCTGCCCGGCGTGGTGGTCGGCTCGATGGCGTTGGTGGGGCTGCCTGAACTGCTGCGGGAATTTGCCGAGTACCGGATGCTGATGTACGGCTTGGCGTTGATCGCCATGATGCTGCTCAAGCCCGAGGGCTTCTGGCCGGAACCCATTCGGAAACGCGAACTGCGCGTCGAAGAGACGGGCGATTAGGAGGCGTTTTATGGCTCCCATTTTGATTGCAAAAGGTGTGACGAAACGGTTTGGCGGGTTGGTGGCCGTCAACAACTTGGATTTCACCATCGAAGCCGGCAGCATCGCCGCGGTCATCGGCCCGAACGGCGCGGGCAAAACCACCTTCTTCAACTGCATCACCGGCTTCTACACGCCCGAGGAAGGGCAAATCATCTTCGACGGCCACGAAATTCAGGGCTTCCGGCCCGACCGAGTGACGCGCATGGGCATTGCCCGCACTTACCAGAACATCCGGTTGTTTGCCAACATGACCGCGCTGGAAAACATCATGGTGGGGCGGCACCCCCTCATGCACCACAATTGGTGGGATGCCATCTTGCACACCCCACGCTATCGCAGGGAAGAAAAAGAGGCTTTGGAGGAAGCCCAGCGGTTGCTCAATTTCGTGGGGCTGAGCGGCCTGGGCGACCAACTGGCCCGTAACCTGCCCTACGGCGCACAACGGCGCCTGGAAATTGCCCGCGCCCTGGCCAGCAAACCCAAACTCTTGTTGCTGGACGAGCCGACCGCCGGTATGAACCCCAACGAAACGGGCGAGATGATCCGCTTTATCCGCCACCTGCGGGACGAACTCGGCTTGAGCATTCTGCTCATCGAGCACGACATGAAAGTGGTGATGACCATCAGCGAGAAAATTGCAGTGATGGACTTCGGTAAGAAGATTGCCGAGGGCAAACCCGAGGAAATTCAGCGCAACCCGCGGGTAATCGAAGCCTACCTGGGGCGGGGGGCTGCCTCTGGTTTGGGAAGCAGCCAGGCCGCGGCAACGGCGTAAAAGGAGTGCGCTTATGGCTATGCTTGAACTTCACGACGTCCATTCCTTCTACGGCAACATCGAGGCCCTCAAAGGCATTTCGTTGACCGTGGAAAAAGGCGAAATCGTGACCCTGATTGGCGCGAACGGCGCAGGTAAAACCACCACCCTGCGCACCATCACGGGCCTCATCAAACCGCGTCAGGGCACGGTCATTTTGGAAGGCGAAGAGCTGACGGCTTTCAAACCCCATGAGATCGTTTACAAGGGTGTTTCGATGGTGCCGGAAGGCCGCGGTATTTTTGCCCGCTTGACGGTGGCCGAAAACCTCGACCTTGGGGCTTACACCCGCAACGACAAAGAAGGCATCAAAGCCGACCTCGAGCGGGTGTATGAGCTCTTCCCGCGTTTGAAGGAACGCCGCAGCCAGGTGGCGGGCACGCTTTCGGGTGGTGAGCAGCAAATGCTGGCCATTGGCCGCGCCCTGATGGCGCGCCCCCGTTTGTTGCTGCTGGACGAACCTTCGATGGGCCTTGCACCGGTGCTGGTCGAACTCATCTTCGACACCATCGTAGACATCAACAGGCAGGGCACCACGATACTGCTGGTCGAGCAGAACGCCCTCATGGCGCTTTCCGTGGCTCACCGTGGCTACGTGCTCCGCACGGGCGAAATCGTGCTCTCCGATACGGCCGAAAACCTGCGCACCAACGAAATGGTGCAGAAGACTTACCTCGGCATGGAATGAACCATCGCTTCTCCGTGGTACAATGCGCGGGCTGGCCCCGCGCATTTGCCTTTAATGCCCGCCTCGATGCGCTGCTGGCCGCACCTATGGAGGACGTATGCCCGACCGTGACCAACTGCTCATCGACCTCAAAGGAGCAGCCCGCCTTGGCAGCCCCGAAGCCCTCGACCTGGCCCTGGAAGGGCTGGCGGAGTGGAGGGCGTTTGCGGCGAATGCCTCCCTGGCCTTCGAGGATGTCGAGCGCGTGCTGGTGCCGTTAGGCGAGGTGTTGGCCGCCCCCGCCGTGCCCGCCGATTACTTGCGTTCCCTGGCCACGCACGCCCTTGCCGGGGGGCGGGCACTGGCTGCGGTGGCGCTTGTTCTGCGGCACTTGCGAGGGGAAGCGACGTGCTCGGCCTTGCTCACCCGCCTGGCGGGCGACAAGCGTGCCGAGGTGCGCTTTGCCCTGGCGGCTGCCCTGGGGCGGCACGGCCGCGATGAGCACTTCCCCGCAGCCGTGGCCTTGCTCGACGCGTGGCTGGCCCCGGCGCGCGGCCCGCGGGTGTGGCAGACGGCCCTGCAAGCCGCTGCTGGGCTGGCGCGGTCCCATCCTCGCCAAGTGCTCTCCCTGGTCGAGCGGCTCACCCCTGCCCAGGTGGCTCACCCTGAGGTGCAGCGCCCCCTGGCGGAGGCCCTGAGGCAGCTCGGCACTTTTGGGACGCACGCAGACAGAACGGCGTTGCTGCAACTGCTGGAGAAGTGGCTTCGGGAAAGCGATGGCGACGCGGCGCGCCTCGTCTTGCAAGTGCTGCACGCGGGCTGGGCCCAGCGGATGCCTGAGCAGGCTTTGGCCTTGCTCGATGCCGTGGAAGCCGCGGGCGGCGCGCCCCGCCCACTGCGACGCACACGGGCCTTCATTCGCCGTGGGGCGGAGGGTGAAAACGGACGATGATCACCGTTGGCGTCATTGCCGACACACACGTTCCCGACCGAGCCCGGGCTTTGCCGCCCGAGACGCTGGAAGTCTTTCGGCAGGCCAAGGTCGCGGCGATTTTGCATGCCGGCGACGTCATCCACCCTGCGGTGCTGGCCGCGCTGGAGGCCATTGCGCCCACCTATGCCGTGCGGGGCAACCGCGATTGGTACTTCTTGCGGAGCTTGCCGCCGCGGCTGGTGTTGCAATTCGAGGAGGTCAAGGTGGGCATGTGCCACGGCCACGGTTCCTTCCTGCGCTATGTGGGGGATAAGTGGGAGCACTTTCGCCGCGGCGCACCGCCCTTTGCCCGTTTCGCCCGCCGCGCCTTGGCCGCTTTCCCCCAAGTGGATGTGGTGGTGTTCGGCCACACGCACTATCCCGTTTGCCGGTGGGTGGGTTTGCAGCTGCTGTGCAACCCGGGCTCGCCTGTGGTGCCTGCGCTGCCGAACGTGCCGCGGGCGGTGGGCTTGCTGCATATCGAAGGGCGTGCCGTGTGGGGTGAGCTGCGCGTGTTG
>CAYVHG010000049.1:0-6724 GCA_964450875.1 uncultured Anaerolineaceae bacterium | reverse complement strand
AGCGGTTTGGGCATTGGTGCGGCGGAGCAGGCTGGGGATTCATGAAAGCGAAATCGCTCAGGAGCTCAATTTGCCGCGCCGCACGGTGAATAATTACCTGCGGGCTTTAGAGATGGAAGGGCGCGTGTATAAAGATGGGCGTCTGTGGTGCCCGCTGCCGTGGGAAGAAACCCGCCTGCGCCCTATCGAGCTCACCCCTGAAGAGGCAGTGGCCCTCTACTTGGGAGCGCGCCTGTTGAGCAAGCAGATGGACCGGCGCAATGAGCCAGCAGAAAGCGCCTTGATCAAACTGGCCAATGCCTTGCGCAACGACGCGGGCCTGGGGGAAGGCATTGTGCAAGCCGCGCGAACCTTAGCGCATCGGCTGCCTCCATCTCCGTCTCAGAGGAGTACAAAAAAGCAACCTGACAACCCGGCTTGACCTCAAATGTCCGTCGCCCTTCGAAAGCATCACCAGTGCTCCCTTTTTACAGAAAAAACTTGACACTATCCCGCCAGGCAAAGGATTAGTTAGCATTCATCGCTTTTTCCAACCCGGCCACCATGTGTTTGAATGTCTGGGTCGTTACACCAGTTAGCCTTTTGAACTCCGCATCGTACGTTTGCAAAGGTCTATTAGGTTTTCTGCCAATCCAAACTATCCATAAGAAAACGCAAATAAACTACAGCAGGCACCACTATCGTCCATTCTAAAGCGAGATAGTGAAACTTATAGAACAGAAATCCCACATTGCCCAGCCACGCAACCCAACCTATCGGGAAAACCTGTAGAACGACCAAACTATACTGTTGGTAATAAGGCATCGTCAAAGCACTCGTTGCCAATGCCAATGCCAGAAAATCACGCCGGGGCAACCGCACAAAGGCCAACGGCAACCAAAGAAGCAGAACTATGGGGCCAAAATATTCCCACAGAGTAATACTGCCTCCCCTATTCAAGGAATTGTTTTGCAAATGTTGCCACCATGGAGAGAACCACCATCCATAACGCCAAATCGAAAGCGCTATCACAAAGGCAAAAGGCAACAAGCTCTTGACCCGCGCCTTATGGGAGCCAGCCCACCATAGGATGAGCCCCACAGCGACAACGGTCACCTGAGGTTTGAGCAGCGCGAGCACCATCCCTACACCCAAAACAAAATACCGCCGATGATTAAGCCCCCACCAGCTAATCGCCAAGCCCCACACCACCAGCGCATCTATCTGGCCGTAAAAAAGTAAAAAAGCAAACTGATAAGTAAGCAAAACATGAATTAACCGCCCTTCAAACACTCGGGTGGAAAACCAAATTCCCACCAAAGAAAGGAGCATCAAGAACACATACGCCAACCGAAAAGGCAAAAGAGCCAACATCTCAAAAAGAGGACGTATCCAATAAGGATTATAAAAGCCATGGAAATCACCATAAACGGTAGGGAGATAGGACAATTTCAAATCAACCCCCGCGGAGGGCAAAAAAGCCAACACGCATATATACCCCACGGCTATTCCAATCGCTACCCAATCGCAAATTGGCAAGCGCGTGCGCACCTCGTCCATGATCACCTCCCATCCCAATCCGGACTAAAAACAAAAAGACGTAGGAAGCACGTGTAACATCTCTTTTGTAAAAACGGCAAGCCAGGTGGTATCCTTGAAGGGAGTCAAATCCAAAAAAAGGAGTTACCACCATGGCTCACCGAAGAAATTATACCTTACCTGCGAGGCTGTTGGAATCGTTGTGGGTGCAAAAGCGCGCCGCGCACTTGACACTCCCTCGCGCGCCGTGGTACACTCCCTGCGCCACATCATCCAACGGCTGTGAACAGGATGGGTAGGCGCTGCCCGGCGCGTCCAGAGAGTTGGGCCTTGGCTGGAAGCCCAACCGCAGCAGCAGCGCCGAGTGGACCTGGGAGCCGCCGCCTGAACCCCCTTCGGGGCCGTAGGGCAGGCCGGATGGCCCCCGTTATCGGGCTGCGAGTGGGCGCAATGCGCGCCAAGCGGGGTGGCACCGCGGACGCAAACGCGTTCGTCCCCATCGGGACGAGCGTGTTTTTTGTTGGCGGCTTCCCAGCCTTCGGCGGCCAGCGCACCCCCTCGGCGCCTTCCCGCCTTTTGCCATCGTGCGATCTTTTCTTCCTCGGAGGTTTTTCCATGATGAGCGACGCCAAACCCAAAAAGCGTTTGTTGACCGGCGACCGCCCTACCGGCAAACTGCACCTCGGCCACTACGTCGGCAGCCTCAAGAACCGCGTGGCCTTACAAGACGATTACGAGTGCTTTTTCATCATCGCCGATTTGCATACCTTGACTACCAAATCGTCCAAGGCCGAGATCGCCCAACTGCGCCAGAACATCTACGATATCGTGCTCGATTACCTCGCCGCCGGCATCGACCCCGAAAAGAGCACCATCTTCGTCCAATCGGCGGTGCCCGAAACCTACGAGCTCAACCTCATCTTCGAGATGTTGGTCACTTTGCCCCGCCTGACCCGTTTGCCCAGCATCAAAGATATGGCGCGCGCTGCCAACATGGACGACGAAGCCATCCCCTTCGGATTGGTGGGCTACCCGGTGCTGCAAGCCGTGGATATTTTGTTGCCGCGCGCCCACCTGGTGCCGGTGGGTAAGGACAACGAAGCCCATGTGGAAATCACCCGCGAAATTGCCCGCCGTTTCAACCGCCTCTATGGCGAGGTCTTCCCCCTGCCCAAGGCGCTCATCGGCGAGGTGCCGACCCTCATCGGCATCGACGGTCAGGCCAAGATGAGCAAGAGCCTCAACAACGCCATTTTCCTTTCCGATAGTGAGGAAGAGGTCAACGCCAAAGTGCGCCGCATGTTCACCGACCCCACGCGGGTGCGCCCCGACATCCCTGCCGACCCCGACAAGCCGACCAATGTGGTCTTCCGCTACCACGACATCTTCAACCCCAACAAAGAAGAGGTGGAAGACCTCAAAGCGCGCTATCGCCAGGGCAAGGTGGGCGATGTGGAAGTCAAGCAGAAGCTGGCGCGTGCGTTGAACGATTTCCTGGAACCCTTCCGCGAGCGGCGGGCGCAGTATGAAGGCAAGCCGGAATTGGTGGAAGAGATTCTCATGGAAGGCACCCGCCGCATGCGTCAGGAAGCCCGCGAAACCTTGGCCCTGGTGCGGCAGGCGATGGGGCTCTATGGGCTGGACCTGAAGCACCGCCTGGATGAAGAAGCGTGCCCTCCCAGCGTGCTGGAAGGCTAAGAAAAAGGCGCTTTTCGTATAGCCATAAAGCAAACCCAGCGGGGCCCCTTCGGCGGCCTTCCCGCCCGATAGCCTGCGGAACGGGCTTGGAAAGCGCGGCTGGGCTGCTGCCTTCCCCCAGCGTGCCCTTGCTGCGAGCGCGGATGCCCCTCCGCGGGGGTTAAAGCCCTTCCGTTCCTTTTCCCCCCAGCTTCGCGAGCAGGGCTTCCAGCTCTTCGTCGGAGTAGTAGTAGATGGTGATGGTGCCGCCCTTGCGGGAGCGGGTGAGCCGCACACGGGTGCCGAGCGCGGCTTCGAGGCGGGCTTCCAGGTCGCGCAGCTCGGGGGCTGCGGCTTTGCGATGGCGGGTGGGGGGGCGTTCCCCTTGCAAGCGGCGCACCAGCTCTTCGGTTTGCCGCACGGTCAGGCGTTTGCTTTCCACGGCCTGCAGCGCGGCTTGCTGGGCTTCGGCAGAAGCCAGCCCCAACAGCGCGCGGGCGTGTCCTTCGCTGATGCGCCCTTCCAGCAGCGCCTTTTGCACCCCGGCGGGCAGCTTCAGCAGCCGCAGGGTGTTGCTCACCGCCACTCGGCTTTTGCCCACCCGTTGGGCAATTTCTTCGTGGGAAAGCCCAAAATCTTCGTGTAGTTGCCGATAGGCTTCCGCGGTCTCCAGGGGGTTGAGGTCCGCTCGCTGGATGTTTTCGATGAGCGCCAGTTCCAGCAGCTGCTGCTCGCTGGCTTCCCGCACTAAAGCCGGCACGCGCGTCAGGCCGGCTTTTTTGGCGGCTTGCAACCGCCGCTCGCCCGCGATGAGGATGTAACCTTCCCCGTCGGGCGCCTGCGCTACCACCAGGGGCTGGATGACGCCGTGCTCGCGAATCGAGGCGGCCAGTTCTTCCAGCGCCTCGGGCGAAAAGTGGCTGCGGGGCTGGCGGGGGTTGGGGCGGATGGCGTCTACCGGCAGCAGAGCAACGCTGTTGCCGGGCAGGCGGGTTTCTCCGCCTGGGATGAGGGCATCGAGCCCTTTGCCGAGACCGGAACGTTTACGGGCCATGGTTTACTCCCCTTGGAAGGCATCGGCGGCGCTGGTATCGGCGTCGGGGTCGCCCAGGCTGGGCACGGTCAGCCCGTCGCCTTCCAGCAATTCGCGCGCTAAGGCGGCGTAGGCCCGGGCCCCGCGCGATTGAGGCGCATAGGCCGAGACCGGCACGCCATAAGAAGGCGCCTCGGCCAACCGCACGCTGCGGGGGATGATCGAGCGAAACACCTTGTCGGGAAAGTGTTTTTGCACTTCCGCAACCACATCGCTCGCGAGGTTGGTGCGGCCGTCGTACATGGTGAGCACCACCCCGCGGACGGCCAGCTCGGGGAAGAGGGCGGCGCGCACCTTGTCCAAGGTTTGGGTGAGCAGCCCCAGCCCCTCCAGCGCGAGGTATTCGCATTGCACCGGGATGATCACGCCATCCTGCGCCGCGGCCAGGCCGTTGATGGTCAGCAGCCCGAGGGAAGGGGGGCAGTCGATGAGGATGTAGTCGTAGCGCTCGGCGATGGGTTCCAGGGCGCGGCGCAGGCGGGTTTCCCGCCCCAGTTCGTTGACCAGTTCCACTTCTGCCCCGGCCAACGCTGGCGAAGAGGGCAGCAGCGACATTTTGAGGCGCGGGTTGTGCAAGATGAGCGGCGCCGCGGGGGAAGCCCCTAACAAAACATCGTAAGTGCCCCCGCGCAGGTGATATTTGTCCACGCCCAGGCTGGAGGTGGCGTTGGCTTGAGGGTCCAAATCGACCAGCAGCACCCGCTGGCCGTAATAGGCCAGGTAAGCGCCGAGGTTGATGGCTGTGGTGGTCTTCCCGACGCCGCCTTTTTGATTGACGAGGGTGTAAATGCGAGACATAGGCACTCCACGAAGGGTTTCGCTGAGGGGGAAGCCGCCCAAGGCCGCCGCGCGTTGCCTTAGAACAAGGCTTGGATTTCGGCGGGCGAGGGGGTGGCCGCCAGGCCGCGGCGTTCCACCGAGCGGGCTGCCACACGAGCAGCGAAGCGGGCTGCGGCCAGCGGGTCACGGGTGTGGTAGAGGCGGATGAAGAAGGCCGCTGCGAAAATGTCGCCTGCGCCGGTGGCGTCTACTTCGTGTGCCGGGGGCGCAGGAATGGCATACGTTTCGCCCTGCCAGTACACCACCGCCCCGGCCGCGCCGTGCGTAACCACCAACACCGGCACCATCTCGGCCAAGGGGGGAATGCGGCTTTCGTCGCCGCCCAGGTCTTCCAGGCTGAGAACTGCGGCGGTGGCTTGGGCGAGCACGCTTTCGGCCGCCGGCCACGCTGCAGGGCGGATGGTGCCGTCGCTTCCCCATGCGCGCAGCCAGCCCTGGGGGGTAACGCCCACGAAGCGCCCCGCGAAACGGGCGGCCAACTGCGGCGGCAGTTCGCCCGCAATGGGCGCCAAATGCACGATGGCCGCATGTCGCCACCCCGCGGGGATGTTTTCCCACCCCAGCGGCGCGGCCCGCGCGCGTAAGGCCAGCCGCCGCCCTTGGGGGGCGGTTTCCAGCGCAAAGGTGGTGGTGGCTTCGGCCGGCACGCAATGCACGGCGATGCCTTCCAGCGCGGCGCCGAAGGCGGTCTCGGGGTTGCAGGAAGTCACCACCGCGGCCTGCAACCCGAAAGCCTGGGCTGTGCGCGCCGCGTAGGCAACGCTGCCGCCCAGCCGAGGGCCTTCCGGCGTCAGGTCGCGGCTCAGGTGCCCAATGGCGAGGTAATTTGGGGTGTGCACAGGGGAATTATACACGATGGGAAGGCCGTGTGGGGGAAGGATGCGTGTGCAATCCTCCTTTTTTTTGGTGTGGGCTACCCTTCCCTCCCAGTAAAGGTAGTGGTAGACTAAACCCCGACCCGGAAGGGCGATTCTATTGTTTTGTGGAGGTAATCCTATGCGCAGTTTCCTCGGCCGTGACATCCTTTCTTTGAAAGACTTCGAGCGGAGTGAGTTCTTCCGCACTTTCGAGGTCGCCGAACAGCTGGAGCCGATTGCTCGCAATCGCAAGAATGTGGATTTGCTCAAAGACAAGACGCTGGTCACCGCGTTCTATCAGCCTTCCACCCGCACCCGCCTGGCCCACGAAGCCGCGATGTTGCGCCTGGGCGGCAAGGTCACCGGCTTCGCCGACCCCAAGATGACCCGCGCCGGCGACTTTTACCGTGAATCCATCAAAGACACCGTCCGCATGTTGGAATATTACGGCGACGTCATCGTAATGCGCCACTTTCAGCAGGGCGCACCTGCCGAAGCCGCGAAGTGGGCTTCCATTCCGATCATCAACGGCGGCGACGGCTGGGGCGAGCACCCTACCCAAATCCTGACCGACCTCTACACCGTCTATCGGGAAAAGGGCCGCATCGACGGCCTCACCTGGGTTGCCGTGGGCGACATGCGGATGCGCACCATGCACTCCCTGGCCTACGCGCTCACCAAGTTCGACTGCCCCATCACTTTCATCGCCCCGCCCGAAATGAGCCTGACCGACGAGTTC
>CAYVHG010000048.1:0-20547 GCA_964450875.1 uncultured Anaerolineaceae bacterium | reverse complement strand
GAGCCCATTCAACTCAAAGCCCAAGGCTTCGACATTACCACTTTCCCGGTGGCCGATTACGTCGACCTGGCTTCCAACGGCATCATCACCAACGAAACGCTCATCGAAGAAAACCCCGATATGGTCCACCGCTTCGTGCGTGCCACGCTGCGCGGCCTCAACTACACCATCCATTACCCCAACGACGCTTACGAAATCTCCACGATGTATGTGGAAGGGCTGGACAAAGCCGACCGTGACGTGCAAATGCAAATTCTCTCGACTGCAATTGCCTACTGGAAAGGCGACCCTCTTGGCTATACGAACCCCAGTGCCTGGCAAAAAATGCAAGAGGTTTTGCTGCAAATGGGGCTGATCTCCAAAGCGCAAGACCTACAAGGCGCTTACACCAACGAATTCCTCAAACCCTGAGCCGCGCACACGCCCGTGCGTCCGTCCGGGCGCACGGGCCCCCCTTTTTTCCCTGCCATGAATGCAACCCTCCCCTTGGTGCGTGTCCGCCACCTTGGCGTCGTCTTCCCCACCGAAGACGGGCTGGGGCTGGAAGCCATCCGCGACCTTTCCTTCGAAGTGCAGCCGCGGGAATTCCTCGCGGTGGTAGGCCCTTCGGGGTGCGGCAAAAGCACACTGCTGCGGGTATTGGCCGGTTTGCTGGAAGCCACCCGCGGCGAAGTTGCCTTCCCCGCGCACCCGCAAGGCAAACCCCAAGTGGGGCTGGTCTTTCAAAAAGCCAACCTCATGCCGTGGCGCAGCGCGCTGCACAACATCACCTTGCCGTTGGAACTGCACGGCGTGCCGCGGCGGGAAGCCGAAGCCCGCGCGCGGGCCATGCTCGCCCTCATGGGGCTGGAAGGCTTCGCCGATGCCCTGCCGCGCGACCTTTCCGGCGGGATGGCACAGCGGGTTGCGCTGGCACGGGCGCTCATCCACCGCCCCGACCTGCTGCTGCTCGACGAGCCATTCACCGCGCTCGACGCGCTGACGCGCGAGCGCCTGTGGGAAGAGCTGCTGCGCATCTGGCAGCACGAGCGCACCACGGTGGTCATGGTCACGCACTCGGTGACCGAAGCGCTGCTGCTGGCCGACCGCGTGCTGGTGCTCACCGACCGCCCGGCCCGGCTGCAAATGGACCTGCAGGTGGACCTTCCTCGGCCGCGCAGCGCCGACCTGCGCTACACCCCCCATTTCGGCCGCCTGGCCCGCAGCCTCCACCAGGCCCTGGGCGCGAGTTCCCCAAAAGTTGCGGTAAAATAAGGCCGCAACCTCACCACCGGAGGCTTCCATGACCCGAAAACACACCGCGCCCGCCCTGCTGATGGCCCTCTTGCTCACCTTAGTGGCCGTGGGGGCGGCGCGAGCCGCTGCGCCGCATTTCGCCATCCTCAAAGTGTCGCTCTGGCCGGAATATGACAAGCCCAACGTTCTGGTCATGTACGACATTACCCTGCCCGGCGACGCCACCCTGCCGCTGGCGTTGGACGTGCGCATTCCCGCGCGGGCGGGAGAGCCGTTGGCCGTGGCCTACCAGCAGCCCAACGGCAACCTGGTCAACGCCGAATACACCTACAGCGCCGATGCGCAATGGGGCACCATCCACCTGAAAGCCATGATGCCCAACGTCCACATCGAATACTACGACCCGGCGCTCAAGAAAGACGGCAATCAGCGGGAATTCACCTTTCACTGGCCGGGCGGCGCCAAAATCGACGCGTTGCTGCTGGTGGTGCAACAACCGGCAACGGCCAAAGACATCAAAATCTCTCCGACGATGGGCACGGGCGAAGTCGCCGCCGATGGGCTGACCTACTACCACGCCCAACTGGGCGCCCTGAGCAGCGACCAAACTTTCGACCTCACCATCGCCTACACCAAAGACGACGACACCCTGAGCGTGGAAGCCCTGCACGCCAACAACAACACCGCCGGGGTGCCGCCAACGGCCGCGCCTGTAGCCGGTGAAACCACCTGGCAACGGATGATGCCGTGGGCGATCACCCTGTTGGGGCTCATCCTGATTGTGGCCGGGCTGGGGTGGTACTGGTTCAGCACCCACACCGTTCCCGAAACGCCGCGCCGTCGGCGCTCCCGCCGCCCATTGCCGCCCGAAGCCCTCGCGGCCGACATGGAAACCACTCCCAACAAAGTGCGCTACTGCCCCCAATGCGGTGCGCGCGCCCACCCAGGCGACAAATTCTGCCGCGTGTGCGGCACACAACTGCGCTAACCTCTCACAAGCATTACCCATGTGCCTCTGCGCCTTCGGCTGCAGGGGCTTTTTCATCCCGCCTTAATGGCTGTGTGTCAAAATGGAAGCGGCCAACCCATCCCCTTGCATTCCCGGGAGCGTGTCATGAGCAACCGCAACAAGTTCCTGATTGGAGCGCTTTTCATTGCTGCCGCGGTGGTGTATCTCATCTTTTCAGCCACCAAGGCCAGCGCCCAATACTTCCTCACGGTCAACGAACTGCTGGCCCGCAAGAGCGAGTTCGTGGGCAAGAACGTGCGCATTTCCGGCGCTGTGATTGGGAAAACCATCCACTACGACCCGCAAACGCTGGAGCTGCGCTTCACCATAGCCCACGTGCCGGGCGACAACAAGGTTGTCGAGGAAGAGGGCGGCCTGGCGAAAGTGCTGCACGACGCCGTAACCGACCCCAACCGCGCCCACCTGGACGTGGTGTATCACGGGCCGCGCCCCGATATGCTAAAAGACGAAGCCCAAGCCATCATCACCGGCCACCTGGGCGAAGATGGCGTGTTCCACGCCGACGAACTGCTGCTCAAGTGCCCTTCGCATTACGAAGACGCCGTGCCCGACCAGGCGCAAGGCAAGGACAACTAACCTCTCCCCTGCTCCCCCTCAGGAGGCGCCATGCTTGCTCATATCGGTTACGGGGCGCTGCTGCTTTCCTTCCTGCTCAGCCTGTACGCCATTGGAGCCGCCTTCTACGGAGCACAGCGCGGCAGACCCGATTGGCTGGAAAGCGCCCGCCGCGCCGTGCTCGTCATTTGGCCTTTGCTCACCCTCGCCGCGGCGAGCATCGTCGCCTTGTTGCTGACCAATCAGTTCCAAATCGAATACGTTGCTTCGGTCACCAGCCGCGAGATGCCCGTCTACCTCAAAATCACTGCCTTGTGGGGCGGGCAGGCCGGGTCGTTGATTTTCTGGTCGTGGCTGATGTCCACTTTCACTTTCGTGCTCATGCTGCGGTCGTGGAAGCGTGACCGCGAATTCCTTCCGTGGGTCATCATCGTGACGATGGTGACCTTGGCCTTTTTCTTGGGGCTGAGCCTGTTTGTCGAAAACCCCTTTGCCCGGCTGTGGGCTACTTTGGACGGCCACACCGTCAAAGCCATGTTCCGCCCCGCAGGCGCCATGCCCTTTACGCCGCAAGACGGCAACGGCCTCAACCCCCTCTTGCGGCACCCGGGCATGATCTTGCACCCGCCGTTCCTCTACGCGGGCTTCGTGGCTTTCGTCATCCCCTACGCCTTCGCAATGGCTTCGCTCATCACCGGCCGCACCGACGCCCGTTGGATTCGCATTACCCGCCGCTGGAGCCTGGCAGCCTGGCTTTTCCTCTCCCTCGGCCTGATCTTGGGCATGCGCTGGTCTTACGACGTCCTGGGCTGGGGCGGCTATTGGGGCTGGGACCCGGTAGAGGTGGCCGCCCTGCTTCCCTGGTTGAGCGGCACGGCCTTCCTGCACTCGGTCATGATTCAGGAAAAAGAGGAACTGCTGAAGCACTGGAACATGGTGCTCATCATCTTGACCTACGCGCTGGTCATTTTCGGGACGTTCCTCACCCGCTCCGGCGTGCTTTCTTCGGTCCACGCCTTTGCCCAAAGCGCGATTGGGCCGCTCTTCTTCGCTTTCATCGGCATCACCTTCACCGCTTCGCTCTACCTGCTGATGCGCCGCTGGAGCGACCTCAAAAGCGACCTGCGCATCGAATCGCTGCTCTCGCGGGAAGCGCTGTTCACCTTCAACAACATGGTCTTCATGGGCATCGTGGTGGTCGCGTTTTGGGGCGTGATTTTCCCCATCCTCTCGGAACTGGCCACCGGCCAAAAGGTCACCGTAGGGCCGCCGTTCTACCGGAAGGCCACCGGCCCGCTGTTTGCGCTCTTGCTGCTGCTGATGGGCATCGCCCCGCTCTCGGCATGGGGATACGCGAGCACCAAGCGGTTGAAGAAGCTCATCTGGCTGCCGGTCGTCTTGGCCTTCCTCACGACCGGCGGGCTGATTGCCATCGGCATCCGCGCCGTGTGGGCGCTGGTGGGCTTCTGGCTGGTAGCCTTTACGGCCTTCGTCACCCTGAGCGAATTCGGGCGCGGGGTGCGGGCGCGAATGCGCCGCGGCGAATCCCTCCCCACGGCGCTGGTGCGGCTGATTTCCCGCAACCGGCGCCGCTACGGGGGCTATATCGTGCACCTGGGCGTCATCGTGATGGCCACGGGCATCATCGGCACCCAGTTCTTCGCCACCCAAACCCAAGCCACCGTGCCGCAGGGCGGCAAAATCACCCTTGGCCACTACACCATGACTTACGACGGCCTGCAGGAATTCTTCGCCTCCGACGGGCGGCACGTGGCGCGCGCCATCGTAAGCGTGTACAAAGACGGCAAGAAAGTCGGCGTCGTTCACCCGCGCCGCGATTTCTATCTGGATTCCCAGCAGCCCATGACCATCCCCGGCGTGCGCAGCACCTGGCTGGACGATTTCTACGTCATTCTGGTCGACTGGCAGCCGATTTCGGTCGAAGGGGCGACCTTCAAGGTGTATCATCAGCCGCTGGTCAACTGGATTTGGACCGGAGCGCTGATATTCATTCTGGGCACGCTGGTGGCGGCCTGGCCTGAGCCCGACCCCGAAACTGCCAAACGGCGCCGCCCCCGCCCTTCCGCCCGCCGCGCCGCGCGGGCTTCAGCATCCTGAATTTGGAGGTTCCCGTGAAGCGCACTTTTTGGCTCGCTCTCGGACTGCTGGTCGCGCTGCTGGCGGTGGCAAGTGCCTTCCCAGCGCAGGCTGCCCAACCCGCACCTACTGCCACCCCCGTCATCACCGACAACCAAGTCAACGCCGTTGCGCATACTCTCTATTGCCCCGTCTGCGAAAACACCCCCCTCGACGTCTGCGGCACCCAAGCTTGCGCCCAGTGGCGGGAACTCATTCGCCAGCAGTTGCAACAAGGCTGGACGGTCGAGCAAATTCAGCAATATTTCGTCGAAAACTACGGCGCGCGGGTACTGGCCGCGCCGCCGCGCAAAGGCTTCTGGTGGCTGGCCTACATCGTGCCGCCGCTGGCCATTCTGGCGGGGCTTTACATCCTCTACCGAGCGATGAAACAATGGTATCATCCCCGCAACGCAACCGCCGGGGAAAGCCCCGCCGAAGCGCCCGTTGCGCCGCAAGCGGAAGCCCCCCAGGAAGACGACGAATACCTCCGCCGCATCGAAGAAGAACTTCGCAAGCGGGGCTGACCCCGCCCCCGAAGCCGACACACGCCCCTGGGCTGGCGTCGGCTTCTCCCATCCTGTCCATCCTGTTCGTTCGGAGCCTCCCATGAGTGCAGATGCTTCCCCGCAACCTGGAACGCCCGCCGAGAGCCCGCCTTCCCCTAAACGGGGTTTGGCGCTGGGCAAGATCATCGTGTGGAGCGTGCTGATCGCCCTGCTCATCATCCTTGGGCTAATGCTCAACCGTACCCAGAAAGGCGGCGTTGCCGTCGGCGACCGTGTGCCGCCCGACCTCACCCTCACCGCCTTCGACGGCACGACCTACCGCGTGGGCGACCTCAAAGGCAAAGTCGTGCTCTTCAACTTCTGGGCTTCGTGGTGCACCACCTGCAAAGACGAAGCCGTAGCGCTGGAACAAGCCTGGCAACAGCTTCAACCGCGGGGCGACGTGATTTTCTTGGGGCTGGACTATGTGGATACCGAGCCCGATGCCAAAGCCTACCTGCAACGCTACCACATCACCTACCCCAACGGCCCCGACAAAGCCACCCACTGGGCACAAACCTTTCGCATTACCGGCGTGCCCGAAACCTACATCATCGACAAAAACGGCCGCCTGGCCTACAAGAAAATCGGCCCCTTCCGCAACCTGAAGGAAATCATGGACGCGATAACGGCCGTTCTGGAGAAATGACCCATGGACTGGGGAGCATTGTTTTTCCTGCTGGCGTTAGTTGCCCTTACCGGGCTGTATGTCGCCTTGCCCATCATGCGGGGGGAAGGCACGCTGGTCACTGCCGAAGAACAAGAGCAATCGGCGCTCTTGGCGCGGCGCGACCAAGTGCTCGACGCCCTCGCCGAACTGGATTTCGACTTCAACACCGGCAAAGTCGACGAAAACCATTACCAGATGCGGCGCCAGGCGCTGATGCAAGAGGCCGCCGAGATCCTCAAACGGCTGGATGCCCTCAAGCCTGTCGCGGCGGGCAATTCCGTGGAAACGCTGCTCGAACAGCGCAAAGCCCAGCGCTCGGCGGCGCTGAGCCACGGCGACCCCGACGACGCCGTCGAAGCGCTGCTGGCCGCCCGGCGGCGCGCCCGCAGCGGCCAGAAAGCCGCCGGGTTCTGCCCCCAATGCGGCGCCCCCGTGCTGGAAAGCGACCGCTTTTGCCCCCGCTGCGGCACTCCCCTCAAGGCTTAGGAAGCGCCCCGGCACAACCCGCACCACCCGCCCAACTTCACGAAACACCCCTGGCATTTGGCCATCACACTTCGCACCCGAGGCTGTTTCATGCACACCTTCCCCAAACCGACCCGCTTGCTCCTCTTCGTTGCCGTCGCCCTCGCTGCACTTAGCCTGGCGGCGTGCGGCTTCAACTTGGCCGGCGATGTCACCCCGCCCCCCGGCTGGCACCCCACCCCCGTCCCCCCCACGCCAAACACCGCCGACCTTTACCCCGCTTTGCCGCCCGACCCCGCCGCAGGGAAGGCCATTTACCAGCAACGCTGCCAAAAATGCCACGGCGCGACCGGCCTGGGCGACGGCCCCCAAGCCGCAGCCCTCGACATCAACCCCGCGGCCCTGGCCGACCCCGAAGAAGCCCACGCTGAAGTGCCGGCAAAGCGCTTCGCAGTGCTGACGCAGGGCAAAATGGACGAGGGTATGCCCACCTTTGCCCACATCCTCACTGCCCGTGAGCGTTGGGATGTGCTGGCCTACATCTACACCCTGAGCGCGCCCCCGGCAACTTTGCAGCGCGGCAAAGCCCTTTACACAGCCCGCTGCCAGACATGCCACGAAGCCGATGGGCACGGCAAAGACCTGGTGAACCAAAAACGCATGGCACAAGCCTCCGACGAAGACCTGGCAGCCGCCATTACCGGCAAACAGCACCCGTCCGAAGTGTACGAAGGGCTCAGCGCCGATGACCGTTTGGCCTTGGCTGCTTACATCCGCACCCTCTCGTTCGCACACACGCAGGAAGCCGCCACAGCCACGCCCACCGCCGAAGCCGCGGCCACCTCGCCTGGCCCCACCCCCGCTGCCGAGGGCTCCGCCACCCCGCCAGCCACCACCACCCCCCAAGCCAACACCATCACCGTCACCGGGCAAGTCACCAACGGCACCCAGGGCGGCCACGTGCCCCCCGACCTGGAGGTCACGCTGCACGCCTATGACAAGGGCAGCATGCAAGAAGTGTACAAAGCCTCGGCAGCCATCGACGCCGACGGCAATTTCGCCTTCCACAACGTGCCTTACGACCCCCAACGCATTTTCTTCGTGACCGCCGAATATGCCAAGGTGCTCTATGGCTCCCGCACCGCGACCGCTCTGCCCGACCATCCTTCGCTCGACCTTCCCCTGACCATCTATGAAACCACCACCGACCCCAGCCACGTGCGCGTCGAGCGGCTGCATGTGTTCGTCTCGCCGCAAACCGACCAAGCCATTCAAGTGGTGGAAATGTACATCATCACCAACGAAGGCGACCGCACCTTGGTGAGCGCCGACCCCGAAAAGCCCGTGCTCACCTTCGATCTGCCCACCGGCGCGGTGCACTTGCAATTCCAAAACGGCAGCCTGGGAGGGCGCTACGTGCAAACCGCCCACGGCTTTGGCGATATGCTGCCCGTTTACCCGCAGGTCACCACGCAAGAAGTCTTTGCCTACACCCTGCCTTTCGAAGGCAAGGAAACGAGCATCGCGCATCCGGTGCCGTTGCCTGTCGCTGCCGCCGTGCTAATGGCGCCAGAAGGCCAGCTCACCCTCAGCGGCCAGGGGCTGACCGACGGCGGCGTGCAACAAGACGAAACGGGCAACACCTTCCGCATCTACAACGTCGCCGCGCTGAACGCAGGCGACACCCTCGCATTTACGGTGCACCGGGTCGGTGCGGGGCTCTCGCTCGGTGGCGACAAGACCAGCCTGGCCATCGGCCTGCTGGCGCTGGGAGCCGCCCTCATCGCCATCGCAGTGGTGCTCACCCGTCGGGAAAGCCCGACGCCCGCCGCCCCCGCAGCAGCGGTGCCTCCCGAAATCGCCGACGACCCCGACGCCTTGATGGATGCCATCCTCGCCCTGGACGACCTCTACGAGGAAGGCAAAATCGAGGAAACAGCCTACCGACGCCGCCGCCAGGCGCTCAAAGACCGTCTCAAAGCCTTGCTGGCCGCCGCAGAGGACGAAGCCGACACATGACCGCCGCGATAGCCGTTTCACGCCTGACCAAGCGCTTCGGCCTCAAAACCGTCTTGCGAGGGCTCGACTTTACCGCCGCGCAAGGCGAATTCGTGGCACTGCTCGGCCCCAACGGCGCTGGGAAGACCACCTTTTTGCGCATTCTGGCCTCGCTCAGCCGTCCCACGGCAGGCGAAGTGCGCATCGGCGGGGCGCCGCTGCCTCAAGAGGCCGCAGCCGTGCGCCGCAGGTTGGGGGTGGTTTCCCACCAACCGCTGCTCTACGGCGACTTGACCGCCGAAGAAAACCTGCGCTTCTTCGCCCGCCTTTATGGGCTTTCCGCACCCGAGCCGCGCATCGCCGAAGTGCTGGAACTGGTGGGGCTGGCGCGCCGCCGCCACGATCTGGTGCGCACCTACTCTCGCGGCATGCAACAGCGCCTCGCCATCGCTCGCGCTATCCTGCACGACCCCGAAGTGCTGCTGCTGGACGAGCCGTACACCGGCCTCGACCAGGACGCCAGCGCGATGTTGGACGCCGTATTGCACGAAGTCGCCGCACAAGGGCGCACGGTGGTGATGACTTCCCACGACCTGAGCCGCGTGGCCGCGCTGGCGTCTCGCTTCGACGTGCTCGCCCGAGGGCGCATCGCCGCTTCCGCCTCGCGAGAAGCCATCGCCGACGCCCAGCTTCTCGATTTCTACCGCGCCGCCATCGCCGAGGAAGCCCCATGAGCAGCCTCTCGCCCGTCACCAGCCTGTGGCAAGCCACGCGCGCCATCGTTTGGAAAGACCTCACCGCCGAACGCCGCAGCCGCGAACTGCTCTCGGCGATGCTGGTGTTTGCGCTGCTCGTCATCCTTTCCTTCAACTTTGCCCTCGACTTGGACCCCAAAACGCGAGGCAGCGTCGCCAGCGGCGTGTTGTGGGTCACCTTCATCTTTGCCGGCACCTTAGGGCTCAACCGCTCGATGGCTACCGAAAAAGACCGCGGCTGCCTCGACGGCCTCTTGCTCGCTCCCATCGACCGCAGCGCCATTTACTTTGGCAAAGCCATCGCCAACCTGGCCTTCATGCTAATCGTGGAAGCCATCGTCTTCCCGCTATATAGCGTGCTCTACAATGTCAACCTCTTTTTGCCCGGCCTGCTGCTGACCGTGATTCTCGGCTCCGTCGGCTACGTCGCGGTGGGCACCCTGCTTTCCAGCATGGCGGTACAAGCCCGAACGCGCGACATGCTGCTGCCAATTCTGCTCTTTCCGGTAGCGCTGCCGGTGCTGATCGCTGCCGTCAAGGCCAGTGCAGGCTACCTGAGCGGGTTGCCGCTGGAAGAAATTACCCCCTGGCTCAATCTGTTAGGGGTGTATGATGTAATTTTCATCGCCGTCGCTTTCATGGTTTTCGACTTCGTCGTGGAGGAATAACACATGAAATCTACCCCAACCGCCTTGAAAGTGCTCGACGCCCTCAGCGTACTGTTGCTCGTGGCAGCGCTGGGGCTGGTGTTCGGCTATGCCCCCACCGAGCGCACTATGGGGCTGGTGCAAAAAGTGTTCTACTTCCATGTCTCCGCGAACTGGGTAGGCATGTTGGGCTTCCTGGTCGCAGCAGTGGCTGGGGGGCTTTACCTTGCCAAAGGCTCCCCCAAGTGGGATGTAGTGGAAGTGGCCGCGGTGGAAATCGGGCTGGCGTTTTCCCTCATTGGCATCGTTAGCGGCTCGATCTGGGCCCGCCCCATCTGGAACACCTGGTGGACGTGGGACCCCCGCCTGGTGACGGTCACGGTGATGGAGCTGATTTACATCGCCTATTTCATGCTCCGCAGCGGCATCGAAGACCCCGACCGCCGCGCCCGCTACGCTGCCGTGTATGCCATCGTGGGCTTCTTGAGCGTGCCGCTGACCTTCCTCTCCATCCGCATGTACCGCAGCATCCACCCGGTAGTCATCACAAGCACCAAAGCCGAACTTTCGCCCCGCATGTTCCAGACGTTCATGTTCAGCCTGTTCACCTTCACGGTAGTGTTTGCAGCGCTGCTGTGGCATCGGGTGCGCCTGGGTCAATTGACCGCTCAGGTGGAACGCCTGCGCCTGAAACTCACCGATTGAAAAGGAGCAACCGCATGGTGCCTCAAACTGGAAACTACATGATTGCCGGTTACGTGGTCATTTTGGGCGGGATGGCGCTTTACGTCGTGAGCCTGGTCGTGCGCTTCCGCAGCCGCCTGCGTGAGCTGGCTGCCTTGGAAGAGGAAACCGCCCGCGAATAACTCCTACCCTGCCGTCAACCCACCGCCAGCCGCAGGGGCTTCTTCCGGCCGGTGCTATTTTGCGCCCCGCCGCGAGGAATGCCCTGCGGCTGCCTCGCGAAAAGGCCCAATCGTCGTTCCGTTTACCAGCGTTCAGGGGGAATCCACCAGCACTCGCAGCACCATGCTATCCGTCAAAAGCGCCACCGGCGCGCGGTCGTCGGTAAACACCTCGCCCGCGGCGACATCCAACGCCACCCGATGGGTCACAGCGAGGGCCATCGAAGTCAGCAACAGCGGCGGCGCATGAGGTTCTCGGCGCAGCGCCGCCTCGTTGGCCGCCAGGTTGACAAACTGCGTAGGCTGCGCCGTGGCATAAATCACCACATTGAAAGTATTTGGCACCCGCACCGCATACACCGAAGGGAAAACCCCTTGCAACGTCGCGGCGATAGCGTTCGCCAGGCGCAAATCCCCCGGCGGCGCCCCCACATTGACCGCAACCGCCCCCCGCGGCGTGAGGTGCTGCCGCACCAGTTGGAAAAACTCGCGGGTGGTGAGGTGCCAAGGAATGTAGGGCGGGCGGTAAGCATCCAGCACGATCAGGTCATAGCGGTAAGGCGAACGCCGCAAACCCACTCGGCCATCTTCGGCGTAGGCATGCAAATTGGGCAAAGCGCTCAACCCAAAATAGCGCCGCCCCACGGCAAGGATAGCCGGGTCGATCTCATAGCCATCGATGGGTACAGGGCCAAAAACGGCCGTAGCCTGCCGCGCCACCGTGCCCGCCGCCAGCCCCACCACCGCGACACGATGCACATCGGCAGGACGATAAGGCGGCGCGTTGAAAAATGGTGCGTTCAAGAAGAACATCCACGCGCCGTAATAAGCCAGCCGGGTGGGATGGTACACCGAATGCACCCCCTGCCCCTCGTTCAGGCGCAAATAGCGGTAACCATCGCGCTGCAACACCTGGATGTAATTGTAAGCCGACTCCATTTCGTAAATCTGCCCGGCCGTGCGCTTGATGGGGCCAGAAGCCCAAAAGACCCACAAACCGAGAATCAGCACCGGCATCCAGCCATACCGCCAAAACGCCCGACGCCGCACCACCCACAAGCCGCCCAACGCCGTGAGCGTAAGCAGCAAGCCCAACAACAAGAAAGTGCGCCGAGTGCCCAGCAGCGGCACCAACAGCAAATCGGGCAAGAAAGTGCCCACAAAAGAGCCAAGGGTGGAAAGCGCATACACCCGCCCGGAAACTCTGCCGGTCTCCGAAGTGCGCTTTGTGGCTATACGAATCACGAAAGGGGAAACCATGCCCAGCAAGGTCACCGGCACCACCAACAGCACCAGCACCGCGGCAAAAGCCCCCAACAACACCCCCAGCCGCAAAGCGTCGAAGGCATCGGCAGCGCGGTAAAGCACAGGCCGAGCAGCCACCGGCACCAGCGCCACCGCCAGCCCCGCCCACGCCACGATGCGGTAAAGCGTATAAGGCCGTGGGTCACGGTCGGCCCACCGCCCCCCGATGAAATAACCCGCCGTGAGGTAAAGCAAAATCAGGCCGATGATCGTCGCCCACACCAAATTGCTGGTGCCGAAATACGCTCCCAACAAGCGCGCTGCGGCCAGCTCCACCGCCAGCGACGCCAAGCCGGTCATGAAAGCCGTGAAAAAGAGGTAAGGCATGGGCGCCATCCCCGCGTCCGCGCTCAGTGGCAGGCCTGGCCCTTGTCGAAAGCCGCGATGTTCCACAAATCGCTGGCAGCGCTGGGGTCAGGCACGAAACCGCAGAAGTCGGGACGCGTCGCGGCAACCCGCGGCAGCCGATAGAGCATGATAGAAGGCAAATCGCGCGCCAGAATAGCCTGCAAGTGCGTCATATCCTTGCCAAAGCCTTCGTCGTCGGGAACGCTGTTGTTGGCCGCCCGGCAATAGCCATCGAAGTTCGTGTTGACATAGGCAGTGTCGTTCCACCCTGCCCAGCCCAAGGGGAAGGCCTTTTCGTCTTCGTGAGTTTTGCCGAAAATCTTGAGCAACCACGGCACGTCTTTGATGGTCAGCGTACCATCACCGGGGATGGCGTCGCGCATCCACAACCGGCATTGCGGGCGGTAGCTCATTTGCATTGGCACGACGGCCAAGTCGAACTTGCGCCCAAAGATTGGCCCGTCGGGGCCAGGGGCATAAAGGGCTTTGGGGTCATCCCACAGTTTGACCTTGAGTTCGATGCCGCAGGCAGCCGCCGACTGCTTGAAGATCTCCGCCGCCTTGGCTTCCCGCGGGGTGTTGGGGGCCCAATAGTTCAAAACCAGCGGGTCGCCCCAGGTAATCGCCGCCGGCTCGCCCTGATAAACCCGCGGCGTGGTCGGGTTGTTGTCGTGGTCCACCCAACCGGCAGCCTGGAGCAACGCCGCCCCCTTCTTCGGGTCGTAAGCATATTTGGCGACCTTGGCGTTGAACCACTGGCTCTCGGCCGGCACCAAGGAATCCATGACCTCGGCATGGCCGCCCCACACCTCCTGCACCACCTTCTGGCGGTCGAGGCAATATGCCAACGCCTGGCGCACCTGAGGGTCTCCAAAGAAATCGGGACGCTCGCCGGGCTGCCAGCCGTCGTCGTAAATCGCCGGGCGCAAATCCAAGTCCAGCCGCTCGAAGGCCGTCCCCTGGGTGTAATAGGCCGCGACCTTGCCTTCCTTTTGCAGCGCGTCCAATTGGCTGCTGACCGAAAGCAAATCGACCGTTTCGTCGAGCACATCGCACTTGCCCGCCTGCAAATCGGCGAGGGCTTCCTGCGGGCTCTTGACGAAACGGAACACCAAATAATCGAACTTGGGCAGCCCTTCAGGGGCACGGAAATAGTGCGGATTACGGGAAAGCCGAATATACTCGCCCGCCTTCCAGTCGTCGATGACGTAAGGTCCCCAACCCACCGGCGCGCGGGTGGCTTCCGGCAACGTCAGCAGTTCCTTGGGGGCATATTTTGCCCACAGATGTGCAGGCAAGGGCATCCAGAAGTTGAGGTAATAGGCAGGGTCGCGATAGCCGGGAAGGCCCTTCCACACCACGGTGGTTTTGTCGGTAGCCTTGTAAGCAGCCGTGTGGCGGAGCATATCGGCATAGCGGCCGTGCGCCGGGGTATCGGGTGAAGAAACCAGGGTATAAGTGAACACCGAATCGTCGGCGGTGAGCGGCTGCCCATCCGACCATTTCAAACCCGGCAGCAGGTGAAACGTGACCTGCATCTGCTCCATATCGACCGCGCCCATATCGTCGGTGTATTTGAGCGCGCAGCGGGTGGAATGACAACCAGCGGGCAAGAAAGAGACCCCATCTTGCAAAGTGGTGATTTCGCCCCGCGCGTCGACAATGCGGCTTCCGGGCGCCACTTCCACCTCCACGAACGCGGCGTCGCCGTCGGCCACATTGGGTAGTTTTTCCAAAATCACCGGCTGGAAGCCAAACGTGCGGTATTCCACCGGCCCTTCGTACACCGCAGCGAGCACGCTCCGCATCGCCTGGGTATCGCCAGCCAGAGGGTAGAGCGTGTGCGGCTCCTTCCCCATGCAGATGGTCAGGGTCCGCGGGGCAGGGGTAGGCTGCGGCGTAGGGGTAATCAACGCCACCGACGGCGGCTGCGTCGGCTGCGGAACAGCCGTGGGAGAAGCCGGGGCTTGTGTCGTTCGAGGGCGACAAGCCGCCAGCAGCGCAATCAGAACGAACAGCAACCAAAAACGACGCATAACACGCTCCTGGAACGCGCCCGCAGCGCGAGGTCAGTGGGGGTAAGTATACCATCAAGCCAAACGGCAGCCGGTGGCGCGTTCTATCCTCCTAAACTAAAATATGGCATGCCTATTCCTTAGCCGAATGGCTGCCGGTGCCCACCAGCATTCTCGCGCGACTCGGCAGATACCGCTCAGGAGCCCTCCATGCACATCGGCGTATTGACGCTTCGGCTGCACTTGCCCGGCTGCCGCTCGCTGAAAGAAAAACGCGGGCGGCTCAAACCACTGCTCCACAGGCTGCATCGCGAATTCAACCTTTCCGTCGCCGAAATCGATGCGCAAGACACTTGGCAGCGCGCCGTGATTGCCTGCGCAGTGGTCAGCAACGACGCCGCCCACGCCCGCCAGGTCCTCCAAAAGGCTCACCAATGGGTAGAAGCCTCATGGCGTGAAGGATGGGTAGAGGACGAGGAGATAGAAATCTGGTAACTCCGCCGGGCTTTCGGGTTACAATAAGGCCATTCCCGCGCGGAGGAGTGCTCTATGCCCGCTTCTGAAACCTGGAACCACATTCGCAAAGCAACCGATTGGCAAAAAGCCAAAGATTACCGCGACATCACCTATCACAAAGCCCAGGGGGTAGCCCGCATCGCCTTCGATCGCCCCGAAGTGCGCAATGCCTTCCGCCCCGAAACGGTGGACGAGCTGCTCGACGCCTTCCGTGACGCCTGGATGGATACGCGCATCGGCACGATTTTGCTCACCGGCGAAGGCCCCTCGCCCAAAGACGGCGGCTGGGCCTTCTGCGCGGGCGGCGACCAGCGGGTGCGCGGCAAGGGCGGCTACGTCGGCGGCTACGAGCTGCCTCGGCTGCATGTGCTCGAACTCCAACGCATGATCCGCTTCATGCCCAAAGTGGTCATCGCGGTGGTGCCCGGCTGGGCCGTGGGCGGCGGGCACAGCCTGCACGTCGTCTGCGACCTGACCATCGCCAGCAAGGAACACGCCCGCTTTCAGCAAGCCGACGCTCGCGTCGCCAGCTTCGACGGCGGCTACGGCTCCGCACTGCTGGCGCGTCACATCGGCCAAAAGCGCGCTCGCGAAGTGTTCTTCTTGGAAAAAGTCTACACCGCGGAGGAAGCCTACCAAATGGGCATGGTCAACGCCGCGGTGCCCCACGCCGAGCTCGAAGAAGTGGCCTTCGAATGGGCACAAACCATCAACCGCAAAAGCCCGATGAGCATCCGCTTCCTGAAATACGCCTTCAACCTGGCCGACGACGGCCTGGTGGGGCAACAGCTCTTCGCAGGCGAAGCCACCCGCCTGGCCTACATGACCGACGAAGCCCAGGAAGGCCGCGATGCGTTCCTGGAAAAACGCCCGCAACGCTTCGGCGATTTCGACGAATTCCCCCGCTGGCCTTGAGGCCGTTCCGCCCAAGGCCTTGCAGCAGCCCTCCCTCGTCCCCGCATCTCCCGAATTCCCGATATGGACTTCCTCGCCCCTCGCGCCTCCGCCACACCCGACCGCCCGGCCCTAATTTGGGGCCAGCGCGCCCTCACCTATCGCGAGTTGGAAGCCTGGGCCCACGCGCTGGCAGAGCAATTCGCCCGTGCAGGCATCACCGCCGGAAGCCGCGTTGCCGCGCTGCTCCCTCGGGAGCCCGCCGCCGTAGCAGCAATTCACGCGCTGGCCTGCCTCGGGGCCGTGCTCGTGCCCCTCAACCTGCGCCTGACGCCCACGGAAATGCGCTCTCAGCTGGCCCAAAGCCGCGCAACGCACATCCTCACCACCGCGGGGACGGCGGCGCGCGGCCGCGCGGTGGCAAGGGAAGAGCGCGTGCTCGAAATCACGCTTGGGGAAGAATTGGAACAGCCGCGAATTGCAAACGAAGCCCCAGAAAGCGCCAATCGCCGCTCGCCATTTGCCATCCCCAACACGCAATCCGACAGGCCCTTCGTCGCCCTTTTCACCTCCGGCACCACCGGCACGCCCAAAGCCGCGGTGCTCACCGCCGCCAATTTCTACTGGAGCGCGGTGGCATCGGCCTTTCGGCTGGGGGTGCTCCCCCACGACCGCTGGCTGCTCACCTTGCCCCTCTACCACGTCGGCGGGCTGAGCATTCTCTTTCGCAGCGCGCTCTACGGCACGGCGGTGGTGCTGCCGGAAGCAGAAGGCTCCTTCGAGCCCGAATGGCTATACGAAACCGCCGCCAAACGGCGCGTCACGCTGGTTTCCCTGGTCCCTACCATGCTCCACCGCCTGCTGGAAGCCGTGCCCAAGCCCCCGCCGCCGACCTTGCGGCTCGTGTTGCTGGGCGGCGCGGCGGCTTCCCCCGAACTGCTCAGCCGCGCCCTCGCCCGCGGTTACCCCGTTGCCACCACCTACGGCCTCACCGAATCCACCTCCCAAACCGCCACGGCGCGCCCTGAAGAAGTCCGCCGCAAGCCCGGCACAGTGGGCAAGCCCCTGCTCTACACCCGCCTTCGCATTACCGACGCCCGCGGCACCGACCTGCCCGCGGGCGAAATCGGCGAAATTCTCGTCAGCGGCCCTACGGTGTTCACCGGCTACGACGGCAACCCCCACGCCACCGCCCGGGCGCTGCAAGGGGGCTGGCTGCACACCGGCGACCTGGGCTATCTGGATGCCGACGGCGACCTTTGGGTGGTCAACCGCCGCAGCGACCTCATCGTCACCGGCGGCGAAAACGTCTACCCCGCCGAAGTGGAAGCCGTGCTGCGCGGACACCCAGCAGTGGCCGAAGCCTGCGTGGTGGGCCTCGACGATGCGGAATGGGGGCAACGGGTGGCCGCCGCGGTAACGCTCAAGCCCGGCGCCCAGACCTCGCCCGCCGAGCTGGAAGCCTTCTGCCGGCAACACCTCGCGGGCTACAAAGTTCCCCGCCGAATCCGCGTGGTCGAGCGCCTGCCCCGCACGGCGTCGGGGAAAATCCGCCGCTCGGCCGTGCGAGCGCAGCTGCGAGAGGAAAACGACGCAGCATAAGCCCCCTCATCCTCCGGCTGCGGCCACACGCCCCAACGCCTGGGCAAGGTCGTCGAGCAAATCGGCCGTATCTTCCACGCCCAGCGAAAGCCGCACCAGGTTGTCGGGAATGCCCAGGGCCAGCCGTTCTTCGGGGGTCAGGTTGTAATACGAAGCCAGGGCGGGCAACGTCACCAACGACTCTACCCCACCCAGCGAAGCCGCCAGCAGTGGGATGCGCAAGGCATCCACGAAACGGGCGGTTTCCTCCAAACTGCCGCGCACGGTGAAAGAGACCACCCCGCCAAAGCCGTGCATTTGCCGCCGCGCCACTTCGTGGTCGGGGTGCGAAGGCAAGCCCGGATACCACACCCGCTCGACCGCGGGGTGGGCTTCCAGGAACTCGGCCACCGCCTGGCCGTTGCGATTGTGCTGGGCCATGCGCAAGCCCAACGTGCGCAGGCCGCGAGCCAGCAAGGCCGCCGTTTGCGGAGCGCACACCCCGCCCCACACCCCCAACGCCGAGCGGACTTCCTGCACCAAGGCGCCGCGGCCCGCCACCACCCCTGCCAGCAAATCGTGGTGGCCGCCCAAATATTTGGTCGCCGAATGCACCACCAGGTCCACGCCCAGCGCCAAAGGTTTCAGATTGATGGGGGTGGCAAAGGTCGCGTCCACCACCGCCAGCGCCCCGTGGGCGTGTGCAGCCTGCGCCAGGGCTTCCAAATCGAGCACGCGCAAATAAGGGTTGGTCGGCGTTTCGGCCAGCACCAGCGCCGTCTCAGGGCGAAAGACCGCGTCCAACGGCCTGCGCCAGTCCCACACCGTGACGGCAACGCCCAGCCGCGGCAGGAAATCGGTGGCAAACTGGCGGGTGCGGCGGTACACGCCTTCGGTCAACACCACGTGCCGCCCGGCAGGGACCAAGGTCAGCAAAGTGGTAGTGATTGCCGCCATGCCAGAAGCCAGTAAAAGAGCCTCCTCCGCGCCTTCCAAAGCAGCCAGGCGACGTTCCGCATCCCGCACGGTGGGGTTGCCATAACGGCCGTATTCCACCGCCTCGGTCTGCCCCCGCTGGCGGGCTTCCACAAAAGCCGCCAGGTCGGCGGTGTTGCGGAAAACGGTTGGGGCCGAGGTCACCACCGGCTCGGTCACAGCCCGGTAAGGGTTGGGCAGACGCCCTCCGTGCACGGCCATCGTCGAAGGGCCAACCCCCGAAGCAGCGGTTACGGATCGAGCGAGGGAAATCGTCTGAACGGACAACACGGCGCACCTCCTGGCAGGGGACAAAAAAAACACCCCCGGCGGCTCGGCCGGGGGCGTCGGAAGGGCGAATAAAAAGGGCTTACCTACGCGACGATGGCCCGAGAGCCGCCACTGGCTTCGGGTTGCACATCATCATGCCCATCATCGCGCAGAAAGCAATTGGTGTTTCCATGCGCCAAAGTTTAGCCGCAAAACGCAAAAGCGTCAAGGGTCACCGCACCGGCAGCAGGCACAAGCCTGGACGATTTGATGGTCGAGGCAGAGATAGCACCGTCGCCGTGGGCAGCAAGCTCTACTTGCCATACACGGCGCGCACGGCTTCCAACTTGGCCACGGCCTCGGGCGGCAGGGGAGCAGGCTTCCCTGCCAGGTGCGCCCACAACAGCGTCTTGGCCGTGTGTTCCAGCACTTCCATTCGCATGACGGCTTCTTCCACCGTGCGGCCCACGGCCAAAGCCCCGTGGCGGGCCAGCAAGATGACGTCGTGCTCGCCAATCAAACCGGCAATGGCCTCTCGGTTTTCGGGGGTGGAAGGCGTGGCGTAGGCCGTGGTGGGCACGCTGCCCAAAAGCAGCACGGCTTCCGGCAACACCGGCTCGTCCAGGCGAATGCCTGCCAACGTCAATGCTACCGCGCCCGCGGGGTGGGCATGTGCCACTGCGCCGACGTCGGGACGGCGGCGGTAGACTTCCAAATGCATGGGCCACTCCGAGGTCGGCTTCAAATCCCGCCTTCCCCCCAACACGCGGCCTTCTAAATCTACGATGAGCAGCTCTTCGGGCTGCAAGGCGGCCTTGGGCACACCGGAAGGCACGATCAGCACGCGCTCTGCATCGAGGCGCGCTGAAAGGTTGCCCGAGGGGCCGGGCATCAGCCCCTGAGCCGCCATCCGGCGGGCAGCGGCTATCAGTTGCCGTCGAAGCGTCCATGTCTCATCTCTCATTCTTGCCCTTCCTCTCGCAGATGCACGAAGATGTCGATTTTACGGCGGTTGACCAGCATTCCCGGGGCTTCCACCCGCAGGTTGGGAAAGAGCACCGCCTGCAGCACGCCATCGTAAAAAGCGAGGAAATCACTGGTGCCCTTGACCAAAATGGCCGCAGGGTCGAACTTGCCCGCCCAGTTGAACAAGCCGTGGAACTCGAACACCTGGGAGACGGCCGCGACCCGATAGCGCACCACCCGCGTGAAGCCGCCCCGCACCAGCCCCAGCGGCCCTACCCCGTCGCGCGTGCGCACGCAAACCGCGTGGATGCCGCGCTTGGTCAATTCGGCTACCTCGTATCGAGCAACCCGCTTGGTAGGCATGTGAAGCCGAGCTAGGGTGGCCTCGTACACTCGCAGGTAAGAAGTCATATCGTCGTTGAGCATGCCCATCAATCCACTACTTCCCACCTGCACTTTGCCTACCACACGATAGCTGGCCGTAAAAATATCTACGGAAACCAGACGATTTGTCCAACCCATAGTCTCTCCTAAAACACGCCGCGCCCTACTTTTCAGGGCGCGGGCGGGTGGCGTGTGTAGCCCGTCGCGGCGGGCGGTGCTGCATGGGAGGCGAAAGCAGCGTATAAAGCCAGCCCAACGCCCGCTCGTCGTATTCCACATAACCACAAATATCGCACACCCATGCCGGGAAATTCGGCACCACCAACATTTGGCCGTCCACGGTGGTGA
>CAYVHG010000047.1:0-9135 GCA_964450875.1 uncultured Anaerolineaceae bacterium | reverse complement strand
AGCCTTCGGGAGACATCGAAGCCGACTTACAGAAAATTCGCGAGTTCTATGCCAACGTGCGCGGCTTTCACCCCGAAAACCACGGGCTCATCCGCGTAAGGCCCCGACAATAGCCCCCCCTGAGCCGGGCCTTGCCACCGCGCGCCTGTTCCAAGTTGCACCCCGGCTGCTTTTATGCTATCCTATAATAGCTTGTTCGCATTCCACAAGAGAGGTGATGATGGAACACCCCGATTTAAACGACCGCATTCAGCAAGCCGAGAACGCACTGGAACGCCTGGCAAGCCAAATTCCCGGCTTTCGCGGCTACCGTGCAAAGGAGCACCGCCGCGATGCCGACAAGATGCTGCGAGTAACCGTAGCCCAACGAGTCGACGAACAATGGCGCCGCCTGACCGAGGTTCAGCGCCAATTGGCTGCCGCCGGTGAGTTCGGCTACCTGGACGACCTGGAAGCCATTGCCATTCGCTTGCGCACTTTTTCCGACCAGATTCGCACGGCTTCCTACGGCTACGCAGGCCTGTTCGACGCCCTCAAAATAGAAGACGCCGAGCTGGCAACACTCTACGCCTACGATACCACCTTGCTCGACCTGACCGACGAAATCCGCCAGGGGGTCGACCGCCTGGAAGACACCATCGGAACGGAAAGCTTCCCGCAGGCCATGCGCGACCTGCTGGCACTCGCCCGCAAAGCAATCGAAACTTTCAACCGCCGCGAAGAAGCCATCACCGGCGCGTGACGCCTCACCACATTCTAAGGAGAACCTCCTATGGCACGTGTGTTCGATGTCATCGAATGGGCTGACGAAACGCCCAACGAAATCGTCCATCGCTTTCCCGAGGTTGGTGCCGGCGACTTCCGCATTGGCTCTCAGGTCATCGTGCGCGAAGCGCAGGCCGCCGTATTCTTCCGCGACGGCAAAGCGCTGGACGTGCTCGGCCCCGGCCGGCACACCATCACGACAGCCAACATCCCCTTGCTGATCAACTTCTTGGGGAAAGCATTCAACGACCGCTCCCCCTTCACCGCCGAGGTGTATTTCGTCTCCATGCGGGAATTCCGCGACCGCAAATGGGGCACGCCGCAGCCAATTCCCGTACAGACCCCCGGCGTAGGCCTGGGCTGGCTGCTGCTCAAGGGCTTTGGCACCTACTCGTATCAGGTAAAAAACCCGCAACAGTTTGTCACCCAAATCGTGGGCACGCGCGGCATCTACCTAATGTCGGACATCGAAAACGACCTGCGCAGCCGCCTGCTCCGCAGCATGACCGATATGTTCGGCGAAATGAAGGGGAAATACCAAACAGTGCAAGACATCTTGGGCTGGCTGGATGAAATCAGCGCCGGGGTACGCGCCAAAGCAGCAGCCGAGTTCGAAGCCATCGGCCTGGAGCTCAAAACTTTCGTCATCGCCAGCTTGACGCCCTCGGAAAACACAGCAGAAGAGCTGCGTTCTCGCGGCCTGCTGGACGCGCAGACCTACGCCCAGCTGCAAGCCGCCGACGCAATGCGCGACGCGGCCCAAAACCCCAGCGGCGGCGCAGGCCTGACCGCGGGCATCGGCGCGGGTATGGGCATCGGCAACATGATTTCACAAACCATGAGCGGCATGGCACAACAACCCCAAACGCCGCAAGCCCCCGCGCAAGGGGCGAACAACGCCGCCCTGCCGCCGGTGATGACGCCAAGCGAGGCCGCACAAGTGCTACGAGTCTCCGAGGAAGACGTCATCGCGGCCATCGAATCGGGCGACCTGCCGGCACGTAAAATCGGCAAAGCCTACCGCATCAGCCGAGAGGCGCTCGAAAAGTTCCTCGAAGGGTAAAAAAATCCTCTTCCCTCCACTTTCCAAGAAACAGCGCAGGGCTTCCGCAGTGAGCGGAAGCCCTGTGTGCTTTCAACTCTCGCTTTTCGTCCGCTTACCGACGTCTCCCAGCGCCTCTCGAATGCGCTTCAACTGCTCGCCGGTCAAGCGGGTTCCCCGAGCCAGGCGTTTCACCGTAGCCTTCAGATCGTCAATCTTGACCGTGGGCACGGGGGCTTCCTCGACGTCTTTCAACACCGTCTGGGGGTTGGTAAAGACCAAAATGGGTTTGAGTGGCTGCACAGCGTCGTAATCTTCCATGGGAAGTTGCTTGCGGAGCACGTCGGCCACCGCCTCTACCTCGGCTTTGATTTCCAAATCGGGGCGGCCGATGCCTTCCTGAGCAAAAATGCGCCAATACCACAGCATCAACCCGCCATGCTGGCGCCATTTGCCCTTTTTGTAAGTAATCGTACCTCGCTGGAAACGCGGCACGATCACAAAGACCCCGCCTGGGCCTACCAACAAGTGCGAGGCAGGCGTAGCATAGTGGTAAAGGGTGTAATCACGCCCCAAGCCCTTGAGGGCTTTGGTAATCTGAATATCCAAGCGCGGCGGTTTGGCCCAACGGTTGCCGAAATAGATGCCCACCTGCGAGAGAACAAAACCCACGATGAGGAGAGCAAACGTCAGGGTGACCAAATCGGGGCGGGCAAAAGTCAAATACACCCCCGCCCCCAAAATCACAATGGAAGCCACACTGGCATACCGCCCAATGCGGGCGTTGCGAGCGATGAATTTCTCGTTGGTTACCACGCGCATAATCGCTTTACTCCTTGGCTGCGGTCAGGCGAGCAGCAATCGCCGTGCCCAACTGGGTCAAAAGGTCGCTTTCCACGCCCTGGCGGGCAGCCCGGATGGCACTTAGCAGAGCCCGGGCATCGGAACGCCCATGCCCCACAAACACCAGCCCATCGATGCCCAACAACGGGGCAGCGCCAATTTCCTCGGGGTCCAGCATTCCCTTGAGGGCGTCGAAAGCCGGCTTTGCCAGCAACGCCCCCAACTTGGTGCGCGTGGAAGCCATCAGGTTTTCCTTCAACACATCGACCAGCAATTTCGTCACGGCTTCCGAGGCCTTCAAAAGCACATTGCCGGTAAACCCGTCGGTCACCACCACATCGGCCTCGCCGCCAAAGAGTTCCTTCCCCTCGACGTTGCCGATGAAGTTCAACCCGCTTGCCTCCAGCAAAGGGTAAGTCGCCTTCACCAAGTCGTTCCCCTTGCCAGCCTCTTCGCCATTGGAAAGCAGCCCTACCCGCGGGTTGTGCACGCCGAGCAAACGCTCGGCATACACCGAACCCATCACGGCAAACTGCAACAAATACTCCGGCTTGCATTCGGCGTTGGCGCCGATATCCAGCACCACGCAATACCCCTTGCGCGTGGGAAAACGCGTTGCCAAGGCCGGGCGCTTGACGCCGCGAATGCGCCCCAGCCGGAAGAGGGCATTCGCCATCGCGCCGCCGGTGTTCCCTGCCGTCACGAAAGCATCGCCTTCCCCAGCCTTCAACAATTCCATGCCCACCGCCATCGAATTTTGCGCCTTGGTGCGCGCGGAACGGGCGGGCTTATCGGTCATTTCCAGCACTTCGGGGGCGTGAACGATACGCACCGGCGCGCCCGTGGTGTTCAAAGCCTCCAGGCGCGGGCGGAGCACGTCTTCCTTCCCCACCAAAATGATCTCATCCCCAAACAAGCGGGCGGCCTCTACCGCAGCATGAATTTCGGGCTCCGGATGGCGGTCGCTGCCCATCGCGTCCAAAATAATCCGCATGGTCTTCCTCCGAAAAGATTGTGTGGGGTTAAGTGTATCATAACGCGGTAGAATAAAGACATCGCAAGAGCCCGAAACTCGAACGGGTCAGGGCGCGTCAGGCGCGCGACCGACGGTACACGCTCGCCCTCCCTTTACTTGCCCCCGCCTCGAAAAAGGAGCGCCAATGGAGACCTCGGCCTTCCCCGCCGAGCTCATTCGCCGCCTGCAGGAAGCCCATCACATCGTGGCGCTGACGGGCGCAGGCATTTCGGCAGAAAGCGGCATCCCCACCTTTCGGGAAGCCCAAACCGGCCTGTGGGCGCGCTACGACCCCCAAACACTGGCCTCGCCCGAAGCGCTGGCGCGGAACCCCGGGTTGGTATGGTCGTGGTACGCCTGGCGGCGCAGCCTGGTGCGACAAGCAGCCCCCAACGCCGGGCATCGAGCGCTGGCCGCAATGGAACGCCTGGTGCCGCGTTTCACCCTCGTCACCCAAAACGTCGACGGGCTGCACCAGCAGGCAGGCAGTCGAACGGTCATCGAACTGCACGGCAACATCATGCGCACCGTGTGCGCCGCACAACGGCACGTAGTCACCCAGTGGGCGCCTGTTCCCGAAGGCGAAGCGCCCACATGCCCCTACTGCGGCAGCGTGCTGCGGCCCGATGTGGTCTTCTTTGGCGAAAACCTGCCGCCCCAGGCGCTGGAAGCGGCCCTCCAGGCAGCCCAAACCGCCGACGTCATGCTGGTCATTGGCACGTCGGGGGTGGTTTACCCTGCCGCGGCCCTGCCAGGCTTGGCAAAAGAACATGGCGCGTGGGTTGTCGAAATCAATCCCCAGCCCACCCCGCTTTCCGACCTGGCCGACACCACCTTGCGCGCACCGGCAGGCGAAGCACTCCCCGCGCTGGTGGCCGCCGCATGGCCACGGCAAAACACCTAAGGCCTGCAACTTTTCTCCCCTGGACGGGTTTTAATGGACGACACGCAAACCGCCGAACTCTCCGATAGCGAAGCCATCGCCCGCGCCCGCGAAGGCGACCAGGAAGCCTTCGGCATCCTCTACCAGCGGTACGTGCAACGGATTTACAGCTACGTTTACTACCGCGTGGGGCACCCCCAGGAAGCCGAGGACCTCACAGCCCGGGTGTTCTACCGAGCCATTCAAAACATCCACCGCTACGAAGAGCGCGGCCTGCCTTTCTCAGCTTACCTTTACCGCATTGCGCACAACTTGGTCGCCAACTGGCATCGCGACCAAAGCCGCCGCAAAGAAATCGCCTTAGAGCAAACTGCGTGGAACCCACCGGCAGCCCATGCCCCACATCCTGAAGAACATCTCATCCGTCACGAGGAAGAAGAGCGCCTTCTGATGGCTATACGAAAACTCCCCCCCGACCGCCAGGAACTGCTCATCTTGAAATTCGTCGACCGCCTCTCCAATGCCGAAATCGGACAAATTCTGGGGCGCAGCGAGGGCGCCATCAAAAGCCTTTACCACCGCACCTTGATCGCCTTACGCAGCGAGCTCAAAAACCAACCTCCCGAGGCCTGAAATGATTCACATCGTCACCGACGGCACAGCCGACTTCCCCCCCGGATGGGTCGAAAAATATCGTGTTCGCGTGGTGCCTTTCCGCATCCACTTCGGCGAGGAGACCTTCATCCAAAACGTCGACATCGACGAAGAAGGCTTCTACCGCCTGATTGCCGAGCGCGGCATCATTCCCAAAACCTCCCAAGCCTCGCCTGAGCAGCTGGAAGCGGTGTACGAAGAGGTTGCCCAACCCGGCGATACAGTGTTTTCCATTCACGTCGGCAGCAAGCTTTCGGGCACTTACGAATCTGCCGTCATCGCCGCCCGCCGGCTGGCAAACAAAATCCGTGTCATTCCCTTCGACAGCGCAGCCGGAGCGGCCGCCTTGGCCTTCATGTGCAAAGAAGTCCGAGAAATGGCCGACCGCGCGGCTTCCCCAGAGGCCATTTTGCGACGCCTGGAAGCCATCCGCGAAAGCGTGCGCGTGGTGCTCACGGTAGACAACCTCGACTACCCCCGCATGAGCGGGCGGGTAAAGGCCATTCAGGCATTGGTGGCTTCGCTGCTCCAGCTGAAACCCATCATCGAGCTCATCAACGGCGAGCTGATCGCCACAGACAAAGTGCGGACGCGCAAACGCGCTCTGGAGCATGTCATCCAGCGGATGAAGGACGAAATGGGTGGGCGGCTGGTAGACGTAGCGATTGTGCATGCCAGAGCGCCCCACGACGCCGCCAAGCTCGCCGCAATGGCCCGCTCGGCGCTGAATGTGCGCGAGCTCGTCACCACCTCCCTTTCCACTGCTGTCACCGTGCACCTGGGGCCACAAACCGCAGGGCTGGTTGCCTACCCGGTGGAGGTCGAAAATGCCACTGTGGGGTGAGCGACTTTCTGCCGAAGAGATGGCCGCGCTGGAAGCCCAATTGCGGGCATCGCTGGTGCCGGTGGAGGCCGACCGCTCTTTCGTGGAAGAAATGCGCGCGCGGTTACAAACGCCGCGCCCCTTGTACGTGCCGCAAGCCCGCACGTGGCAACAAGCCTGGCTGATTTTCGGGGGGCTGAGCGGCACATTGCTGGCTCTCGCGGGGCTGACGATGTTCCTTTTCTTCCGCCACCGCC
Source organism: uncultured Anaerolineaceae bacterium (assembly GCA_964450875.1). Classification (GTDB taxonomy): domain Bacteria; phylum Chloroflexota; class Anaerolineae; order Anaerolineales; family DRMV01; genus DRMV01. The sequence continues at coordinate 2,853 of CAYVHG010000047.1, read as the reverse complement.
GGAAGACAGCAACATAAGCCCATGCGCCCCCGAGGTCGTGCTTACGAGGGGGCTTCCACACGACGCAACACGGCGCGCGCCACGGTGACGGCAAAAACCCGGCGCGCGCCGCTGCTTTTCAACGCCGCCGAAGCCGCGTCGAGCGTTGCGCCCGTCGTCATGACGTCATCCACCAGCAAAACCGCCTTCCCGGCCACTGCCGCGGGCCGCGCCACGCCAAAGGCGCCCGCCACGTTGCGCCGCCGCGCCTCGGCGCTCAGGTTCACCTGCGAGCGCGTCTCGCGCGTGCGCACCAGTGCGCCGCCCGCGTAAGGCACGCCCAGCCCCAAAGCAAGGGGGAAAGCCAACAACGCTGCCTGGTTGTAACCCCGCTCCCGATGGCGGGCCTTCCCCAGCGGTACAGGAAGCACCACATCTACCCGCCATTCCATCTCGCGCACGAGCAACAGCAAAGCGCCTGCCAGGGTCTCGGCAAGCGCCAGGTCGCGGTGGTACTTCAGTTGATGCACCGCCTTGCGCACAGCCCCCGCCATCGGGGCCCACGAGCGGGCAGCGTCGAACGCCGGAGGGTGGACGCGGCAGCGCGGGCACAGCCCATCTGCAGCGGGCGCGGCGAGGGGGTTTCCACAACGAAGGCAGCGCGACTCCGGCAACCGCGGCACCGCCGCAAGGCAGGCTTCACAAAAACGCGCCCCGATGCGTCCACAACCAACACATCGGGGCGGGAAAAGCCAATCGAGAGCAACCCAAAAGGTGTGGTAGAGCCGAAAAGGCCAGGGGTTAGAAGCCACCTGTCACGAACATTTGAATGACGATCATGGCAGCCGGGCCCAGCAACACGATGAAGAGGGCCGGCAACACCAAAAAGACCAACGGGAAGAGCATCTTGACCGGCGCTTTTTGGGCGGCTTCCTGCGCCCGTTGGCGCCGCTTGACACGCATGTTGTCGGCCTGAATTTGCAGCACTTTGCCCAGGCTGACGCCCAGCTGCTCACTCTGGATAATTGCGGCCACGAAGCTGGTCATCTCCGCCACGCCGACACGGTCGGCCATGTCGCGCAGGGCTTCCCGGCGGCTTTTGCCCAATTGCACTTCGCGCAACACCCGTCCGAACTCGAACGCCAGTTCGTTATCCCACTTTTCGACGACTTTTTGCATGGCCGCGTCGAAGCCCAACCCGGCACCAACGCAAATCGTCAGCAAATCGAGGGCGTCGGGCATGGCTTTGAGAATGGCCTCTTGCCGTTTGTTGATTTTGCTGCGCAGCCACAGTTCGGGCATAAAGTAGCCCAAAACGCCAAAGACGATCATCAACAGCAAGGCTTTGGAACGCAGCCCGGCATTGGGGGCGATTTTTAGGAGGAAAAAGGTACCCACCCCCAACCCAATCGCCAACACGAAGCGCATGGCCACATAGGTGGAAGCCTCTAATCCGTTCGGCCGCCCCGCCAGTTCCAGGTTTTTCTGAGCAGCCTGAATCGCGCTTTGAGGGGTGAAGCGCAATGCCAGGTTGCCCAAGGCGCGCGCCAGCGGCATGATCACGCGCTGGGTAAAAGGCTGTTCCAGCTCCACCTCTTCCAGCGAATGGATTTCGCGGCCGCTGTCCATGTATTCGGCCAAGCGCTCTTGCAGCGGGTCTTCCGCCTCGGCCTCGCTCTGCCGTAAGCCAATGATGGCCAGCAAAATCGCGCCAATGACGAGAAGAGCGATCACAAGCCAGACGATAACCATGACACCAATCCTTACACTTCGATATCGGCAATCTTGTTCATCACGACGTAACCAATGGCGATCAAAATCAAGCCGGTGCCGATGATGCAATAGCCAATCGGCTTGACCGCGGGGTTGTCGGGCTTGATCAACTGCCCCATGTACGAGGGGTTCATGCGGTAGATGAGGAAGAAGAGAGCAATCGGCAAAATGGCCAACGCCGTGCCCGAAAAGCGCACCTGGGAAGTCAACACGCGAATTTCGCCTTTCAACCGCACTCGGTCACGGATGGTAGCAGAAATGGTTTCCAAAATATCGGCAAGGTTGCCGCCGACTTCGCGCTGGATGTTGATAGCCGTCACCACCAAGTCCAGGTCGTCGCTGGGAATGCGGCGCAGCAGGTTGTCGAGGGCATCTTCCAGGGGAATGCCAATTTGCACCTCGCGCACCACCCGGCGGAATTCGGTCGAAATGGGGTCGGGCATCTCGCGGCTCACGGCTTCCAGCGCCTGCAAAGTGGAATACCCCGCCCGCAAACCGTTCACCATCAGGTTGAGCATATCGGGCAATTGGGAATTGAAGCGGCGCAAGCGCTGACCCTGGCGCATCTTCACGAACATACCCAAGGAAAAATAGCCCAAAACCAGCCCGGCCAGAGTAAACACCAAAGTGCCCCCGCCAATGCCATAGCCCAATGCCGTGCCAACCACGGTAAGGCCAAGGCGCAGCCAAATGTACTCCATCGGCTTGAGGCGGAGATCAGCCCGTGCCAAATCGCGCGAGATCTTTTCCCACCAGCCCGTACGTGCCAGCTGTTTGTCTACCCGGCTCTCGCTCCGCTGCTGGCTCTCGCGCTCGGCTTCCATCGTCCGCAAAGTTTCCTCGCCGAGGAATTTCTCCAAGCGCTCATCGACCAACGAGCGGCTGGACCGGTAGGTCAGCACCACGCCCACCAAGAGCAAGAGAAGGGCCAGCCCACCGCCCACGATCAATATCAACATCGGGTTGATGTTGGTCATACTGCTCTCCTCGGCAGTTTCGTCATCGTCGCCTGGTTCCAATGCCGAAAATCGAAGCCGGCAAATGGATGCCCGCGGCTTCAATTTTATCCATGAACTTGGGGCGCAACCCGGTGGGGGTCAA
>CAYVHG010000046.1:0-16472 GCA_964450875.1 uncultured Anaerolineaceae bacterium | reverse complement strand
CTCGCTCTTGCCGGTATTCACCGCCACTTGGCTGCTGGCCGTCGCGCTGGGCATTCCGGTGGCATGGTATCAGGTGGCCGGGGCAACGGTGCTTTCCTACACCGCGGCCTTGCTGCCCGTTTCGCTCAACGGCTATGGCGTTCGGGAAGTCACCATCGTGGGGCTGTACACGGCATTGGGGGCAACCAGCGGCCAGGCGCTTACCCTCGCCGTGGTGACGCGCTTCTTGATGATGTTGGTAACGCTGATAGGCGCAGCCTGGGTCAAGGAAGCCATCCCATCCAAGGGGCAGTAGCATGCCCCCGCCGCGCTGCTCCGCGGCGAGCCACAAGGGGTTATAATGAAAGCATGCCTTCCCTGACCTCTGAGGACCTGGAAGCCTGGCTTCGCAGCCACGGCATTGCGGCTGAAGTGGTGCGCTTGCATACACCCACGGCGACGGTGCCGGCTGCTGCCGATGCGCTGGGCGTCTCGGCAGACCAAATTCTCAAAACCGTGGTCTTTTTGGCCGCGGGCGAGCCGGTGCTGGTGGTCGCGCGGGGGAGCGAGCGGATCGAGACGCGCCGGCTGGCGCGGCATCTGGGCGTGGGGCGCAAGAAAGTGCGCGTCGCGCGCCCCGAAGAGGTCCTTGAAGCCACGGGCTACCCGGCGGGGGCAGTGCCGCCGTGCGGGCACCGCCGACCGCTGCGCACGCTGGTCGAGGCGCGGGTGTTGCATCTGCCTGTGGCCTATGCGGGCGGCGGCGCACGCAATGCCCTGCTGCGCATCACCCCCGAAGCCCTGCTGGAAGCCACCCACGCCGAGGTGGTGACGCTGCAATCCCCATCCTAACCGTCGAGGAGACTTCATGGAACTGGACAACCAACTTGCTTTCGTGCTCGGTGCCGGGCGGGGCGATGGCCGCGCCGCCGCGTTGAGCCTGGCCGAAGCAGGCGCTTTCGTGGCCTGCTTCGACTTCAGCCCCATGCACGCCGAACAAACCGTGCAGGAAATCACGGCCCGCGGAGGGCGCGCCAAGGCTTATAGCGGCGACGTCATCAAGAAAATCGCCCTCCAAACCGTGTTCAACCAAATTACCGACGACTTCGGCGAAGAACGCATCGACATTCTGGTGAGCGCGGTAGATGTTGCCCCCAAAGCCCATATGTTGCGCTTGGATGAATGGGATTGGCACCGTGCTCTGGATAGCAACCTTACCCTCCCCTTCCTGGCCGCGCAGGTTGCGGCGCGCATCATGCAAACCCACGGCGGCGGGGTGATGGTCTTCCTCGGCGCGCAGCCCAACCAGCCCGACAGCGTGGTCTATCAGGCAGGGAAGGCCGGACTGCTGGCCCTGGTGCGCCACGCGGCGCGCGTGTTGCAGCCTTCCCGCATTCGGGCCCACATGATCTGGCCCGACCGCGCCAGCGCGCCGCCCGATGCCGTGTCGTTTGCCGAAGCCGCCCGCCAGGCAGGGGAAGCCGCCCCCGCAAGCATCGGCGAGATGGTGCGCTGGTTGGCTTCCCCGGCACACGCCGACCGCTCCGGCCTGGTGCTCGTGCCCTGACCCACCGCGAGAGAGCATGCCCGCTTTTGCCGAACTGCTCCGTTACCGCCGGGAAATGCTGGCCGCATGGCAGGCGCAGCCGCAGGCCCTCGCCGACGCCTGGCATGCTTTGCCAGCGAGGGCGCGGCAGCCCGAAGGAAGGGCTTTCCGCCTACTGGCGCAAGTGTGGTGGTGGGAGCAGCAGGTGGGCTTCCCTAACTTGATAGCTTTGCTCGGCCGTCGCCCGCCGCATTTCGTGCCGGCACCCCTGCCAGCGGCCTTCCCGCCGCCGGAAACCATGCTGGCCGATTACCGCAGCCAGCGGGAAACCGCCCTGGCGCGCGTGGCGGCCCTCGATGGCGCAGCCTGGTCTTACGCCGACCGCCACCCCCATTTTGGCATCCGCACCGTGCAATGGTGGGTGGAACGCAGCCTCGCCGTAGGCCGCGACGCTTTGCGGCACATCCCTTTGTGAGGAGGATTCCCAATGAGCACTTACGAAACCATCCTGACCGAAACCCATGACCGCGTGGGGTTGATTCGCCTCAACCGGCCGCGGGCGTTCAACGCGCTCAACAGCCAATTGATGCACGAACTGACCGACGCGCTGGCCGCCTTCGACGCCGACGACGCCATTGGGGCTATCGTGATTACCGGCAACGCGCGCGTCTTCGCAGCCGGAGCCGACATCAAAGAAATGTCGACGGCCACCCCCGTGGATATGCTCACCAGCGGCTACATCGACCTTTTCGACCGCATTCGCAAAGTAAGCAAGCCCATCATCGCGGCGGTGTCGGGCTTTGCCCTGGGCGGCGGCTTCGAACTGGCCATGACCTGCGACATGATCGTGGCTTCCGAGAGCGCCCAATTCGGCCAGCCGGAAATCAACCTGGGCATCATTCCCGGCGCAGGCGGTACCCAGCGGCTGACCCGCACGGTGGGCAAATACCTGGCGATGGAAATCGTGCTCAACGACCGCCGCTTGACCGCCGAAGAAGCGGCCCGCTTTGGCTTGGTGAACCGCGTGGTGCCGGTGGAACGCTACCTGGACGAGGCCCTGGAACTGGCCCAACAGCTCGCCGAGCGCGCGCCCGTGGCGTTGCGCATCGCCAAAGAGGCCGTCAACCAGGCGCTGGAAACCCCGCTCACCGAGGGCCTGGCGTATGAGCGGCGGGTGTTCTACCTGCTTTTCGCCACCGAAGACCAAAAAGAAGGCATGAGCGCCTTCCTGGAAAAGCGCAAGCCCGAATGGAAAGGCAAATAGCCCTTCCCGCCAAAGCAACGCCAGCCGAGAAGGGCCTACCGCCCTTGGCAACCCTTCTCGGCTTTCTCCTCACTTTCCCCACGAAGGAGGCACCCCATGAAGCTCCGCTTGGTGCGCCTGACGGCTTTCGGCGAACTCCGTGTGCCCTACTCGGTCGCAGTGGAACACGACGGCCAATGGGTCCCGCTGCTTCCCGCCCTTTATCGGCTGGACAACACCGACCTTGCCGCCGGGCATTCCCCTCACGACTACCCCACGCTGCAGCGAACCGCCACCGACGTGGTCGCCTTCCTGCAGGCCGGAGAGGCTGCCCGCGAAGAAGCCGCCCGCCTGGCCAAATTCATGGCGCAGCGAGGCGAAACCTTTGCCGAAACCTACGACCCCGCGCCCATTTTGCCCTTCCGCCCGCTTTCCTTTCGCGATTTCATGCTCTACGAACAGCACGTCATCGCGGCGGGCAAAGGACTGGTGCAGCGCTTCTTGCCCAAAATGTGGAAGCCTCTGGCGCTTTACGAAAAACTGACCGGCAAACCCCATCCCAAACTGCGCCCCAAGCCGATTTGGTACCAAAAGCCCATCTACTACATGGGCAGCCACATCAACTTCTACACCGACGGCGAAACCATCCCTTGGCCGAGCTACACCCGTGCGCTGGATTACGAATTGGAACTCGGCGTAGTGATTGCCCGCCCGATTTACAACGCCACCCCGCAAGAGGCGCTGGAAGCCATCGGCGGCTTTGTGGTCATCAACGACTTCAGCGCCCGCGATGTGCAATATCCCGAAATGACCAGCGGTTTTGGGCCGGTGAAAGCCAAGAACTTCGCCAACGGCATGAGCGCGGTGGTGGTCACGGCAGACGAAATTCTGCCCAAGGTCGAAAACCTGCACGTCGAGGTCACGGTGAACGGCACGCCGTGGGGCGAAGGCAGCACCGCGGGGCCGCAGCACAGCCTGGGTGAGATGGTGGCTTATGCTTCCCTGGGTGAAAAGGTGTTGCCGGGCGAAGTGATGGCCACAGGCACCATTCCGGGGTGCAGCGGCATGGAAACCGGCCAGTGGCTTTCGCCGGGAGACGAAATCGTGCTGGAAATCGAGGGCGTGGGCACCCTGCGCAACCGCATCGGCCAGCCCGGATGACCCACCGACGGCGTCCTTCCCGAAAAAGGGCGTCGTCGGTGCCGCTGGCGAAACCGCATCTCACGAGGCGTATGCTTACGATTCTTCCGCTCACCGTTGGGCCGCTGGAAACCAACGCCTACATCCTGGCCGACGCCGACCGCGGGGAAGCCGTGGTCATCGACCCAGGGTGGGAAGGCGAGCGCATTGCGCGCCGCGTGGCCGAGCGCGGCTGGCGGCTGACTGCGATTTGGCTGACCCACGCCCACTTCGACCACCTCGGCGGCGTGGCAGCGCTGCTGCGGGCCTTCTCGCCCCCGCCGCCGGTGGGGCTGCACCCCGAAGATTGCTGGCTATGGAAAGAAAAAGGCGGCGCCGATTTCTTCGGCCTGGAAATCGAAGACCCCGGCCCCGCGCCCGACATCGGCTTCTACCACGGCGACGCGCTGGAAATTGGCTCGGTCGTCTGCGAAGTGCGCCACACCCCGGGGCATACCCCCGGCCACGTCGCGTTCTATTGCCCCGAAGCGCACGCCCTTTTCGCCGGCGACCTGATTTTCCGCGGCAGCGTAGGCCGCACCGACCTCCCCGGCGGCGATTGGGAAGCCCTGGTGGAAAGCATCCGCAGCGAGGTGTTCACCCTGCCCGACGACACCCGCATCTTCCCCGGCCACGGCCCCGCGACCACCGTGGGGGAAGAAAAGCGCTTCAACCCCTTCGTCAATGCTTCATAAGAAAGCCTCAGAGAGCCGCAGGAACACGCCACCGGGGGCATGAAGGCGGCTTACGGCATTGGGAAGCAAGGCAGACGTACCGACCTCGCAACGCTACCGACGCGGTCAGAGCAAAGAAGGCGGGTCGAGGGCGACGTCCCAATCGCCCAAGCGTCGGCCGCGCAGAATGGCTGCCGGATCCGGCCCCCGCAGCAGCAAGTGCCAGCAATAGCGCCCCCGCAGGCGGGCGTAAAAACACGGCGCAGGGCCGATAATCTGCGTCGCCGGATGCCGCCCTTCCCGCAGCCAAGCACGCACCCGCTGCGCCATGCGGCGGGCTTCCTGCTCGGCGTGGTCGGCTTTCCACCCTTGGTAAACCAACCGCGCCAGGTGGGCGTAAGGGGGATACCCCAGTTTGCGTCGGTAAGCCAGTTCCTGGCGATAGAAACCCAGAAAATCGTGGTGCGCAGCGGCCTGAACCGCGTAGTGCTGGGGCATGTAAGTTTGCAACACCACTTTGCCCCCCAAAGGGCTGCGGCCTGCCCGGCCGGCCACCTGGGTGAGCACCTGGAACCCCCGCTCCGCGGCGCGATAGTCGGGCAAGGTCAGGCCGACATCGGCCAGCACGATGCCCACCAGCGTGACGAAGGGCAAATCGAGCCCCTTGGCGAGCATCTGCGTGCCGATGAGCACATCGGCGCGACGGGCGACGAAATGGCTGAGGATGGCCTCATGCCCGCCCGCCTCCCGCACTGCGTCCACATCCCAGCGCAGGGTGCGCGCCTGGGGAAAGTGCCGCCGCACCTCGGCTTCCACCCGCTCGGTGCCCGCACCGTAGGGCCGCACCCGCTCGCTGCCGCACACCGGGCAGGTTTTGGGCATCTTCCGCCGATAGCCGCAGTGATGACACACCAGCGCGTCGCTGCTCCGATGATGCGTAAGGGGAAGGTCGCAGCGCGGGCAGCGGAAGACGTGCCCACAATCGCGGCAAAAGACGTAGGTCGCGCTGCCGCGCCGATTGAGAAAAAGGATGGCCTGCTCGCGGCGCGCGAGGGTGGCTTCCAGCGCCGCCAGCAAGGGGCGGCTGAAGATGCCGGTATGCCCGGCGCGCAGTTCGGCGCGCATATCCACCACTTCCACCGGGGGAAGGTCGGCGGCCAGGGCGTCACCGGCCAGAGGGCGGTAGCGCCTCGCCCCGCTGCCTGGGTGTGCGGCCACGGTCTCACGATGGGCGAGAATGCGGTCGGGGAGTTCCAACAGCGTCAGGAAGCCGCGCCGAGCGCGCGCGTAGGTCACGACGTCGGGCGTGGCGCTGCCCAGCAGCACCAGCGCGGGGGCCAAACGGCCGTAAGTTAGTGCCACTTCGCGGGCGTGGTAATGCGGCAGGCGCTCGGCCTCGTAGTAGGCTTCCTCGTGGCACTCGTCCACCACGATGAGGCCAAGGTTGGGGAAGGGCGCGAACAGCGCGCTGCGGGGGCCGATGAGCAAGCGCACCTCCCCGCGGCGCACCCGCAGCCAGGTGTCATACCGCTCGCCGTCCGAAAGGCCGGAATGCAGCACCCCCACGGCCGGGCCAAACCGCGCCCGAAAGCGTTGCACCGTTTGGGGGGTGAGGGCAATTTCGGGCACCAGCACAGCCACCTGTCGCCCCAGTTCGAGGGTTTCGGCCGCGGCGCGCAGGTAAATTTCGGTTTTTCCGCTGCCCGTGACGCCATGCAGCAGCACCGGCAAAGGGGCTTCCCCCTGGGCGGCGGCGTGCAGCCGCGGGCGGATGGTTTCCCAAGCCTCGGCCTGAGCCGGGGTGAGCACCGGCGGTGCGGCGGGGGAAGGCTCGGTCAGGTCGGCGAGGGGCACACGGCGGCGGCTTTCGTGGTAGAGCGTTACCAGCCCCTGGCGGGCAAGGGCTTGCAGGTCGCCGGCGCGGCCGTCGGCTTCGGCGAGCACCGCGGCTGCCTCGCGGGGGCCCTGGGCGGCCAAAGCAAGCAGCACCTTTCGGCGGCGCTGGGCCACCGCCGCCCGCCGGGAAAGGCGTTGGGTGGGGAAAGCCAGGGCTTCCTCAGCAGGCACGGCCAAGCGCACCATGCGAACCGCTTTGCGCGGCAGGCGGGGCTTGGGCAACACCGGCTCGCTTTCCAGCCAGCCGCGGCGTTGCAAGCGGGCAGCCGCCCTCCGCCAGTCACGGCGCGGCAGGGCGCGGTCGATCTGGCGGCCGCGCAGAGGGCCCCGAGCGCGCAGCAAGGCCACGAGTTGGCGCTCGGTCGCGCTCGTTTCCGGCGGAAGTCCTTCGACAGCAGGTGCCTCCGCGGTGAGACGGTAGCGGTTGTCGGCCGTTTGCAGCGCTTTGGGCGGCAGCATCAGGGCCACACAAGCCGCCAGAGGAGCCAGCGTGTCGGCGGCCATGCGTTCCGCCAACCGCAGCTGCGTTGCAGTGAGCGTCACTTCGGGAGCCGGCACGCTCAGCACCGGCTTGGTTTCCGGCACTTCGGCCGCAGGCAAGAGCCGAAGCACCACGCCATACACTTGCCGTCGGCCAAACGGCACCACCACGATCGCCCCGGGCTGAATTGCGTCGGCCAAACCGGGGGGGATGTGGTAGTGAAACACGCCCTGAACTTTGGGTTCGTGAACGGCTATTTCGGCATAGCGCATGAGCAAGGCCCAAGGAAGTGACAGCAGGAAAGCCTACGCGGCTGGTGAGGCGTCTTCCCCCGCTTCAGCGGATTCACCGGAAGGCAGGCGCTCGATCTTCAGGCGAGACACGCGCAGCCCATCCATCGCCAGCACGGTCAGGCGGACGCCATCTTCTTCGACGACATCGCCCACCGCGGGAATGCGCCCCAGCTTGTCGAGGATGTAACCGGCAATGGTGTCGTAATAAGGGGTGGTGAGGTCCAACCCCAGGGCTTCGTTGACCTCTTCCAGCAAGGCGCGGCCGTCTACGATGGCGGTGCCGTCGGGGTGGGGCTGGATTTCGGGGGTGGCTTCGTCGAAGGGGTCGCTGACCTCGCCTACGATTTCCTCCAGCAGGTCTTCCAGGGTAACCAGCCCTGCCGTACCGCCGTATTCGTCCACCACGATGGCAATGTGACGGCGGGTTTCCCGGAAGCGGCGCAGCACGGTGATGACCGGCAGCGTTTCGGGCACGAAAAGGGCCTCGCGCGCCAGGTCCCCCGCGGTGCGCCGTTCGAATTCCTCGCTTCCCCACAGGCGCACGACGTCTTTGATGTGCAAGATGCCCACGATGTCGTCCAGGTCTTCCCCATAAACCGGGAACTTGGTGACGGCATGGCGGGAGAAAAGGCGGATGACCTCGGGCAAAGGCGTGGCGGCCTGCACGGCGATGATGTCGGTGTGGGGCACCATCACTTGGCGCACCAGCAATTCGCCGAAGTCGAGCACGGCGGAAAGCATTTCGCTGCTTTCGGGCTGCAAATCGGCAGGCGGCGTTTCTTCGACCAGGTGCTTGAGTTCCTCGACGGAAAGATGGCCGTGAATGGCATCGGCTTCGGGAATGCCCAGCAGCCGCAAGGTGAAATGGGTAGCCCAGTCGAGCATATCCACGAACCAGCGGAACGTGGTCTCGAAGAGCCGCATGGGGTAAGCCGCGCGCAGGGCAAAGGTTTCGGGCGAGCGGAGCGTGGCGACTTTGGGCACTTGCTCGCCGAATACGACGTGGAAGCTGGTCACGATGGTGAGCGAGAGCAGGAGGGGCAGGCTGGGCAGCACCCCCTGCAGAAAATTCAGCGCGGCGGGCAAAGCAGCCTGGTGGACGAGAGGTGCCAGGGCGCTCTCGAAGGCTTTCTCGCCCACCGCCCCCAACGCCAGGCTGACGATGGTGATGCCGAGTTGTGTAGCGGCAATCAGGCGGTCGCGCTCGGCAGGGCTGGAAAGCCACACCCGCACGATGCGCGCCGCGCCGGAGCCCTGTTGTGCCAGCGCATTGATGCGATGGTAACGGGCAGCCACGGCGGCGAACTCCACCGAAACGAAAAAGCCGTTCAGCGCGATGAGCACGAAAATCAGCACGAAATCCCAAAACATGGTCACCTCGAAAGGGGAAACAGCGGTTGCTTTGAGGGTAGCACGGTGCGGCGACGGCGTCAAGGTGCGGACTAAGCAAAAAAACACCCCCAACCAGTGTTGGGGGTGTGGCCGTCGGCAGTGGCAGGCTTACTTCTGCTGATAGCACAAGAGCACACCATCGACGCGGTCTTTATACTGAATTTTGGTGGTATTGTCTTTGAGGTAGAAATCTGCACTGACGACGATGCAGCCGTCCTTGGCGAACGTGGGGGGCGCAAAGGTGCAGGTTGGGCCGTCTTCCGTGGTTTGGAAAGTCGCCAGGGCGTTGTCGGGCTGGAGGGCGAGGCTCTTGGGGTCGATGAAACCGGCGCGGCCATTTTCGTCTCGCCCGCAGAGCAATTGCCCGGGCCCCACCAGCGACATATTCATCCGCAGCACGGTGCGCCAGGTGAACAAATCTTCCTTGGGTGGGAAGGTCGTCACCTGCATGGCCAAGGGAGCATTGCGTGGCGCCAGGGAAGTTTGCAGTTCGAGGATGTCGGCATCGGCCAAGGGCAGGTCATTGGTCTTGTGGGTCAGATCCATGATGTCGTCGGCGGCGTCTTTGATCGTCATCGGGGTTTTGCCATCCCAATACACCTTGGGCTTGGGCAAAGTGCCGCTGCCTACCTCATCGCAATACCACCGCCCGCCGCCGTTTTTGGTGTTGAACGTCGTGACGTGCCATTCGGTTTTATCGTTAGCCCGGGGCACACCGTAGCAGGGAATGGTCAGCACCACAGTGTTGCCTTGCACATCGATGCCGAAATCCCGGAAATTGTTGGAGTGAACGACAGCGTGGCTGGCGGGATTGGTTGCCGTGCTCTCCCAGGTAAATTTACCATTGTTGATGTTGAAAGTATACTCAACCTCGACCCGCCCAGCAGTGAAAGCCACCGCGCCTTCCACCATGCCAGCAGTATTGACAGGCCGACCATAGTCGAGGGTAATCCGGTAGGCGCACATTTTCCCTTTGAGTGCCACAGCGGGGTCTTTCAGCGAGACCTGCTTCAAGGTGGCATGCACCACGTCGACGTAGATTTTCGAGCCCAGGCGGGAAGACTGGCTGGCAGGCACCGGGTCGCCCGAGGAGCACGAAAGCAGATCGTTCTTGGGGTCGTCGCGTTCCCACGTGCCGCCTTTGACCTCGCCAGTGGTGTTGGATACAGCAGTTTGGGTAGCAACCGCTGCCGGGGTGTGCGCTTGAGCCGGCGTGCTTTGGCCGGAGGAAGATTTCATCCCCGGAATGGCACAAGCACCCAACAAAAATGCAGCGAGAAGCAACCATACATAGCGACGTTGACTCATTTTCGACCTCCTTCAGGAAGCACACAAGGTTCCGCGGGGCAATGGATGCCCGCCGGTACTCCCATTGTACAGGCTTTCACCTCTCCCCCGCCTCTTTTGGGGGTGGGACAATAGTCCCGTTGACGGCCGTTGAAGCGGCCTTTGGCTTGTGAGCCCCCTTGTTTTCGGCGCCAAATTAGACTATAATCTAATTACGGAGGCAGTCATGGCAACGCTAACTTGGCAAACCGGCACGGCTTACGACCTTTTTGCGAGCCTGCATGTGCTCCACCGTCCCCAGGAATTTGGCCTGCGGCGGGCGTGGGCGGCGGGGGTGCGGGCGCGCCTACCGGAAGCCCACCGCCGCACGTTGGAACGCTTCGCCGCCGCGTGGATGTTGCCGTTCCCGTGGATTGCCGCTCTGCCCCGTCGAGACGCTGCAGCCGCGCTGGCAGCCTTGGGCGCGGTGCCGCCCGAAGCGCGGCTGACGCGGGCGTTCCTGGCTGCCGACACGCCGCCCACGGCGCGCGCAGTGCTGCTGGACGTCGCTCGCCGCGGCGCTTGGAACGCCGATGACCTCCGCACGTTGCAGCGCGCCTACGCGGCCCTTCCCAAGCCGCCGCGCAAGGCAGCCCTGACCGAGCGGTTGAACCTCTGGGCCGAAGCCGCCGCTTTTGGCGAGGCCCTGCTCGATGCCTTGAACGCCTACCTGCGCGTTTTCTTTGCCGAGGAAGAAGCGCGCTTGCGGCCGGTGCTGGCCGAGGCCGTGGCCCAGGCGCGTCGGCAGGCCGCGGGGCTTCCCTTGGCCGAGCTGTTACTTGCCCTTACCCAAGGTGTGCGTTTCCCCGAGGCCGAAACCATGAAGCGCCTCACCCTTGCCCCTTCGTTCTGGCTTTCCCCGCTGGTGGTCTTCCGTCGGCTGGGGGAAAGCGAAGGGTTGCTGGTGTTTGGCGCACGGCCCGAAGGGGCTTCCCTGGTGCCCGGCGAAGGGGTGCCCGACGCTCTGCTGCACGGTTTGCAAGCGCTGAGCGACCCCACCCGCCTGCGCATTTTGCGCTATTTGGGCGAAAGGGCGCATACCCCCACCGAGCTGGCACGCCGTCTGCGCCTGCGCCCCCCCACGGTCGTGCATCACTTGCATGCGCTGCGCTTGGCGGGCCTGGTGTACCTCACCGTGGAAGGCCGCCAGCGGCGTTACGCTGCCCGCACCGAGCAGTTGGAAGCCCTTTGGCGACAGCTGCGGGCGTTCACCACGCCCAACACCGACCATGCCCCTCCTGAGGAGTAGTTTCCCATGCGATCGCTGCCCTCGATGACACAAGGGTTGATGCACGGCCTGCAACGCTACGGTGAGCGGTTGCAGGCTTTTCGTCCTAACGCCCGCCTCTACTTGTTGAGCGTAGTGCTCACCGGCGCTTCGATGGGCGTCTTCCGCCTGCTGTTCAATTTTTACGTCGTGAGCCTGGGCTACAACAACGCGCTGGTGGGGCGTTTGATCACCGCCAGCAGCCTGGCCGCGCTAATCGCCGCGCTGCCGATGGGCTATCTGGCCGACGTGCTGGGGCGCAAACGGTCTCTTCTCATCGGCACTGGCACCGTAAGCCTTGCCGTGTTGGGCATGGTGCTCTTCCCCACCACGGTGATGCTGTATGCCATGAACGCGCTCTCGGGCGTGGCACAGAGCCTGCTGGGCGTGACGATGGCCCCTTTTCTGATGGAAAACAGCGGCGAAGAGGAACGCACTTACCTCTTCAGCTTTGGTTCGGGTTTACAGATGGCTTCGGCCTTCGTGGGGAACTGGATTGGCGGCTATTTGCCTTCCTGGGTGGCTCACTGGCGCGGGGCTGCCCCAACCTCTTCTCAGGCGTATGCAGGCGCGCTGATCGTCGTGGCGTTGCTTTCGCTGACCGCGCTGCTGCCCCTCGCCCGCCTGCGCCCCCAGCAGCTGGCGCGGGAAGACAAGTCGCTCTTTGCCCCCTTTGCCTATGCTGCCAAACGCCCTGCGCTCCTCACCAAGTTGATTTTACCGATGCTGCTGACCTCCATCGGTGCGGGCCTGATCATGCCCTTCATGAACCTCTTTTTCCGCGAGGTGCACCACCAGCCCGACCCGGTCATCGGTTCGCTGTTTGCATGGGGCGCGCTGGCTATGGGCGTGGGCTTGCTGATTGCTCCTCCCATTGCCGACCGGATTGGGAAAATTCCCCTGGTGGTCGTGACGCAAGGGCTTTCGATACCCTTTCTGGCGCTGTTGGGCTTCGCCCCGTGGTTCTGGGTGAGCGCGGCGGCCTATTTGGTGCGCCTGGCGCTGATGAACATGAGCGGCCCGGTGTACCAAACCTTCGTGATGGAGCATGTGGAACCCAGCGCCCGCGCGACGGTCGCCAGCCTGGTCAGCCTTTCGTGGAGCTTCGGCTGGGCTTTCAGCCCCACCATCTCCGGCTGGCTGCAAGACCGGTATGGCTTTGGGTTGCCTTTCCTCGGCACGATTGGCTTTTACAGCGTGGCGGTGTTCCTCTACTGGCGCTTTTTCTGGCACGCGGCAGAAGAAGAGGCGCTTCCGCAGGCAGTGCAGGAAGCCAGCGTGCCTTGATTTCCCCCGCGGCCAGGGAATGCGGCGCGCCCCGGCTTAGCCTTCCTGGGTAGGGCGGTCGCCTTTTTCCCCGTCTCGCCATTGCCCAGGGATGACGCTTTTCGCGCCCTGGCGGTATTCTGCCACCACTTCCGGCGGGCAGAGCTCCACGAAAAAGTAGAACGCCAGGCTGACCACGGCGGCGTCGTCCAGCGGGTTGAGGGGCAGCAAATCTACCGGCGAAACGGCATAGATGGCCGCGCCAATGGGCAGGAGTTTGAGATACCACGGCACACGGCGGTCTAAAATCAGGCGCCCTATGAGCCGCGCTTCGCGGGCAATGACCAGCCAGACACTGCTTTGAGGGGTCTTGCGAGAGGTTTCGTCAGGCATCGCGTCCTCCTTGTGCGCCGATGCGCTTGCTCCCATTATACCCCGCGATTATAATCGCCTTGCTGCAGCGCAGCCGCGCTTTCATCCCTGGGAAGGTGAGGATTATGCCAACGATTCGTGTGCCCGCTTCGTGCGGCAACGTAGGCCCGGGCTTCGATGTGCTCGGGCTGGCGCTGGATTTGTGGAACACGGCCACTTTCGTGCTGGAAGGCGACCGCTGGGAAATCACGGTGCAGGGGGAAGGCGCCGGTCGCCTGCCCGTGGACGAGAGCAACCTGGTGCTGCAAGCCGCGCGGCGAGTGTGGGAAGCCCTGGGGCAGCCCCTTCCCCCTGGGCTGCGGGTGCGCTGCGAGAACGGCATTCCCTTGCAGTCAGGGCTGGGTTCCAGCGGAACGGCAGCGTTGTTGGGGGTATTGGGAGGCAACGCAGTGCTCGGCAACCCGCTTTCGCAGGCCGAAGTGTTTGCCCTGGCCGCGGCGGTGGAAGGACATCCCGACAATGTCGCGCCTTCGCTCTACGGCGGCCTGACGGCCTCGGTAGCGGCTGAAGGGGGCTGGCACGTGCAAGCGCTGCCGGTGGCTGGCGAGTGGCAGGCGCGGCGGTGGATTGCCGTGGTCGTCCCCGCGGTGCCGTTGAGCACCGAAGCCTCACGGCGTGTGCTGCCTGCCGAGGTGCCGCTGGCCGATGCGGTCTTCAACATCGGCCATAGCGTGCTGGTGGCCGAGGCGTTTCGCCGAGGTGCGGCCGACCTGCTTGCCCTTGCTTTCCAAGACCGGCTGCACCAACCCTATCGCTTGGCGCTCATCCCGGGCGCCGAGGCGGCTCTGGCCGCAGCGCGCCGCGCGGGGGCCATTGCGGCGGGGATTTCCGGCGCAGGGCCGGGTTTGATTGCATTTGCGCCGCATTTCGACGACGCTACCCCTGTGGCCGAGGCGATGGCCGCGGCCTTCCGAGAAAACGGCGTGGCCGCGCGCGGCTGGGCGGTAGGGGTCGCCAGCGGCGCAGTAGTCGAGGTGGGCTGAGCGCCGCCGCGGCTATGCCGTGTGCCAGTGCACCTTGCCGGTGGCGGTTTCCAGCAGCACCCAGGTCGCCCGGCCGGTGAGCACCCCTGCCAGTTCGCCGGGGTTGAGGAGCAGCGTCGCTCCCAGGCGCTCTTCGTGGGCCTGGTGGTCGTGACCGTAGCACACCAGCCCGTATTGCCCGCTCGCCGCGACCGCCCGCGCGACCGCCGGGTAATGGCTCATGGCCACCCGTAGGTCGCCCAGGGTGAAATCGGCGAATTCGCCGTGCAGGTAGACGTTGCCCGCTTGCGCGGCAACCTCGGCCAGCATGCGCCGGTCGCCGTCGTTGTTTCCCCACACCAGATGCACCGGCTTGGCGCCCATGCCCTCTGCCAGCCGTTTCAGCGTGAACGGCGAGCAGACATCGCCGCAATGCAGCACCACGTCGGCGGCCTGCAGCCCCGGCAAGGCACGCGCCAGGGTTTCCACGTTGTCGTGGGTGTCGCTGAGAATGGCTATCTTCATCGCTGCACCTCCTGAAAGCAAGTTTAGCACACCGCGGGGGCGTTCTTACAAAGTTCTAACGCGAGGTTTCCCAAAACGCTCTATACTGAAAGTGGAGCAAGCGAAACCAACGCGCAGGAAAGGAGGCAAAACCATGTTCGAGCAAATTCTGGTGGGTGTGGACGGTTCGGGCGATTCCCTCAAAGCAGCACAATTGGCAGGGGAATTGGCGCGGCAGTTGGGGTCGCATGTGATTGCAGTAGCCGCCTTCGACCCCATTCCCGATTACCTCGGGGAGCCGTTTTGGGAAGAAGCGGCCGCGGCCCGCTTGGGCAAGGCGCAGGAGATCTTGGAGCAAGCCGCCGCGGCCATCGGTGAGGTGCCCGGCGGCGTCGAAACCGAGATGATCGAGGGCCGTCCGGCCGATGCCATCCTGGACGTGGCCGAGAACCGCAAGGTCGACTTGATCGTCATGGGTGCGCGGGGCAATCATGCCCTCAGCGGCCTCTTGCTGGGCAGCCAGAGCCACAAAGTGCTCAACAAAGCCCCGTGCCCGGTGCTAATTGCCCGATAGGCTGGCAAACGGGCCAATGAGCTGCGCATGGAAGGGCGACCGCCGAGGCCGCCCTTCTTTTTTCGTTGGGCGTGAAGGGGGCGTGTAGTACAATACCTGCCATGAATGCCTATACCGCCACAGCAGAGGCGCACCCCAACATCGCTTTCATCAAATACTGGGGCAATCGCGACCACGAAGCGCGCATCCCCAGCAACGGCTCGCTTTCGATGAACCTAAGCGGGCTGGTCACGCGCACCACGGTGACCTTTCGCCCCGACTTGGGCGGCGACCGCCTGATCTTGCACGGCCACATGGTGGGGGGGCAGGCGCTGGCGCGCGTCAGCCGCGTGCTGGACCGCGTGCGCGCCTGGTCGGCGATGGGCTGGTACGCGGAAGTGCAATCGGAGAACAACTTCCCGACGGGGGCGGGCGTGGCTTCCTCGGCAGCGGCTTTTGCCGCCCTGGCCGTGGCCGCAGCCGCGGCAGCAGGGCTGACCCTGCCCGAACGCGACCTCAGCCGCCTGGCCCGCTTGGGTTCCGGCTCGGCCAGCCGCTCTGTGCCGGGCGGCTTCGTGGAATGGCACGCCGGAACCCGCGACGAAGACTCTTTCGCCGAGAGCATCGCCCCGCCCAGCCATTGGGCTTTGACCGATTGCGTCGCCATCGTGAGCGCGAGCCACAAGGCGGTCGGCTCCAGCCGCGGGCACCTTTTGGCCGAGACCAGTCCCTACCAAGCCGTGCGGGTGGCCGATGCGCCTCGTCGGCTGCGCCTTTGCCGGGAAGCCGTTTTACAGCGCGACTTCGAAGCCTTTGCCGCGGTGGTCGAGGCCGATTGCCACATGATGCACGCTGTGATGCAGACTTCCACCCCGCCCTTGCTCTATTGGGAACCCACGACGGTGGCCTTGATGCACGCCGTGCGCCGGTGGCGTGAGCAAGAAGGGCTGCCAGTAGCCTATACCATCGACGCGGGGCCCAACGTGCATGTGCTCTGCCCCGAAGCGGCGGCCGACACAGTGCGCCGCAGGCTGCTGGATGTGCCCGGCGTGCAAGACGTCTTGGTTGCCCGCCCCGGTGGTGCGGCGCGCCTCGTATCTTGAACCTTTCGACACTGCTCCTTTGCAGCCTCCAAGCGCGGCGATTTGCGCCGTGCTTTTTCTTTTACTCTCCCGCCCTGCCCAAACCAGGCTATAATTGAAGCGCACATTCGCTTCCCCCTCATGCGAGGTTATCGTGTCTGCAAAATTGACCCCTACGCCCCTCAAGCGCCGCTTCCCTGTGCCGTCCGACATCGAAATCGCCCAGGAAGCCACCCTCAAGCCCATCGAGCAGGTCGCGGAAGAAAGCGGCATCCTGCCCGCGGAACTGGAACGCTACGGCCCCTACAAGGCCAAGGTCAGCCTGAGCGTGCTGGAACGCCTGGCCGACGCGCCCAACGGCAAGTACATTGATGTGACCGCCATCACGCCCACCCCC
>CAYVHG010000045.1:0-2394 GCA_964450875.1 uncultured Anaerolineaceae bacterium | reverse complement strand
AGCATGACCCACGCCGGCGTGCCCAAGGAAGAGCGCGAGGCAATCGGCATCACCGACGGGCTGGTGCGGCTCTCGGTGGGCATCGAAAACACCGAAGACATCCTCGCCGACCTCGAAAACGCCCTCGCGAAAGTCTGACCCACCCCCTTCGACGCCGAGGGCTTCTCTTCCGCCCCCGTGCCTCTCTCTCCCGAAAACCTCCCCTTTGGTTTTGGTAAAAACCAAAGGGGAGGCGTAGTTTCTTACTCAAAAAAGCGCGTTGGAATGCCCGTTTTTACGAAACTCTGGCGCGCCGCCAACGGGGGTGAAAAGGCAAATTGCCCAAAAGCAGCAGCGGCAGCAGCCATACCGCCCACCGGAAGGCACTCTCCGGCGAGCGAGCGTACATCCACCCTGCGAGGGTAGAAGCCAGGAAGACGGCCAAACCGCCCATGGTTTCGTTGAGGCCATACGCCAACCCCATCGCGGCCTCGCCGACCATGCTGCGCACTTCGGCCGCCGCCATCGCTTTGGAGGCCCAGTAGCCGCCCGCGAAGAAATAGGCCGCACTGTACATCCACATGCCGCTGCCCTTCCAAATCAGCAAGGCAAACAGGCCCCCGGAAACCTGCGCCAGCAGAAAGCCTTCCCACGCGCCAAAACTGCCTAACACCAGGCTGATGACCACCATGCCGCCGCGCGCCAGCGCACCCAGCGTGCCGATGTTGCCCAGCGAAACATGGCGCACATCGCGCAAGAAATTCGGCGCCAGGGGCTGCGGCAAATAGAGCACCAGCATGACCACGAATACGAACCCCATGAAAGCCCAAAACCGCGGCGAGAACCGCCGACCCTGCGCCGTTTCGGCGGCATCATCCGCTGGCACCACCGGCTGGGAGCGGATGAAGAGCACCACCACCACCGATATCATGAAAATCAGCGCGGCGACCCGGTAAATCGTCGCCAGCCCCAGCCGCTGGCTCACCTGGCCGCCGACGAGGGAACCCAGCACCGCGCCGGCGTTGAACGACGCCGAGGTAATCGTCAACGCCCGCTGCACGCTCCAGCGGCCACGCGCCGCGGTGACGTAACTGTTCAGCGGGGCAATCACAAAAGCCGAAAGGTTGTAAAGCACCGCCCCGGCCGCAAACACCGGCAGCGAGTGCGCCAACGCCATCGTCCACGCCGCGACCAGGCCGGTAAACCACGAGGCCCACATCACGGGGCGGCGCCCAAAACGGTCGGCTGCCGCCCCCGCGGGGATGTGCGAAAGGCTGAGCACCAAGCCCCCAATCCCCAAAATCACGCCGATGGCCTCGGGTGAAGCCCCCAGCTTCTGCAAATACAGGGGCTGGAAGTAGAAGAAAAGCCCTTCACCAATGCCCCAGATGAAGAGCGAAACGCTCAGCAGGCGCAGGTCGCGGTTCATGCGGCTTCCTCGTGGTCGTCGTCGGCGGGCGCTTCGGGCAGGGGCGCAGCGGGCGCGCTGCCGTCTTCCAACGCCACGCGGGCGATGAACGCCCCCACTTCGCGGCGCACCTTGGCGCGCTCGGCGTCCAGGGTGACCACATGGCTGCTGCGTTCCACCCACACCAGCTGCTTGCGGGGGCTTCCCAACGCCGCATAAATGCGCTCGGCGTTTTCGGGGGGCACATAGCAGTCGTTTCGGGAATGCAACACCAAGGCGGGCGCATCGATCGTAGGCAGGGCTTCCCGCAGCACGCCGAGCATTTTCACCAGCTGCAACGCGCTACGGGCCGGGTTGACCGGATAGGCCACCCGCCCGCGGAAGCCTTCGGGGTCATACACTTTCCCTTCCCCCTTGGGAAGATAAGGCCGCAGCAGCCCCCACAGCCGCTCGCGAGGGGTGATTTCCAAGGCGTACGGTGCAGCCATGCTCACCACGGCCATCACGGGTTGGTAAGCAGCCAGCAGCAAAGCCACGACGCCGCCCATCGAAAGGCCCACGACGGCGATGCGCCGATGCCCCGCGCTGCGCAGCAAATGCCAGCCATCTTCGGCCGAGGCCAGCCAGTCTTCCCAGTGCATGTGCGCCATGTCTTCCGGCGTCGTGGCATGCCCCGCCAGCCGCACGCCCAGAACCGTGTAGCCGTAAGTGGCGTGGAGGTATTCGCCCAGGCCGCGCATTTCGCGCGGCGTGGCCGTAAAGCCATGGATCAGCAGGCATGCCGTGGGGTTGCCAGGGAAGAAAAAGGGCTCAGCCGTAGGAATCAGAAGGGGTTTCATTGCTGCCTCCGAAGTAAAGCGCAGAGGTAGGATAGCACAAAAAAGCCGCAAGGGCAACCAAAATGCCCTTGCGGAAAGCAACCGGCGAAAGCGGGGGTCATGTGCGGTGCTTTTGCTCGGCCTCGTAGGCGAAGTAAGAATACACCACCGCTCCCACGGCCGCCGCCA
>CAYVHG010000044.1:0-5524 GCA_964450875.1 uncultured Anaerolineaceae bacterium | reverse complement strand
TCCGACGAACAAAATGCTGAAGGCCTTTCGGCAACGTTACCCCCATGTCGAAATCGAAGAAGTCGAAGTGATCGCTCACCCTGCTCGGGCGCGGGAAGCCGGTATTCGCCAGGTGCCGACGATCGTCGTGGGCACACAGCATATCAGTAAAGCCATGCCTTTGGAGAAACTCGCCCAGTTAGTGTTCGCGGAAGAAAACCCTCAGCGTTAAAACCACAAAAAGCCAAACAGAAAGCCAAACGAAGAAGCCCCAGGCCGCGAAATCGGGCCTGGGGCTTTGGTGTGCGCTGGGCGGGAGTTGAACCCGCACGCCCTAAGGGGCACGTGGCCCTCAACCACGCCTGTCTGCCAGTTCCAGCACCAGCGCATTGGCAAGCGGGCGTTATTATATCCGCGCCTTTCTAAATGGTCAAGCACGCGGCGGAAATTTCGTCTCACCCATCCTCCCGTGGTTTCACCCATCTGTTCACCTGCATCCGCCGGACAAAAAGGTAAATTGCTGTGGAAAACTCGCCTTTTTTGTTACCTTTTTGGTGCTCTTGTATTTACAAATGCGACGAAAAGGGTATAATTAAGGTGGCATTAAAAACCCGGTGAGCACTTCTCGGAAGGAGGTGAAATGAAAGTTAGCGGTAAAAAGATTCTTTACGTCATCGGTGGTTTGCTCGCTGTGTCGATCCTTGCCGCCGTCGCGTGGATGGGCGTAGATACAGGGCTCGAAGCGACCGGCAACGCTGCGTTTTGCGGCACGTGCCATGTGATGCAGCCCATGGTGGCTGCATACCATGACTCCGTACACGGCGGCAACAATCCCTACGGCGTTGCAGCCAAGTGTTCTGACTGCCACGTCAACCATGCCAACGCCTTCGCCTACTTGACTTCCAAAAGCGAATCGGGAATCCATGATACCTGGATTGCCTTGGTCATGGACGAATTCGCCTTGGATTGGCAAGCCAATCGAGAACGACGGGGGGAATACGTTTACGATTCTGGTTGTCTTCAATGCCACAGCAACTTGCAGTCGATTGCGGCTGGCCACGATGCTCACGCCAAATACTTTGCCGGCTTGATCGATGCCAAGTGCGTGGATTGCCACCCAGGCGTAGGCCACGAAAACCTCAATAAGTATCTCCTGGTGAGCAAATATCGCTAATCGTTCTTTTTTTGCGTCATGCTCAGCCTCGACCAACATCCAACAAGGAGGTTCTATGCATAGCAAGCGCAAACTTTTTGTGGTTTCCCTGTTCGTACTGGGGCTGCTGATCCTCGGCGCGGGCGTATTGAGCGCCTGTGGCGCCAAGGCCCCTAAGGCGGCTCAGCCCACTGTGAGCGTGAGCGCTGCTCCCCATGCTCAAGGGGTTACGGAAGAAGCCAAAGCGTGTATCGATTGCCACGCCAAGGAAACCCCCGGCATTGTGAACGATTGGGATCATAGCGTGCATGCTCAAAAAGGCGTCACTTGCTTGGATTGTCACAAAACCACACCGGATTCCCCGATGTTGCTCAAAGACATCAAGGGGCATGAAAATGTGAAGGAACCCCTTTCCATGCTTGTGCCGCCCTCGACCTGCGCCAAGTGCCATCCCAACGAAGTCAAGCAATTCAATGCCAGCGGCCATCACCGGGCTGCTTTACAGGTGGAGAACAAAGACTCGATGCAGACTTTGATTCACCACCATGAAGGGCGCGACATCGAAGGGCTGAGCGGGGCTTCTGAAGAAACCGGTTGTGCACAGTGCCACGGGAAACGCATCGAACTGGATGAGCACGGCGTTCCTACAGCCGACACCTACCCCGCCTCGGGCATTGGCAACATTTACCCCAATGGTGAGGTCGGCAACTGCACGGTATGCCACACCCGCCACAAGTTCAGCATTGCGGAAGCCCGCAAGCCGGAAGCCTGCTCCTCGTGCCATTTGGGGCCAGATCATCCTGACATCGAGATTTACGAGAACAGCAAGCACGGGCAAATCTATGCTGCAGAGGGCGAAACCTGGAAATGGGATAGCCCCCCTGGCGATTGGGAGCCCGGTGACTACCGCGCCCCCACGTGCGCTACTTGCCACATGAGCGGCATTGGCGACCTCAAACCTACCCACAACGTCTCCGAGCGTTTGTATTGGAATGCATGGGCTAAAATTTCCAAGCCGCGCAACTCGGATGACCCCATGTCGGCCCTCACAGGGCATGCAGAGCAAGGGCGCGCAGAGATGAAGCAAGTTTGTGCCCAATGTCATTCCAGCTCGATGATCGACGACTACTTTGCCAGCGCCGACAAAGCCGTCAAGCTGTACAACGAGGGCTACTACGCACCGGCGAAGAAGATGCTGGATGACCTCAAGGCCAAGGGCCTGCTCAAAGACAACCCGTGGGCTGACGAGTTCCAGATCCTCTACTACCACCTCTGGCATCACCAAGGCCGCCGCGCCCGCCAGGGTGCGCTCATGGGTGGTCCTGACTGGGCTCACTGGCATGGCTTCTTCATCCTGCAGCAGAATCTCTACAGGATGCAGGATATCTACAACTACCGCATCGAAACGGGT
The DNA here is from genome assembly GCA_964450875.1 of uncultured Anaerolineaceae bacterium. GTDB lineage: Bacteria > Chloroflexota > Anaerolineae > Anaerolineales > DRMV01 > DRMV01. The sequence continues at coordinate 2,981 of CAYVHG010000044.1, read as the reverse complement.
GAAATCGAGAAGCCGTAGCGATTTCACCGCACTCGCGAGGAAGCAATCCCCCAAGGCGAGCGCCTTGGGGGATTTTTTTTTTTGCTTCTTGCGAAAGGGTTGGCCTTTCGGCTCGTTGCTCCTTTGGGTGGAGCAGCGCCATTCGTCGCACCTTCCCCTTCGGTTCGGTGCTGAAGATATCGCGCCGGCTGTCAAGCATCGAGCCCTTGCTGTGTTAGCAAGGGCTCAGTGTGTGCAAATGGGTTGCCAAAGCCAAAGGGGTGGAGATCACCCACCGTTAGCGGGCGTCGCAGTAGGCGTTGGCGATGGACCGGTGGCTGCCCCGCTCCAGCTGAAGACCCGCGACTCGCTTTGGTCGCCCGCGGGCTTCCAGATGGGGTTGCCCTCGTCGTCGGTGCCCACCTGCCTCACAGTGACTACCCACCAGCGGAAAATATGCGGCTTGGGTTCGGCCGGGCGGAACGAAGCCGGTACGACGTACTTGGTGTCGGTCACATAGGCCACGATTTTGCGGCCGCGGTCCGCGGTCAGGTCTTCCACCGTCACTTGGTAGGCTTCGTTGTTCCGCAGTTCGCCCACCGAGGCCCATTGTAGGGCAACCGTGTCATCCGCGAGGGTAAAAACCGCCCCATTGACCGGAATCAGCAAGTTCGGCGCGGGGTAAGGCGGCGGCGGCGTCGGGGTGGCAGTGGGCCCCGGTGTGGGGTTCCGCATACACAGAGGGATGATGAGCGTTTGCCCTGCAAACACGGTGTTGCTGACCAAGCCGTTGTATTGCCGGATGGCCTCGATGGGCACGTTGTAGTTGATGGCAATGCCGCTCAGGGTATCGTTTTCTTGAACGGTGTACGTGATTTTCTCGCAAGCCTGTGCCGTGGCATCGGCCGGGCTGAGCGTCGCCTTGGGCGTGGGCGTGGGGGTGGGCGTTGGCTGCGGAATGAGTAGTTTTTGCCCGACGTAAAGGGTACATGCCGATGAGAGGTTGTTCTGCAAGATGATGCTCTGGATGGATACATTGAAAGCCAGAGCAATGCTACCGCAGGTATCGCCGTTTTTGACGACGTAGGCCAAGGGGGTTGGTGTGGGTAGCGGCGTGTTGGTAGGTGTGGGCGGCAGGGGTGTGGGGGTCACCGTGGGCGTCAGGGTCATGGTAGGTGAAGGCACCGGCGTGGGTTCCACAATGCGGTTCGATTGGCGGAGCGCCAGGTACACCATCATTGCGCCCAGAGCAACGAAAAAGGCCAGCAGCCCCAATGCCACCGGCAGCGTGAGGGTAATCTGCGGCATCCGGCTGCGGCGGGCGCTTTGTGGAGGCTTGGCTTCCCCTTCGGGGGTAAAAGTCGTCCCGCAGATATGGCAGCGCGTGGCGTTGGCGCTCAAACGCGTGCCACAGGTCGGGCAAATTTTGGTGGGAGTTTCGGGTTTCTCTGCCATAAGAGCACCTTTGGGCCAAATTCGGCGCGCCGATTATACCATGCCTGCTGATGTTATACTTCGAAGCATGTACAGCCTCTACATTCACGTACCTTTTTGTCGCCAACGTTGCAGCTATTGCGATTTCAACACCTATGCCGGTCAAGAGCATCTGCGGGCGGCCTATGTCGAGGCCTTGTGCCGCGAGGTTGCCCTGCTGGCTGCCGCAGCGGGGAAAAGATTGGTCGTCCACACCGTCTATTTTGGCGGGGGAACCCCTTCACTGCTTACCCCTTGGCAAGTGGAGCGTGTGCTGGAAAGCATCGCCCGCCATTTTTCGCTTCAGGAAGGTGCGGAAATTTCGCTGGAAGCGAACCCCGATACCCTCGACGCTGCTTATTTGCAGGCGCTGCGTGCGATAGGCGTCAACCGGTTGAGCCTGGGCGCGCAATCGGCGCATCCTGACGACCTGCGTCTGCTGGAACGCAGCCACGATTTCGTGGCTGTAATCCGTGCCGTAGAATGGGCGCGCGCGGCTGGGTTCGACAACTTCAACCTGGATTTGATTTTTGGCATTCCCCACCAATCGTTGGCACGTTGGCAGTGGACACTCGAGCAAGCGCTGGCGCTCCGGCCGGAGCATCTCTCGCTGTATGCGCTGACCCTGGAACATGGCACACCGTTGGCGCATTGGGTTGGCCGCGGCTTGTTACCCGCGCCTGACGCCGATTTGGCCGCCGATATGTATTCGTGGGCTGACGAGCGGCTGCGAGAGGAAGGCTATGCGCAATACGAGATTTCCAACTGGGCGCGCCCGGGCAAGGCCTGCCGTCACAATTTGCAATACTGGCGCAGCCTTCCCTATTTGGGCTTGGGTGCGGGAGCACACGGCTACGCGGCAGGCACGCGCACGGTCAACGTCCTGACCCCCGCTGGTTACATCCAGCGATTGGGCGGCGGCGCTCGCCCGCGCGCTTTCCCGCGCACGCCGGCCACGGTCGAAGTCAGGGTGCTCTCCCCTGCCGATGAGATGGCCGAAATGATGATGATGGGCTTGCGGCTGACGCAGGAAGGGATTGGCAAGCGCGATTTCCGTCGGCGTTTTGGCCGCGAGTTGTTGGCAGTGTATGGCGAGCCTATTCGGCGCTTGGTCGACCAGGGGCTTTTGGGCTGGGCGGAAGACGGCGAGCGCCTGCGGTTGACAGCGCGCGGGCGGTTGCTGGGCAATTGGGTTTTTCGGGAGTTTGTGTGATTCTGGTGTGTGGATTTGGGGGTGTTGGTGGTGTACTAAATTGGCTATACGAAATACCGTGCTCTCGTTGCCCTCGTTTGCCTCCCGCCTCGCCATCAGCCTTCCCCCGTCTGGCCTTGCATTGGCTTTCGTTTGGCTTTGCGCCTTCCGATGGGCCTTCCCTTTTGGCCTTCCCTTTGCGGCTGTTTTCTTTGCTATGGCTATACGAAATACGGGCCGCACAGCCTTGACATTCCGCTCCCCAACCCGTATAATCAAGCCTAACAAGCGAAAACTCCCGCTGCCCTCTCGGAGGAGTAAGCAGCCCGCAGGCTGA
>CAYVHG010000043.1:0-2487 GCA_964450875.1 uncultured Anaerolineaceae bacterium | reverse complement strand
AGTTCCGAGAGCAGGCGGCGCAGGTCTTCGCGGGTCACGCTGAAGCCAAGGGCGTTGGTGATGGCGCTTTCCAGGTGGTGGGCTTCGTCGACGATGAGGTAGTCGTATTCGGGGAGCACGCGGTTGCCGGTGGCGGCATCGCTGAGCAGCAGAGCGTGGTTGACCACCAGCAGGTGGGCGTGCTCGGCCGCGGTGCGCGCCCGCTGGAAAGGGCACTGCCCGCTGCTGTATCGCATGCAGTTGTCGGCCGTGCAGGCGGGCGCATCGGCAGAAATGCGCTGCCAAACCGCGTTTTCGGCTGCGCCGCGCAGGTTGATTTCGGCGCGGTCGCCGCTGCCGCCGCCGTGCAGCCACACCAGCACCTTCGCCAGCACGCGCGCTTCCTCGGGCGTCTTCCGACGTTTGTGGAGCAGCGCATACAGGCGATGGGGGCAAAGGTAATTGGCACGCCCTTTCAGCACCGCAGCCTGCAACGGCTTCCCCAGCACGGCGCTCACCAAGGGAATATCTTTTTGGATGAGTTGGTCTTGCAGGTTTTTGGTGTTGGTGGAAATGACCACACGCGTGTTGTGCTGCAGGGCAAAGGCGGCGGCGGGCAGCAAATAGGCCAGCGACTTGCCGGTGCCGGTGCCGGCTTCCACAATCAGGTGGTGGCGGCGGTCGAAGGCTTCGCTGACGGCGCGGGCCATCTGCACTTGGTGTTGCCGATGCTCGAATTGGGGAAAGCGCTGCTCCAGCGCGCCGCCCGGTTCCAGCAGCGCCGTGACGCTGTCGGCATCCAGCCCCCCTTCGACCTTGGCTTCGGGAATGCCGCGGCCCACTTGCAGCGGTTCGGGGTGCCAGAGGGGAGGCGCGCTTTTGGGCGGGCGTTCCCCCGCACGCGTGCGGCGCATCAGCACTTCCTGGAACGGCCACGTGCCCAGCCACGCGGCATCTACCCCCATTTCGACGATGTTGGCGATCAGCGGCAGCGGGAGCTCGTCGATCATTTCGGCCAGGCGCAGGTAAAGATGGGCGTTGACACGGGCATCATCCAAGGCTCGATGGGTAGCCTGAAAGGGAATGCCCAGCGCATGCCCCAAGGCCCCCAGCCCGTAGCGGCTGGCCGAGGGCAAAAGCACCGAAGCGAGCTCGTAGGTGTCGACCACCTCGTTGGTGAAGGTCATGCCCGCGGCTTCCAGGAAACCCAGGTCGAAGCGGATGTTGTGCCCCACGATGACCGCGTCGCCGAGGAAGTCGGCCAGGTCGTCGAGGACGTCGTCGAGCCGCGGCGCACGGGCGACCATCGCGTCGCTAATGCCGGTCAGGCGGGTGATGAAGCCGGAAATGTGGCCGCTCGGTCGGACGAGGGTGGCAAATTCATCTTCGATGCGCCGCGCGGTGAAGCGCACTGCGCCGATGTCGATGATTTCGTCCTCGCGCGGGTCGAGGCCGGTGGTTTCCAGGTCGAGGGCAACAAAAGTGGTCATAGATCCAAAACTCACCCGAGGTGGGCGTCAGGGGCTGGGGTGCGCTTACCGTCAGCCCCAGCGGTGGGGACAAAGGTGCCTCAAGTATAACATTCGTAAAAGGCGTGGCCGCGCCCAGCATGCCTTGCGAAAGGAATCCGCCCCCTGCACCCCCACCGCATGTGTTAAACCACCCTGCCCCAGGGGCGGGGGGTAAAGAAACGCGTCGCACAAGCAGCCCCCAGGCTTGCGGTATAATAAAGCGCCATTCTGAACCCGTCAAGGAGGTGCATCTGTGCCCACAGCACTTGTCACCGGCATCACCGGCCAGGATGGCTCTTACCTGGCCGAATTTTTGCTCGAAAAAGGCTACAAAGTCATCGGCCTGGTGCGGCGCACCAGCCGTTTGACTTACGACCGCATCCAACACCTCGTGGACCGCATCGAACTCGTCCAGGCCGATTTGCACGACCTGGGCTCGTTGATGGACGTGTTGCGCACCCACGAACCCGACGAAATCTACAACCTGGCGGCGCAATCGTTCGTGCCGACTTCCTGGAACCAACCCGTGCTCACCGGCGAGGTCAACGCCCTCGGCGTGGTGCGCATGTTGGAAGCCATGCGGCTGGTGCGCCCTGACGCCCGCTTTTACCAGGCTTCCTCCAGCGAAATGTTCGGCAAAGTGCGGGAGACGCCCCAAAAGGAAACCACGCCTTTTTACCCCCGCAGCCCTTACGCGGTGGCCAAGGTCTACGGTCACTGGATTACCGTGAACTATCGCGAGTCTTACGACTTGTTCGCGGTTTCCGGCATTCTCTTCAACCACGAAAGCCCCCGCCGCGGGCTGGAATTCGTCACCCGCAAGGTGACCTACGGCGTGGCGAAAATCAAGCTCGGCCTGGCCGACGAACTGCGCTTGGGCAACCTGGAAGCCAAGCGCGATTGGGGCTACACCGGCGACTACGTCCGCGCCATGTGGCTGATGCTGCAGCAAGACGAGCCCGAAGATTTCGTCATCGGCACCGGCGAAACCCACTCG
>CAYVHG010000042.1:0-6926 GCA_964450875.1 uncultured Anaerolineaceae bacterium | reverse complement strand
AAGGCAGCCTTTCGGCTGCCTTGTGGCTTTTCTGGCGGAGAGGGTGGGATTCGAACCCACGGTGGCCCTAAGGACCACAGCGGTTTTCGAGACCGCCCCGTTCGTCCACTCCGGCACCTCTCCGAGGAATGATAGAGAAGGCATAGCCTCACCTGCCTTGGCAGGCGAATTATACCAGAATTTTGCCCTTGGTGCTTTTTTTCGTCGTATGCTTGCACCCGAGAGTGGGGGTTTTTGACCTCGTGCGCTTCTGGCAGTGCTATAATGGACCGGGCACATCCGCGCGGCTGCGGTCGCGTACCCTGCGAGGTTACGGTATGAACTTTCTCATCACCGGTGCAGCCGGTTTCCTGGGGGCTGCCTTGGCCAACCGCCTGGTGCGGGAAGGCCACCAGGTCCGCGGCTTGGATGACCTTTCGGCGGGCGACCGCGCAGCCCTTTCGCCCGAGGTCATGTTCACCCGCGGCGACATCAACGACCGCCCCAAACTGTGGACCCTGCTGCAAGGCGTCGATTGCGTTTACCATCTTGCGGCGCGCGTCTCGGTGCCTGAATCGGTGCTCTACCCCCGCGAATACAACGCCGTCAATGTCGGCGGCACGGTGGCGCTCATGGAAGCCATGCGCGATGTCGGCGTGCGGCGGGTGGTGTTGGTCTCTTCCGGCGCGGTGTATGGCTTCCAGGAAACCCAGCCGCTGCACGAGGCGATGATGCCCAACCCGCGCTCGCCTTACGCGGTTTCCAAACTGGCGGCCGAGCATTACGTCCGCACCATCGGGCTGCTGTGGGGCATGGAAACCGTGGTGCTGCGGGTGTTCAACGCTTATGGGCCGGGGCAGCACCTGCCGCCTTCTCATCCGCCGGTCATCCCCAACTTCCTCTACCAGGCGGTGCGGGGCGGCACGCTGGTCGTCCACGGCGACGGCAGCCAAACGCGCGACTATGTCTTCGTGGACGACGTCGTCGACGCTTTGGTCGCAGCGGCCACGGCCCCGCAAGCGGCGGGCGAAATCATCAACGTGGGCAGCGGCAAGGAAACCAGCGTCCGCCAGCTGGCCAACCTGGTGCTGGAAATTGCCCACAGCCCGGCTCAAATCGTGTACAATCCCCGCAGCGGCGGCGGTGTGCCTCGCATGTGCGCCGACCTTACCAAAGCTGAGCGCATCTTGAACTACCACCCGCGGGTAGGGCTGGCCGAAGGGTTGCGCCTCACCCTGACACGCGACCCCCGCTTCCAACCCAAGGAAGCCCCGGCTGCCTGACCGGCCCGCGGCAAGACCCTCATTGCGAAGGCCCGCACCACTTTCCGGAGGTGTGTCATGCGTGCCTGGCGACTCTACGCCCACGATGTCATCGAAAACCGCCCCATGCGCTTGGAAGACGTGCCTACCCCCGACCCCGGCCCGGGGCAGGTGCGGCTCAAGATTCGCGTCTGCGGCGTGTGCCACACCGACCTGCACACCGTCGAGGGCGATATTCACCCTCCCCAGCTGCCCATCACGGTGGGGCACCAGGTCGTCGGCATCGTCGACAAACTTGGCCCCGGCGTCACCAACCTCGCTCTGGGCGACCGAGTGGGTGTGCCGTGGTTCTACGACGCGTGTGGCCAGTGCGAATATTGCCAGCGGGGCGAAGAAAACCTCTGCCCCCATGCGCGCTTCACCGGCTTCCATGTCGACGGCGGATACGCCGAATACATGCTCGCCGAAGCCCGCTATGCCCTACCTATCCCCGAAAAAATGGATGACCTCCATGCCGCCCCGTTGCTGTGCGCCGGCATCATCGGCTATCGCGCCCTCAAAAAGGCCGACCTGCAACCCGGCGAGCGGTTGGGGCTTTTTGGCTTTGGCGCCAGCGCCCACATTGCCATTCAAGTAGCGCGCTATTGGGGGTGTGAGGTCTATGTCTTCACCCGTTCCCCCAACCACCAGGCCCACGCGCGCGAACTCGGCGCCGTGTGGGTGGGAAGCCCCGCCGACAAAGCCCCCCAACCGCTGGACCGGGCGGTCATTTTCGCTCCGGCGGGCAAGGTCGTGCATGCCGCCCTCGACAACCTCCGCCGCGGCGGCACGGTCGCCATCAACGCCATCCACATGAGCCCCATTCCCGAAATGCCTTACCCTCTCATCTACTGGGAACGCACCCTGCGCAGCGTCGCCAACGCTACCTATCAAGATGGCGTGGAATTCCTGAAACTGGCGGCCGAAATTCCCATCCAAACCACGGTGCAGGAATACCCCTTGGAAGCCGCCCAAGAAGCGTTGCAAGACCTGAAGGCCAGCCGCATCAACGGCGAAGCCGTGTTGCGAATTGCCCCGGCAGAAGACTGACCACGGGGCTCGACTTCCGGCACCGACGGCGGGGCAGCGGTGGCAACGCTCGTTCCTCGCTGCCCCGCGCGGCTGCTCACGGCGAAAGTGCGGCAGAATCCCCCCGGCAGTTTTTCGCGCCGCGCTCCCGAAGAAAGCCGACTTCGTAAGGGCAGTGAGAAAGCGAACGAAAACTTGCTTTTTTCGCATTTCTACTTTATAATCTCTCTAACCTTGATAGGGTTACAAGGAAAAGGCTATGAACTCACAACCCACAACCACGGCAGTCCCGGAAGAGCGTCTGATTCAGGCCCTGCGTGATGCTGGTTTACGGCTGACGCCGCAGCGGCTGGCAATTTGCCGCTACCTGGCGAACACCGACACTCACCCCACCACGCAGGAAATCTACCGCGCCCTGAAGCCCGACTACCCTTCGCTGAGCCTTGCGACCGTGTACAACACCCTCAGCGCGTTGGTCGAGCTGGGTGCAATTCACGCCTTGGGCGACGCCGGTGACGACACCACCCACTACGATGCCGACATCGCCCCCCACATCAACCTGGTGTGCGTGCGGTGCCACCGCATCGTCGATCTGCCCCACCAGGCCGTCGCCGAACTGGAAAAAGAAGCCGCAGAACGCACTGGCTTCCGCATCCTGGGCGCGCGGGTGGTCTATTACGGCCTCTGCCCGGACTGCCAACGAGCAGAAACCCAGGATCATGAGCACTCACGACGCCCAATTCCCTAACGGACGTTGCACCGACATTGTTGGCGACACCCTCATTGGCTACGACGGCGTGTTGGAAACCCGCCTGGACTACGAACACGCCCGGCTGCAAATCACCTACGACCCGCGCCTGCTGGAAGACGCTCAAGCGCAAGAAATAGCGCAGGAAGCCGCCCATCGAGCATGGGCGCGCGTGCAGCATTGCCCCCTCGCGGGCACAACCACCTGTCACGACTGCGCGGCCCATCTGGCAGAGGACCTCACTCGGTTTTTCGGCCAGCCGCCCAAAGTAGTGCTGCAAGAGGACGGCACGCTGGTAGCGCGCCTGCCCCGGCGCGCGCCTTTCACGGCGGTGGTCGAAGCCGAAATCACCCCGCCCCCTCAGCCTGCGCCTGCCCGCCGCGGCTGGAGCAAACTGACGTGGGAAACCCTTCTCACCATCACCACGCTGGTCGCGCTGCTGGGTGCCTTGGCAGCCAGTCGCCTGGCTGCCCCACCGTGGGTTTCCACAGCGCTGTTCGTGCTGGCCTACGCCGCGGGCGGCTACTTTGGCTTTGTGGAAGGCGTCGACCTGCTACTCACCGAGCACGAGATCGATGTCGACCTGCTGATGGTGGTCGCCGCTCTGGGGGCTGCATTGGTTGGCCAGCCCGCTGACGGTGCGGTGCTGCTCTTCCTCTTCTCGCTTTCCAACACCTTGCAGTCCTATGCCTTGGGCCGCACCCGCCGGGCCATTGAAAGCCTGATGGACCTGCGCCCCCCTACGGCTACAGTCAAAACCGAAAACGGTTGGGAGACGCTCCCCGTCGAGCAGCTGCGGCTGGGCGACATTGTCATGGTCCGCCCGGGGGAGCGCTTTCCCATCGACGGCGAAGTAGTGGCTGGCGCTACCGAGGTAGACCAATCGCCCATCACCGGCGAATCGGTGCCCGTGCTCAAAGAACCCGGCGACAAAGTGTTCGCTGCCACGGTCAACACCACCGGCACGGTCGAAGTGCGCGTCACCCACCTGGCCCAGGAATCCACCCTGGCGAAGATCGTCCAGATGGTGGAAGAAGCCCAAGAAGCCAAAGCCAAAACCCAACGCGCCCTGGAAGTCTTCGAACGCAACTACGCCAAGTTTGTGCTGGGCGGCGCGGTATTGTTGACTGCAGTACCGCCGCTGGTGTTCCACGAACCCTTCGATGCCGCCTTTTATCGGGCCATGACGTGGCTGGTGGTGGCTTCTCCCTGCGCCCTGGTGATTTCCACCCCCGCGACCATTCTCTCGGCCATTGCCAACGGGGCACGCAAAGGGGTGCTGTTCAAAGGTGGCGCCCATCTGGAACGCACCGCCACGCTGGAAGTGGTGGCTTTTGACAAGACTGGCACGCTCACGGTGGGCGAGCCTCAGGTGCAAGGCGTGTACCCCGCCGAGGGTGTTAGCGAGAGCGAATTGCTGCGCTTGGTCGCTGCACTGGAAGGCCGCTCAGAGCACCCTATCGCTCGCGCCTTGGTGCACGCTGCCCAGCAACGCAGTTTGGAAATCCCCTCTTCGGCCGACTTTCGCGCCGTGGTAGGGCAAGGCGTGCAAGGCACGGTCGAAGGCGCGCCGTTGTGGGTAGGCAACGTGCGCATGTTCCACGAGCGCGAAGTGCCCCTGCCAGCCTCGCTTGCTGGGCAAGTCGCCGCCTTGGAAGCCCAAGGCCAAACCGTGGTCATCGCCTACCGCCCTGAAACACGGCGCTGGCTGGGGCTAATTGCGGTGGCCGATTCGCTGCGCCCAGAAGCCGCCGATGTGGTGCAGAAACTACACGACCTCGGTGTCAAGCACGTCGTCATGCTGACAGGCGATAACGAGCAAGTGGCAGCGGCTATTGCCGCCAAGGTGGGTGTGGATGAATTCTACGCCGAACTGCTGCCAAAAGACAAAGTGCGCGTGCTGGAACGCTTGCAAAAGCAATACGGCCCCACCGCAATGGTGGGCGATGGCGTCAACGACGCCCCGGCGCTGGCGTTGGCCGACGTGGGCATTGCCATGGGCGGCGCAGGCACCGACGTTGCCCTCGAAACCGCCGACGTCGTCTTGATGGCCGACAACCTTCACCACCTCCCCTACGCCATCGGCCTGGCGCGCAAGGCCCGTCGAGTGGTTTGGCAAAACCTCACCTTTGCGATGGGCGTCATCGTGCTGCTGGTGGCCTCGGCCTTTGGCGCGGGCCTGACGCTGCCATGGGGCGTCGTTGGCCACGAAGGCAGCACAGTGCTGGTTGTGCTCAACGGCTTGCGACTGTTAGGCTACCGCGGCTAACCCCCACCCCCATTCGTTCTTTCGCTTCCCCATCCCAGGCTTGACGCAGGGGCGCAGTCATTGCGCCCCTGCCCTGTTCCTCCACGCCGGAAGCCTCCAACGCCCTTCACTTCCAGGGGGCGACATACCAGCGGATGTAGGCTTCCACATGGCGGCGCCAGTAGGCTTCATTGTGCCGCCCGATGTTGAAGTGCCATTCGTGGGGAATGCCTTCCTGGGTGAGCAGAGCCTCGAACCAGCGCGCCGATTCGGTAATCTGGTGCTGGTCGGCGTCGCCAATATCCAGATAAATACGCGGCCATTTGCCAGGAGGAATTGCGCGCAGCCAGGAGCGGATGTGAGGCACGTCTTCCCAAAACACGGGGGGGCTATGGCCGCCGATGCTGCCAAACAGTTCCCAATGGGAAAGGCCGAGGTGAATAGCCCACGACGCACCGCGTGAGAGCCCCCCGATAGCCCGATCGCCGCGGTCGTTGCGGGTGCGGAAGTGGCTTTCCACCCACGGCATGAGGACGTGCAAAAAGGTTTCGTCCCAACCGGTATTGCGGGGCTGTTCCCATGTGCGTTCGCCGGGCATCACAATGATGAAAGGCGGCGCCTGGCCAGAGGCAATCAGCCGGTCGGCCACGGCGGGCGCCCCCAGCCGCACCCACTGCGTCTGGTCGAAATTTTGGCCGTGGATGAGGTAAAGCACCGGATAGCGGCGGCCGGGCTGCTGGTCGTAGCAAGGCGGCAAATACACTAGCACCGGCATGGGGTAAGTGAGGTAACGGGAAGGCAGGCTGGCGCTCACGAGCTTCCCGCCGGCATGCCAACACGCAGGGGTAGGGTTGGGCGTGGGGGTGGGCGTAGCCGTGGCGGTGGGCGTAGGGGTGCGCGTCGGTGCGGGGGAAGGCGTTGCCGAAGGGGAAGGCCGCACCGTTGCCGCCGGGGTGGGGGGCACCCATGCTGTGCCTGTGAGGGAAGGCTGCGCAGCAGCACAGCCGCCCAACGACAAAAGCCCGACGAGGAACCACCATCGGGCTGCTGCAAAGCGGGGCCAGCGGCTTGGCCGCGAAAGCACCCCACGCAAACGCTTCGAGATCAACGTACGCGCCGCTTCCATTCTTCTTTCAGCTGCAACTGCCGCGGGCTGACCCCCGATTCCAGCAGCAGGAAGTCATACATCAGCCGGTTGAACTTGCTGGGCTCGTCCAACATGGGGAAATGCCCCGACTTTTCGAAAACGATTTGGTGCATGTTTTCCGGCAGGTGGGCGAGGGTATCTTCGGCCGGTAGGCTGATGAGTGGGTCGTTTCGCCCGTGCACCAACAGGCAGGGCACTTCCACGCGCCGCACCTCGGCCAGCAAATCCATCGTCTGAATTTCGGCCAGCGAGGTGGTAATGGCCGCCGGGTCGGTTTTGGGGGCTTCCTTGCGGGCCGTCTCGGTGGAAAGCGTGGGCGTCAACAACCAGGAAGCCAGCCGCTCCGGCGGGTCGGTCTGCAATCGTGGGTGAATGGCCTCCACCGTGCTGGGCATCGCCACCATAGCCATGCGGTCCACCGCCAACGGATACTGCAGGGTGAACAACAGCCCTACCACCGCCCCCAACCCGTGG
>CAYVHG010000041.1:0-2369 GCA_964450875.1 uncultured Anaerolineaceae bacterium | reverse complement strand
GCTCCCCCTGACGGTGATGCTCCCGGCGCCTGGGCAGGGCGCCTTGGCTGTGCAGTGCCGTGCCGACGATGAGGCCACGCTGCGCCTGCTGCGGGCCCTCGAGCACCCGCCCACTCGGGCCGCGGTGGTGGCCGAGCGGGCCTTTCTGGCCGCTTTGGGTGGGGGGTGCGCCGTGCCGGTGGCGGCCTATGCCGCAGCCCTTCCCCAGGGCGGGCTGCGGCTGACCGGCTTTGTGGGCGATCCCCAAGGGCGCGGCTACTGGCGGGGCAGCCTCAGCGGCCAAGAACCCCAAGCCTTGGGCCAGGCCCTGGCCCAAAAGGCCCTGGCCGAGGGCGCCCGACAGTGGTTGCAGCCGTAAAAAGCGGAACAAGTGTATAACCGCCTCTTTCTCTTGGAGCATAAAGGCTCGCTATGTCCACTACACGCCCAAGGCCCCCTACCGTGCTCATCACCCGCCCGGCGCACCAGGCCGAAGGCTTGGCCGCTCTGCTGCAAGCGCACGGCTTTCGTCCGGTGCGCTTCCCCACCATTGTGGTGCGCCCCATCAGGCCCAATCCGGCGCTGGATGACGCCCTGACCCACTTGGCAGCGTACGCCTGGGTGGTGCTCACCAGCGCCAACGGCGTGCGCTTGGTGGGAGAACGGGCGCAGGCCCTGGGACTCATGGACGCCTTGCGCACCGCCCGGGTGGCGGCCATTGGCCCCAAGACAGCGGCGGCCCTGCTTGCGCAAGGGGTGACGCCGGCCTTTGTGCCCGAGGAGTATGTGGCCGAGGCCATCTTGCCCGGGTTGGGCGACCTGCGCGGTCAGCGGGTGCTGCTGCTCCGCGCTCGCCAGGCTCGGCCCACGCTGGCCGAAAACATCGCGGCGGCCGGGGGCGAGCCTCACGAGGTGCCGGTGTACGAAACCCTGCCCGCTTTTCCGACCCCCGAGGGCTTGGCCGCCTTGCGCCACGGTGTAGATGTGCTGACTTTTACCAGCCCATCCACGGTGCGCCACTTCGTCGCCCTGGTGCGCCAGGCCGGGCTGGACCCCTTGGCGCTGCCCGGTCGCCCTCGGGTGGTGTGCATTGGGCCAATCACAGCGCAGGCCGCCCGCCAAGCAGGCTTTCGCGAGGTGACCATCGCCCGCCCTTACACCGCAGAAGGTCTGGTGGAGGCCATCTCTCGCTTGTGGCCCTGACCACCCTCAACCCAAAGCGGTGCTTCAGGAGGAAACTCATGGCCAAATTCCCCCTCTTCCCCATCAGTCGTGCGCGGCGTTTGCGGCAGACGCCCACCCTGCGCCGGATGGTTCGGGAAACGGAACTCAACCCTGGGGATTTCATCTACCCCCTGTTTGTGCGCCACGGCCACGGGATCCGGAGGGAGGTGCCCTCTATGCCGGGGGTGTACCAACTCTCGGTGGATCAGTTGGCCCATGAGGTCCAGGAAGTGTGGGCCCTGGGCATTCCCGCGGTCATCTTGTTTGGCATTCCGGCCCAGAAGGATCCGGTGGGTAAGGAAAACTTTTCCCCCCAAGGGATTGTGCAGCAGGCTGTGCGGGCCATCAAAGCGGCCGTGCCCGAGATGGTGGTGATCACCGATGTGTGTTTGTGTGAGTACACCGACCACGGGCATTGCGGCTTGCTCAATGTAGGCGATCCGCGTCCACACCCCCACCTGCCCGAAGGATATGTGCTCAACGACCCTACTTTGGAGGTCATCGGGCAGGTGGCCGTGTCGCATGCTGAGGCTGGGGCCGACATGGTGGCGCCCAGCGGGATGATGGACGGCATGGCGCAGGCCATCCGTCGGGCGCTGGACCAAGCCCGTTTTGAGCACATCCCCATCCTATCGTATGCGGTGAAGTATGCTTCGGCCTTCTACGGGCCGTTTCGCGATGCGGCCGAGTCGCCGCCCAAGTTTGGCGACCGCCGCTCGCACCAGATGGACCCCGCCAACGCAGCCGAGGCGCTCAAAGAAGCCGCCTTGGATGTGGCCGAGGGCGCGGATATGCTCATGGTCAAGCCCGCGCTGCCTTATCTGGATGTGATCCGACGGGTGAAGGAAGCGTTCCCCGAGATGCCTTTGGCGGCCTACAATGTGAGCGGCGAGTATAGCATGATCAAGGCCGCGGCAGCCAACGGCTGGCTGGATGAACGCAGCACGGTCTTGGAAGCCCTCACGGGCATCAAGCGCGCGGGCGCGGATTTAATCTTGACCTACCACGCCAAAGACGCGGCCCGGTGGTTGGCTGAGGTCGCGTGAGGTTGGCTGATCGTGAACAACTTTCCCTTGCCTGATTGGTAAGGACGGGAAAGGCGAAATCAACTATTTGCCACGGAGGAGCAATGCCTCAACCCCAGCAGCAGGACCCTTATGCTCATC
>CAYVHG010000040.1:0-12976 GCA_964450875.1 uncultured Anaerolineaceae bacterium | reverse complement strand
AGACCTCGACGTAGTTGCCGTTGCTATCTTTCACCCAAGGGTGAGCGACGCAGCCTGTGCCGCCGCCGTCGTCGGGGACGGTCTGCACCACGCTTTCTACGGGGGCCCCCAGATAGGTGGCGCTGAGGAAGTCAATGCCGTCATCGCCATCGGCGCCCGTCACGGGGAAGACCAAGTCCATGAAAGGCCCATAGCCTGCCTGGTCGCCCGGATTGCTGAAGGAAGCGGTAAACTGAAAGTCTTCCCCCAAGAAAACGGAAGAGGGCATATCGAGGCTGACGGCTACGCCAGGGGCAGCGAGCGGCTTCTCGCTGGCGGCAGGCGCGACGCCCTGGGGCAGGGCATGGTCTTCCACCACCGGCGCCGAGGACGCGTTCCCCAACGCCTGAGCGGGGCGTGCAGCCACGGCAAGCACCTGAGCCCCCAGCCACAAGGCGGCCATGAGCACATGGAACCAACGGGTTGTAAACAGACGTCGTAAAGCACGGGCAAAACGCGACACTGGGAGAGTCCTCCTAAATCCTAATGATGATTTTGAAACATTCCCACCGCTTTTGCCCGCAAACGGCTTTGCCTTTTCGGGTTTTAAGGCTTGGGCAGGAAGTTCCAGGGGTTGACCTTACCGTATTTTTCGTGGCGCAACTCAAAATGCAAATGGGGGCCTGTGGAATTCCCCGTGCTGCCGATGGCGCCAATCATATCCCCCTGATAAACCGCCTGGCCGCACTGCACCAGGATGCGGCTCAAATGCGCGTAGAGGGATTGCCATCCATTGCCATGATCGATCACCACGACGTTGCCATAGCCCCAGTTGTTCCACCCAGCATAGACGACGACCCCATTGTCGACCGCGTAAACCGGGTAGCCCAACTTACCGGCAATATCGATGCCGTAGTGGTTGATCGCTGGTGAGTAATCATAACCCGAAAGGTAATGCAAAGTTGTGGGCCAAATGAAAGTGCCGGTGCCCACCGGCCCGGTATAGACCTTGCCGCAAAAGCCAGGGCCCAACACCTTGGCAACGGCCGGGTTTTTGCGAGAAATCTGCGGCGCGCTCCAGCTCACGAAGGCGCGGTGCCCGCCAGGCACCACCAGCCATGTCCCCGGCGCAATATGGGGGTGTTCGGGGTCGGTGTCGGGCGGCAAGTGGTTCGCGGGGTAATCGATGATATCTTCGGGCTTGACCCCGAAGAACTTTGCCACCACGCGCAAATTATCTCCCGCGTGCCACTGGTAATAGGTGCCGTCGACCGGCAAGATGTTGAGCACCTGCCCTGGCCGCAGGCGGTGAGGGTCGTCGGCCAGGACGTTGTAATTCCCCCACAAAATGGTCTCCGGTTTCAGGCCAAACTTTTCGGCAATACCAAAGACCGTATCGCCGCGCTGCACCTTATATTTGATGACCTCTTCCCGCGGGCGGGTGGGCACATCGGTGTGCAAAACCGCCTTCCGCCGCACAGCCCGCACCGCGAGGGAAACCCCGGCGTAGGGCGGCATGGCAGCCCCGGGCGTCGCTACGGCTGCTGCCTGGGGCGTGGCCGCCTCGGCAGCCAGCGCCGTTTCGCCAGCCGGCGTTGCCAACAAACGCGGCAAATGGCTGCGGTGCAAAAACCACACCGCAGCCCCAATCAACAGGAAGACCACCACGTGGCCTCCCAAACGGCTGATGAACTCCAGCACCCCCCATGCCGCCAACTGTTCCCGCCACGCCAAAGTGGGGCGATACGAAGGTTTACCCTTGTTTTTCATCAAGTTTCATTCTACCATAATTTTTCCCCTTAAGGGTCAACAATTCGCAAAAGTGGCGTCTCCTCGGCCCTTCCAGAGACAGCGCCACCGAACGCCAGAGCCCAAGCCGGACATCCTAAAGCGGGCATTAGGGCATTCCTCATCAGCGCCATCTGCCGCTCCGTCCATGAGCATTGCGAGCAAGGCCGCCTTTCGGGTAAGGCAGCCCAATTATCGCCCTCACCCTTGACACCAGCCCCATTTGCGCGTATAACTTGCGCCAACAACCCTACACACCCAAAGGCTGTGAAGAGGACGAGTAAGCGTTGACACGGCAGCACAGAGAGCCGGGAAAGGTGAGAGCCGGCCTGCACGCCAACGCCGAATGGGCCTCAGAGCTGCCGGGCGAACCCGAAAGGCAGTAGCCCGTGCCGGAGTTGCCACCGTTATCAAGGCAAAGGGTATAAGCGCGGCGCCGACGCGCCCGCCGTACCCGAAACGAGTGAGGCTGGCTTGCCAGTGACTTCCGACCTTTTCCCGTCGCTTCACGACGGGCTTTTTGTTTAACGGCGCGCCAGCCTAACCGGGGTGGCACCGCGGACGCTCATCACGCGTTCGTCCCCATACGGGACGAGCGCGTTTTGCGTTAAACGCCGCAATTCGCCCAGCCCCTTGGCTCAAGTCCCAACGGTTGCACGGCAATAGACCGTCACAATCCCTCATCTTTCAACGGAGGTATACCATGTCCGACCAATATCGTTTCCTGCTTTCCGAAGCCGACCTGCCCAAATTCTGGTACAACATCGCAGCCGATCTGCCCACGCCGCTGCCGCCACCGCTCCACCCGGTCACCAAAGAGCCGGTCACGCCCGAGTTCCTGGAAGCCATCTTCCCGCGCGAAGCCATCCTGCAAGAAGTCAGCACCGAGCGCTACATCGAGATCCCGGAACCGGTGCGCGAGATCTACCGGCTGTGGCGGCCCAGCCCACTCATCCGCGCCCGTCGGCTGGAAAAGGCCCTGGACACCCCCGCCCACATCTACTTCAAATACGAAGGCGTCTCGCCCTCCGGCAGCCACAAACCCAACACCGCCGTCGCCCAGGCTTTCTACAACAAAGCCGCCGGCGTGCACGCCCTCACCACCGAAACCGGCGCAGGGCAATGGGGTTCCGCCCTCGCGCTGGCCGGCAACTTCTTCGACCTGGACGTCGAAGTGTACATGGTCAAGGTTTCCTACAACCAAAAACCCTACCGCCGCGTTCTCATGGAAACCTACGGCGCGCGGGTTTTCGCCAGCCCCACCGACCGCACCGAGTTCGGCCGCCGCATTCTGGCCGAAGACCCCGACAGCCCCGGCTCGCTGGGCATCGCCATCTCCGAAGCCGTGGAAGCCGCGCTCACTTCCAACGGCAAGAAGAAATACAGCCTCGGCTCGGTGCTCAACCACGTTTTGCTCCATCAGACCGTCATCGGCCAAGAGGCCATCAAACAAATGGAACTCGCGGGTGAAGCGCCCGACATCCTCATCGGCTGCATCGGCGGCGGCTCCAACTTCGGCGGCTTTGCCTTCCCCTTCATCAAAGACAAGCTGCAAGGGAAGAAAGACTACCGCGTCATCGCCGTGGAACCCACCGCAGCGCCTACCCTCACCAAAGGCCTCTATGCCTACGATTACGGCGATACGGGCAAAATCACCCCCATCGTCAAGATGCACACCTTGGGCCACGATTTCGTGCCCGCGCCCATCCATGCAGGCGGGCTGCGCTATCATGGCATGGCGCCCGCGGTGTGTGCGCTCTACGACCAAGGCGTCATCGAAGCCGTGGCGGTGCACCAGCGCGCCGTTTTCGAAGCCGCAGTGCTGTTCGCCCGCACACAGGGCATCGTCCCGGCGCCGGAAACCGCGCACGCCGTCAAAGTCGCCATCGACGAAGCCCTCAAAGCCAAAGAAGCCGGCGAAAAACGCGTCATCGTGTTCAACTTCTCCGGCCACGGCCACTTCGACCTCAGCGCCTACGAAGCCTACCTCAGCGGCGAGCTGCAAGATTACACCTACCCCGAAGAAGAAATCCGCAAATCGCTGCAAAAGCTCCCCCGGGTGAACCTCTGACCCCTGGAACGCCCCCGGCCCTCCCGCGATGGGATGGCTGGGGGCGTTTCGCCGACGTTCCTCGGCTGGCGCGCCCCCTCACGCCTCCTCGCCTCACCCCGCCCGCAAAGCCTGCAACACCTTGGCCAGCGCGTCCAGGTCGTGCACCAGAGCGTGCAATCCGCCGACCACCATAGGGTTCAACTGCGCTTTGGGGTGCGGCTTGCGCGTATCGTGGACATACCCCACAATTGGGCCGCCCTTCACCGCGTAAAAATACCCCATTTCCCAAGCCGTGCCGGAATCCACATCGTCGCCGTTGAGCACGGCCACCACTGCGGCGGCTTCCTGCAATTGGCGCAAATCTTGCTGGAAGAAAAACGACGAGTCGCTATCGCGGTCGAACAAACCGGCGTCGCGGTGCGGCAAATAGGTTTCGAAGCCCTGCGCCTGGCAAACTGCATCCACGCGCTCCAGCAGCCAGCGCTGCCCCTCGGTGAACAACGGCCCGGCAACGTAAATTTTCGGCATAGCATACCTCCTTGAGTGTGATGAACAAGCCCCACGGCCCTTGGGGGCAGCGCCCTACTCGCGCCGCGGGCGGCGGGCCACGGCGCGCCACAGCAACCCTACTGTCAGCCCTGCCAGCGCGCCTGCCAAGGCCGCGAGGGGTGCGACCGCGTACCCCCAGCGCTCCAGCGCGGCAGTGACGGCTTCCCCGCCCACGGCCAGCACCACATAAGCCGCCATCCCCCCGCCGAAGGCAAGCAAGCCCCAGCGCACGCCCCAGCGGGCCATGCCCTGCTGCAACGCCCCGCGGTAAGCCCCCCACCCCAGCGACAACGCCACCAGCAGAGCCAGCAAATAGTCCACCCCATTCACCCGGCGGTGCTGTGGAGGGGCCAACACGCCCCCCGCGGGCGTCGGGGTCGCGGCAGGCAGCGGCGTACCGGCCACCACCACGACCTGCGGCGAAGCCGTGGCTTCCCCCGGTTTGCCGGGCACCTCGACAGCCAACACCTGCGATTGCCGCGCCGGGTCGCTCTGGGCGCGGATTTCCCACAAGCCGGGCTCGGCCACCTGGAACGAAGCCCGCGCAATGCCGTCGGTGGTGGTGACTTCCACACTCTGCTGCACCTGATCGCCGCCCGGGGTGGTGAGCAAAAAGCGCACCACCGTGCCGTCGGGCACAGGGTGGCCGTTGTGATCGACAATCACGCCGGTGCGCACCGGCACCGTTTGGTCGGGTTGCACCCGCAAAGGCTCGGTCACGGAAGGCGTGGCTGCCGCCGAGGCCTCTTGCGGCGGCGGGAAATCCCACGTCAGGGGGATGATTTGCTGCGGGTCGGGGGAAGTCGCCGTAATCAGGTCGTAACCCACCCCGCCCACCGAGACCGGCAGCGCCCCTTGGGGGGCAATTTCCCGAAAAAGCAGGCGGGCAGCGGCTTCCACAAAGGGCGGGGCTTTACTGTAGAGGCCGTAATAAGCCGAAAGTTTGGAAATATCGGTCGCATCCAGATAGTAAGGCGCGTTGAAAGCAAACACCACCACTTTCTTGTTGCGCAGCAGGGCAGGCTGGGCGTCGAGCAAATGCCGGAAAGCCCGCGAAGCGGGGTCGTGGGGGTCGACGTCCAGCAAGCCGACCACCACCCAATCGGCGCGTTGCAGGCTTTGCCGCACCGAAGGGTGAGCCGCCGGCGCGTCCAGCCAGGCTTCCAGTTGGGCGAACGTCAGGGGGGTAAAGTCTTGAGGGCGCACCTGCTGGCCGCTGCCCGGCCCATAAAGCCGCAGCAACACCTGCTGGAAGTCGCCCGGCGAAAGCGCCTCTTGCGGTGGGCAGGTGCTACACTGCCGATACGAAAGCCCCTCCGAAAGCAGCACAATATGCTCACCGCGCTGCGGGGGGGAAGGCAGCACACTTTCCAGGTCGGTGGGTGCGGGGGAAATCAGCGTGGCCGCCTGCTGCGCCACCTGAAAAGTCACATCGCTGCCTTTGCCCAGCACCGCCAGGGCATCGGGCTGCGGCTGCACAGCGTTGAGGGTGAAACTGCCGAAAAGGCGGCACTTCAAAGTGAGCACGCGCAGCGCGGCGGCGTCCACCCGCTGGGCAAAGGCGGGGTCGCTGCGATATTTCTGCGAAAAGTATTTCAGCGTGTTGAGCACCGTGGTGGGCTGGTCGGGGTCGTTGGGGTCGTGGAAGCCCATGCCCAAATAGAGCAAATCGTTGCCCGCCAAAAGGGCATCGCGCGCCACCAGGAAGGCATCGAAATGCTGCTCGGTGGGGTCGTAAAAGCGGCGGATGGCGCGGCTGCCGAGGTCGTCGCTCACCGTCAGCCCGCCGTGGGAACGCCAGGCCGCAAACGGTTGCAGCGCCATCAGCTGGGTAAACGCCTGCGGGTCCAGGCTGACCGGCCGGGTAGTGGCGCGGATATTTCCTTGAAAGCCCTGGTAACGAATGTGGGAAACCAGCAAGCCGTCGGCCATCTGGGCGGGGTTGGCCGTCGAAGTGACGGCAAAGAAAGGCGCCAGCTCGATTTGCTTGAGCTGTTCCAACGATTTGCGCACCGTTGCGACCTCTTCGGCGGGAGAACGGTCGGAGCCGGTGTAGCCTGGGAAGTGTTTGACCACCACGGCGACATGCCCGCTGCTGCCCTGATGCACGCCCTGGATGTAAGCCTTGCCCATCTGGCCCACCCAATAGGGGTCGCCGCCGAAGGTATCGATACCCAGGTCGCCGGGGCTGCCGGGGTGAGGCGTCGCGGCCACATCCAGCGGCGGGCCGAGCAGCAAGTTGATGCCCAAGGCGGCGGTTTCCCGTCCCAGCACTTCCCCAACAGCACGCGCCAGCTCCGGCTGCCACGTCGCGCCAATGGCCAGCGGGCTGGGAAGCGGGGTCATGCCTTCCAAAATCTGGTCGTGGGGGTAGCCATCGCCATCTTGGGCGGTGGCAATCAACAGGGGCACATACGGCAGGTAATGGGCTTCGCCGCTTTCGGGGTCGAGGGTTTCCTGCTGGGCTTCGATCCACACTGCCCGCTGCAAAGCCCGAATTTGGTCTTGCAGGGCCTGGGGGGCATCCTTTCCCCCGGGGATGTTGTCGTTCTCCCGCAGCAGCACCACGCCGCCCACATGGGCCTGAGCAATCAAGCGATAGATGGCCGCGTCGGTCGCGGCGGCTTCCCCCTGAAAAGCCACCAAAAACAACTGCCCCACCCGCTCTTCCGGTGAAAGGCGCGCCAAAATTTGCCGAGCGCATTGCTCAGGCTGGGTTTCAGGCGCGGGCTGGGCCTGCGCATGCAGCGGCGCGAGCCAAACCACCAAAGCCACCAACAGGGCGGCTTTGGCCCAGCGGCGGGAAGGGCGCATTTCTCCTCCAGAGACTAACTTGCATCGGCTTGCCGCCTTGAAGCCCACCGGCGTTGCCAAGCGCCGCGCCAGGGGAAAATCAACTGCCCTCGGCAGGAGCGCCGGCAGCAAATGCCAGCCGCAACGGCTTCAAGACGCGCGCGCCAGGAAGGCTTCCCGCACCTCACGCGCCAGGCGCGGGTTGTCGGTGTAGATGCCGTCTACGCCCCAGGCGAAGAGGCGTTCCATTTCGGCGGCATCGTTCACCGTGTAAACGGCCACCGCCTTGCCCGCAGCGTGCCAACGCTCCACGGCCTCCGGCGTGACCAGCGCTCGGTGCGGCTCCACCAAGGCGTGGGGCACCACGCGCCGAAAAAGGCGATAAAGCCACGGCCGACGCTCGTCGACCAAAAAACCAATCGGGACCTCGGGCAGGCGACGGGCAAAGCGCATCAAGGTCAGCGGGTTGAAAGACGACACCCACACCCGCTCGGTGACACCAAGGGAGAGGATCAGCTCGGCCACCTTGATCGGCAGGGCGTCGAAGGGCGCGGCGTAATTCGTCAGTTCGATGTTCACCAGCAGGTCGGGCGTCACGGCCTGCAACACTTCCGCCAGCAAGGGGATGGCCGTTTCGGGGTCGCCGGGTTGCCCTCCTGCGCTGAGGGCGTGCAGGGCATCCCAATCCATTTTACGCACAGCGCCGTGGCCGTCGGTGGTGCGGTCCACGGTGTTGTCGTGCATGACCACGATGCGGCCATCGCGCGTCAATTTGGCGTCCAGTTCCACCGCTTCGGCATGCTGACGCACGGCCAGGCGGAAGGCCGCCAGGGTGTTTTCCGGCGCATCGTGCGATGCCCCCCGATGGGCGATGATCACCGGCCGCGGTAAGTCCTTCCAAAGAGGTAACATGGCCTAAAGATCCACGAAATAGGCTGCAGCCGCCTGGTCGATGAGTTCCCGCGTCATCGTCGGTTCGATGCCGCGGTAGCGGGCAATGTCGATGATCTGGTCGCAGATGTCGCGCGGATGCGAAGCGCGCAGTTTGCGTCCGCGCTTGATGTACCACTCTTGCAGCAGATAGGCCAACCCCTGATCGCTGTAAGCCACCCCTTTGGCCTGCGCCACTCGGCGGAAGATTTCCCGATATTCACCGTAAGAGGGGTCGCCGATGTAGATTTTGTGGCGCAGCCGCCGCAAAAAGGCTTCGTCCACCAGCTCTTTGGGGGGCAAGTTCGTCGAAAAGACCACCAGCACATCGAAAGGCACTTCGATTTTCCGGCCGGTGTGCAGGGTGAGGTAATCGATGCGGTTTTCCAGCGGCACGATCCAGCGGTTGAGCAGGTCGCGCGGGCGCACCTGCTGGCGGCCGAAGTCGTCTACCAACAAAATGCCGCCATTGGCCTTGACCTGCACAGGGGCTTGGTAGAACTTGTTGACGTCGTCGAAGATCAAGTCGAGGTTCGCGAGGGTCAACTCGCCGCCCACCATGATGAAAGGGCGATGGATGCGCACCCAGCGGGGGTCGCGGCGCTTGCTGGCGCGCAGTGAGCCTGTGCCGTGGCCGGTGGCATCTTCATCGGGGGCGCGCTTGTGGTTGACCGAGTCGTAAAGCGTCACGACCTGCCCATCGACGTACAAGGCATAGGGGATGTAAATGGCCTCGGAAAGCACCATATCGCCGATAGCGCGGGCGATGGTGGTTTTGCCGTTCCCGGGCGGGCCGTAGAGGAAAATGGAAGCCCCCGAATTGACCGCCGGGCCAATGCGGTGGAAAGTCTTCTCGGAAAGCACCAGCGAAGCCAGCGCTTTGCGCATCACCCGCGGCGTCACCGTCATGCGGGAACGGCTTTGCTTGCGCATCGCCTCGTTGTAAACATGCAAGGGCACCGGTGCAGGCCCGGCATACTGGCTGCGGGCCAAGGCCTCCCGGGCACGCCGCAGCCCGGCCTCCGTAATGGCATATTCATAGACCCCCGACCCCAAGCCGCCGCGCGAGGCTTTCACCTCGATCATCTTCTCCCGCTTCAGCGTATCCAGCAGCTGATCGACCAAGCCGGTAAAAGGCAATGCCATTGCCTCGGCAATGTCATAGCCCGTCAAATACCCTTGAAAATAGAGGATCTTCAAAGCGAGGTCTTGCAGCCAGAGGGTAGAGAGGCCGGTTTCTTCCACGCGCGTAATCGGCGGCGGAACGAAGCCGCGGCCGGCACCTAAAGCGGTCATGCACACCTCCACAAATCAGGCATTGGGCTCCCTTGACCCGGTCGCTTCCATTATAGCACCACCGCCCGCCGAGGCTGGCGACAAAAAAGCCCCCACAACGGGGGGCTGCTTTCCAATATGCTGCACATCAGGGTTGCGCCAAGTGTTCCATGATTTTGCGCTGCGCGGCCTCCACATCCATATCTACAATGGAAACCAGTTTGTCGCGCCCGCCTTCCCCCGCCACGATTTCGATGCGTGAAGGCGCGACATCCAGCACCTTGGCCAGGAACTTGATGAGCGCTTTGTTGGCCTTGCCTTCCACCGGCGGGGCCGTCAAGCGGATGCGAATGGTGCCATCGCTCAACACCTCCGCGATTTCGTCACGGGAAGCCCGCGGCGTTACCCTCACCGCCAGCGCCGAGCCCGTCTTGCCGTTGTGAAAGCGGAACTTTCGTTTCATCGTTTTCCCTCACCATGCCAACGAGAGCAAGAAATGCACGAGAACACTGCGGACAATTTCGATCAAGAAAATGAGCACAATGGGGCTCAGGTCGAAGCCACCAACAGGCGGTAGCACTTGCTGAATAGGTGCAAGCAAAGGCCGCACGATGCGCCCCAACGCCACCCGCACGGGGTGCAGCGGGTGCACGAAAAAGGAAAGCACAGCATCCACGACAACGACGAGCTCCAAAACGTTCGCCACAATATTGATAAGATAAACCAAAAAGCCGATCAAAAGGAACCTCCTCGCGGCGGTGTTGCTCTATTTTACCGCAAAAAGTCCGCAGCGAGGGCGCCGCAGCCTCTCGGGTTGGAGCGTGCCCGCAAAAGCGCCAATGCTGTGGCCCCATCTTGGGCATCGCGGCTATACCCAAAATGCCCGGCGTGGGGTATGATAAAAGCACCCCTTCATCTTTTCCATCTCTACTGAGGCCGTCATGCCCATCACGGTTAACCTTTTTTCTACCTGCTTGGCGAGCACGTTTCGTGCCACCATCGCCGACGCTGCCGAAACGGCGTTACGCCGCGCTGGTGCGGAGGTTGTGCGCCCGCGAGGGCTGACCTGCTGCGGGCAGCCCGCCTTCAACGCTGGCGACTGGGAAAGCGCCCGTCGCATGGCCGAACACACCATCCGAGTGCTGGAAGCCTACTCCGGGCCGGTGGTATTGCCGGCGGGCTCCTGTGCGGCCATGCTGCGCCAGCACTATGGCGAGCTCTTCGCCGAAGACCCTGCCTGGCGCCCCCGCGCCGAGGCCCTCGCCCAACGCTCTTACGAACTCAGCGAGTTCCTGGTCGACGTCCTGGGCGTCACCGACCTCGGCGTGGCCTTCCCCCATCGCGTCACCTACCACCCCTCGTGCCACCTGCTGCGGGCGCTGGGCGTCGACCGCCAGCCGCGGGCCCTCATCGCCGCGCTGCACGGCGCCGAATTCGTGGAACTCCCCCACGCCGAAGAATGCTGCGGCTTCGGCGGGGTGTTTTCCGCCGAATTTCCCGAAATTGCCGAAGCCATGCTGGCGCGCAAAGTCGCCAACATCGCGGCCACCGGCGCCGATTATTGCATCACCGCCGACCCCAGCTGCTTGTTGCACATCCAAGGCGGGCTGAACAAGGCCGGTGTGCCCACCCGCATGATTCACCTCGCCGAGGTGTTGGGCGCACCGCAACGCTCCGAGCCCGCACCCTAACCTTCCAAGGGAAGCCGCCCATGTCCGACCTTCGCCACGCCATCCGCCAGGCTTTAGCCAACCCCGCGCTGCAAGCCGCGTTGGATGCCAACGCCGAGCGGCGGCGAGAAGCCCGCGCCCGCGCCCACGCCTCTCTACCCGAGCCGTGGGAAACCATGCGCCAACGGGCTGCCGCGGTGCGCACCGAGGTGCTCGCCCACTGGGATGAAGTGTTCGGCCAATTCGTCGCCAACGCCCGCCGCAACGGCTTCCAGGTGCACCTCGCGGCCGACGCCGCCGAAGCGCGGCGCATCATCCTCGACCTGATTGCCGCCGAAGGGGAAGGCCCCCGCCTGGTGGTGAAATCCAAATCCATGGTGACCGAAGAAATCAGCCTCAACGCCGCGCTGGAAGCCGCGGGGCACCGAGTCATCGAAACCGACCTCGGTGAATTCATCATCCAACTGCGGCACGAACGCCCTGCCCACATCATCACCCCCGCGGTGCACCTCCGCCGCCAGGAAGTCGCCCAAACCTTCCACGACCTGCTGGGCATGCCCTACACCGAAGATGTGGAAGCCATGACTGCCACCGCCCGCCGCCACCTGCGAGAGGCCTTCCTGCAGGCCGATGTGGGCATCAGCGGCGCCAACTTTGGCGTCGCTGAAACCGGCGGCATCTGCATCGTGACCAACGAAGGCAACGGCCGCATGGTCACCACCCTGCCCCGCCTGCATATCGCCGTGATGGGCGCGGAACGGCTGGTGCGCTCGCTGGACGACTTGGCGCTCATGCTGGAACTGCTGCCGCGCTCGGCGACCGGCCAAGATCTGACCGTTTACACCACCCTCATCCACGGCCCTCGGCGGGAAGGCGAAACCGACACGCCGCGAGCGCGCCATCTCGTCATCGTAGACAACGGCCGCCGCCGCCTGGCGCAAACACCCCTCGCCGACGCATTGCGCTGCATCCGTTGCGGGGCATGCTTGAACACGTGCCCGGTGTTCCAAGAGATTGGCGGCCATGCCTACCTCGGCCGCGGCGGCAAACCCACCCCTTACCCCGGCCCCATCGGCATCGTCATTTCGCCCGGGCTCTTCGGCTTCGAAGACTACGGCAACCTGCCCTACCTTTGCACCCTCTGCGGTGCGTGTGCCGAAGCCTGCCCGGTAGAAGTGCCCCTGCCGGAGCTGATTTTGCGGGCGCGTGCGGGTTTTGCTCCGCCCGGGCCCTTCCCCGCAGGCCGCCGCAAAGCCGCCCGCCCCCACCGCCCGCCTTTCCACGCCTTCCTGAAGCTCTACGCCGGCGTCGCTACCCGCCCGGCTTGGTTTCGGCTGGCACAGCGCGCCCTGCGCCCCGCGACGCGGCTCCTGGCCTCGGTGCTGCCCATTCCCTTTTTGCGCGGCGCCGTCGCCCCGCGAGAAACTGCCGCTTCCGCCGCGGCTGAGCCTTCCCCACGACACCCTCCCCGCAAACCACCCACCGCATCCCCTCGAAGGCGCGCCTCTCGGCCTTCCAGCCTCAGCCGCCAATTCACCGCAGCCCTCACGGCGCTGGGCGGCGAAGTGGTGCCGGTAACCGACATGGCGCAGGCTGGCGAAGCCGTGGTGGCTTTTCTCCAAAAGGAAGGCGTCACGCGCCTATGGGCGTGGGAAGCCGCCTACCTGCCCCGCGAAGTAGTCGCCGCCCTCGATGCCGCGGGAATTGACCGCTCCCCCGCGGCCTTCCCCCAGCGAGCAGAAACCGACATCCCCCCAGTGGGGCTGACGGGCGCGCTGGCTGGCATCGCCGCCACCGGCAGTCTGGTGGTGCCCAGCGGGGTAGGGCAACCTCAAACGGCCTCCCTGCTGCCCGAAATGCACCTGGCCGTGCTGCGGGCTGCCGACATCGTCCCCGACCTGGCCGCTGCACTCGCCCTGCCCGCCGTGAAGCAAGCCGC
>CAYVHG010000039.1:0-16449 GCA_964450875.1 uncultured Anaerolineaceae bacterium | reverse complement strand
GACGGTCAGCATCATTCCTTCCCTCCAAAGACGGGCGGCACGCGGAATTGCCCGTCGGTGGTTTCCGCAGCGTTGGCGAGCACCGCCTCACGCGGCAAAGACGGCCGCGGCTGGTCTTCGCGCAAAACCGTGCGCGGCGGCAGCACGCTGGCCGTGGGCGGAATGCCGCTGGTATCCAGCCCTTGCAAGCGGGCAACATAATCCAACACGTCGGAAAGTTGCTCGCGATATTGTTCGATTTCCTCGTCGGTGAGTTCCAGACGGGCTAATTGAGCAATGTGTTCCACTTCTTTACGGGTAAGTGCCATGGGCTTTCCTCGCCAAGGGGATGGCAAAATTATACCATCGGGTACAATTAGACTATGGTGGCTTGGTTTCTCGATTTGGACGGCACTCTTTACACCGACCGCACGGGCTTGTGGCCTGCCATCAGTGCGCGCATCACCCGCTACCTGGAAGCGCGCTTGGGGCTTGCTTCGGAAGCGGCGCAGGCGTTACGCCGCCGGTGGGTTGCGGCTTACGGCACCACTTTGCAAGGGCTGCTTCACGAAATGCCAGAGCAAGCCGACCCGCACGATTATTTTGCCTTTACCCACGACCTGCCGTTGGAAGCCTACCTGGACCCCGACCCGCGGTTGCGCCAGGCGTTGGAGGTATTGCCCGGCCCCAAATGGGTGTTCACCAATGCCGACGCTGCCCACGCCCGCCGAGTGTTGGAAATTTTGGGCGTGGCCGAGGTTTTCCAGGGCGTCATCGACATCTTTGCCACCGATTTGCACCCCAAACCGTGGGAAAGCGCCTACCGGAAGGCCCTGGCCTTGGCGGGGAATCCGCCGCCCGGCGAGGTCGTGCTGGTCGATGACCGCCTTTGCAATCTGACCGCTGCCCGCCCGTTGGGCTTCCGCACGGTGTGGGTGAGCCGGAAGGCCGCGGCTGCAGAGGCGCGTCAAGTAGATGCCGTGATTCCGGAAATTTACGCCTTGCCCGAGGCGGTGCCGATTGCAGCCAGCGCCCCCGCGCCTGCTGCTGCGCGCCGGCCTTGAGCAGGCTGCACGCAATGGAGGAAAGCCATGCATACCGTGTTGTTGGTGCTCGGCGGCCTTGTGCTTGCCATCGTCTTCTCCTTGCTGCTGGCTTACAGCCTGCGCCGTCAGAACTTGCACGCCCAGGTGGAAATCTTGCGAAAGATCGTGCGCCGCAGCCGCGCACCGTGGGCCAAGGAAGATCAAGGGTGGAAGGCCCTCGGCGAGGCGGTCGAGGGCATTCCCGATGACCTGCGCCCGCCGTCGAAGGACGCCTGAGACGCCGCCCCGCCGCGCAGGGGGAAACCTGCCCACGGGGAACTGCCAATTTTCAAAACATTAGGGCACTTTTTACACTTTTCTAATCTCTCCGTGGTACGCTTATCTGTGGACCATGATGCATAAGGAGCTCAAGATGAAAAATTACTGGCGTTACCTTCTGGCCGCTGTGCTGGTGCTGGCCCTGGTGGCGGGCACTTTTGCAGGCGGCTTTGCCCTTGGCTACCTTGCCAAAGGCATCGAGAGCCCGGCAGGCAGCACTGTTCCCGTTTCTACCCCGCCCCCGCCCACCGTGGGCCCCGGCACCCCTACCCCTACGGCCAGCACAACGGATATTTGGGCCCCCTTCTGGGAGGCCTGGAGGCTGTTGCATCAGTACTACGTCCGCCCGCTGGACGACGTCAAGCTGGTGCAGGGTGCCATTCGGGGCATGTACGCCGCGACGGGCGATAAGCACACCTCGTACATGGACCCTGACGAATATCGCGAGGCCAACATCTCGCTGGCAGGCGAATACGAAGGCATCGGGGCGTGGGTGGACACGTCGGGCAAATATGTCACCATCGTCACACCGATGAAAGGCTCCCCGGCCGAGAAAGCCGGGCTGAAGCCGGGCGATGAAATCATCGCCGTGGATGGCCAAGACGTCACGGGCATCAACCCCGAGCTGGTGGTGCGGAAGGTGCTTGGCCCCGCGGGCACGAAGGTGCGCCTGACAATCAAGCGTGATGACCAGAAGCCTTTCGATGTCGTCGTCACGCGAGCCAAGATTACCATCCCCAGCGTGGAAGGCAAAATGCTGGACGATGGCATTGCCTACGTTCAACTGCACACCTTTGGCGACAAAACCACCCAAGAACTGCACACGACTTTGAAGGAATTGATGGCGCAGCATCCCAAAGGTCTGATTTTGGACCTGCGCAACAACGGCGGCGGTTATCTCGTGACTGCGGTGGATGTGGCCTCCGAGTTCTTGCCGGAAGGCAAGGTGGTGCTCTACGAGCAATACAAAGACGGCAGCCTGAAGAGTTACAAAACCCACGGCGGCGGCCTGGCGACGGACGTGCCCATGGTGGTGTTGGTCAACGAGGGCACGGCGTCGGCTGCCGAAATCGTCTCCGGCGCGCTGCAAGATTACGGCCGCGCCGTGCTGGTGGGTGTCACCACCTACGGCAAGGGCTCGGTACAAAACTGGATTCCACTGGACAACAACCAAGGCGCAGTGCGAATCACGGTGGCGCTGTGGCTCACGCCTAAGAAGCGCCAGATCAGCGGCAAAGGCCTGACGCCTGATTTCGAAGTGGAACTCACCCAAGACGACGCCAAAGCCAAGCGCGACCCGCAACTGGACAAGGCCAAAGCGCTTATCCTCGCGGGCAAAGCGCCTGGCGGCATCAAATGACCCCTCACGGAGGGTAGATCGATGTTCTGGTTCGACCCTTACTACTTGATTTTCATGGCGCCGGCATTCCTGTTGATGCTGGCCGCCCAATGGTATGTCAGTTCGGCTTTCAAGAAATGGTCGCGCGTGCCGCTGCGGGCGAATCTCTCCGGCGCCGAGGCTGCCGAGCGGCTCATTCGCTATGGCGGGCTGCATGGCGTGCGGGTGGAGGCCGTGCGTGGCACGTTGACCGACCACTACGACCCCCGCAGCAAGGTGCTGCGGCTTTCCCCCCAGGTGTATCAGGGGCGTTCCGTGGCCTCGGTAGCCGTGGCTGCCCACGAACTCGGCCACGCTCTGCAAGACCAGGAAGGCTATGCCCCGCTCAAACTGCGCAGCATGATGGTGCCCGCCGTCAACATCGGCTCTTACCTGGGCTGGATTTTGATCTTCCTCGGCCTGATTCTCAACTTCTTGCAGCTGGCAGTGGTTGGGCTGGTGGTTTTCTCGTTGGGCGCGGCGTTTGCGCTGGTCACGCTGCCGGTGGAGCTCAACGCCTCGGCGCGCGCCAAGCGCTTGTTGCGCGAAACCGGCATCATCCAGACCGAGGAAGAGGCAGCAGGCGTGAACCGTGTGTTGAACGCGGCGGCGCTGACTTATGTGGCTGCGCTGGTCACCGCATTGTTGCAAGTGATGTACTACGCCATGTTGATTTTCGGCGGCCGTCGCCGCCGCTAATCTTTCATCTCCCCGACGCCCGCGCCGGAAGCCTGCACCGACGCCCGCGCCGGGGCTTCGGGAGGTGAAGCATGGACGCCAAACGCATTGCGTTGATCTTCCTATGGGTGTTGACCGCCGCACTGACGGCGCTTTGCGGTGGGCTGGCGGGTGGCTGGTGGGTTGCTTCTCATGCTGCCCCGGCTGCCGCGCCTGCAGCAACGCTTTCCCCCGCCGGGCAGGGCAAAGCCCCCGCGACGGCCACAACGCCCAACGGCGATGTCTTGAAGGTGGAAACCACCCAAATCGAAACCGCGATTACCCAGGCGGTCGAGAAGGTTTCCCCTGCGGTGGTCACGGTCGTGGGTGTCATTCCCGGACGGATGACTTTCTTCGGCCCCACACCCGATGAGCAGGTCAGCGGTTCGGGCGTCATCGTTTCCGAGAAAGGCTACATCATTACCAACAACCACGTGGTCGCCGGTACGCGGAAATTGGAAGTCATCTTCGCGGACGGCACCAAGCGGGAAGCCCATGTCGTGGGCACCGACCGTTTCGCCGACCTGGCAGTGTTGCAGGTGAAGGGTAAAGTGCCGGCCGTGGCCGTGCTGGGCAATTCCGATGCTCTCAAGCCTGGCGAAACCGTGATTGCCATCGGTTCGCCGTTGGGCGCCTTCCGCAACACGGTGACGGTGGGCGTGGTCAGCGCCACCGGACGCAACCTCGATACCGGCCGGGGCTATGTGATGGAGGGCCTCATCCAGACCGATGCGGCCATCAACCACGGCAACTCCGGCGGCCCGCTGGTCAACCTGGCTGGCGAAGTGGTGGGCATCAACACCCTCATTGTTCGCAACGGCGGCGGCGACGTCGCCGAAGGGCTGGGCTTTGCCATTCCTTCCAACACTGTGCGCGCAATTGCCGAGCAGATCATCAAGCAAGGCTATGTCGCTCGGCCCTACTTGGGCATCGACTGGCAAGGCATCAACCCCGCCATCGCTGCCCGCTATGGGCTGCCGGTGAAATGGGGCGTGTACGTCGTCCAAGTGGCGGCAGGAAGCCCGGCCGAAAAAGCAGGCCTGCAGCATGGCGACATCATCACGCAGATTGGCGACACGCCCATCGACGACCAGCACCCCTTCATCAACACACTCTTCGACCACAAACCCGGCGAAACCGTGTCTCTCGAGGTTGTGCGGGGGAGCAAGACCATCACCCTGAAGGTGACCTTGGGCGAACGGCCGCGGCAGTAGTCCGCACCACGCCGAGCGGGCAAGCACGGCAGGGCGGGGAGGCCCCCCGCCCTGCTTTTTTGTGATGCCTCGATGCTCGGCGGGCTTGGTATAATGCCCCCATGCGCAAACTTCTCTTTGCCCTGGCGCTGTTGCTGGGCGTTGCTTTCCTCATTGGGCGCCTGGCAGAAATTCACACCATCGTGGCAACCCTGCGGCAGGGCGACCTGCGATTTATCGGTTTGGCCTTGGGGGTTCAAGTGTTGTGGTACCTCAACGCAGGCTGCAATCTGAGGGTCCTTTACCGGGCCTTGGGGCTCGAAGAAAGCCCCATCCGCCTGGCGTTGATGGCGTTGGGTGCGAACTTTTTCGGTGTGGTGGTGCCCAGCGGCGGCATGAGCGGGTTGGCGGTGTATATCGCCGAAGCCCGCCAACAAGGTTATTCGGCCAGCCGTGCCACCGTCGCCGGGGTGGTGTATCTCTTCTTCGAGTATGCGGGCTTCTTGGCCGTGCTGGCCTTGGGGCTGGTCGTGCTCATCCGGCGTAACCATTTGACCACGGCCGACATCATTGCTTCCATCCTGATGGCCGGGTTGGCCGTAGGGCTGGGGGCATTGCTTTATTTGGGGGCTTACTCTGGTCCGCTTCTGGCCCGGGTGCTGGGGGCCATAGCCCACGGCGTCAACCGCCTCTTGTGGCCCTTGTTGCACCGCCCTTACCTTTCCGAGAGTCGGGCGCGCACTTTCGCTCTCGATGCGGGGGAAGGGCTACAAGCCCTCCGCCGTCAGCCCCATGCGGTGCTGCTGCCGGCAACTTTGGGGGTGGTGAGCAAGATGTTGCAAGTGCTGGTGCTCTGGTTGGTGTTTCTGGCTTTCCATGTGCCGCACTCATTGGGCACGGTGGTGGGGGGCTATGCGGTGGCCATGCTGTTCATGATCATCTCTCCCACACCGTCGGGGATTGGCATCGTGGAGGGCGTGATGACGGTGGCGCTCAATTCACTCAATGTCGCCTTGGGAGCAGCTGCGGTGATTACCTTGGCCTATCGGGGCATTACCTTCTGGCTGCCGTTTCTGCTGGGGCCGTTGGCTTTCCGCGCCTTGGGGCGTTTGCCGCTGACGCCCTCCCAGGTTCCGCCGCCCCCTCGCGAGGGAACGCCATGACGGCCAATTGGCACCTTGGCCCCCCGGCGCTGCAACGGGAGCTGCGCGCCTTGCCCCTCACGGCGTGGCGCTTTTACCCCGTGACCGGCTCCACCAACGACGAAGCGTTGGCCTGGGCTGCTGCGGGCGCGCCGGAAGGGTGCCTGGTGCTGGCCGAGCGGCAAACCCGCGGCCGCGGGCGGGGGGGCAACCGGTGGTGGTCGCATCCGACGGCGGCATTGACCTCGACGTTCATCGCCCGCCCCCTGCCCGGCGAGCAGCCCTACCTGCCCCGTTTTACCGCCTGGGCGGCTGTGGCGCTGGCCGAGGCGCTGGAAACCTTAGGCCTCTCGCCGACCCTCAAATGGCCCAACGATGTGCTGCTGGAAGGCCGCAAAATCGCGGGGGTGCTGGCCGAAACCGTCTGGGAAGGCGAGCGCCCCGCCGCGGTGGCTGTGGGCGTTGGCGTGAACCTTGCACCGGAAGCCTTACCGCCCGTCGGTGTAGCCGATTTCCCCGCGGGCTGCATCGCCGACGTCTTGGGCTTCCCGCCGCCCCGCTGGGGTTTCTTGGCCAAGGTGCTACGCCGTATGCTGGCGTGGCGGCATCGTCTCGCTACCCCTGCCTTCCTGCAGGCGTGGGAAGCCCGCTTGGCTTACCGTGGGCAGCGCGTGCACGCCGGAAGCACCCAGGGCGTGCTGCTGGGGCTCGATGACCGAGGCGGGCTTCGTCTGCGGTTGCCTTCCGGCGACATCCACACCCTCTATGCCCTGCAAGGCCACTTGCGGCCGGTTGACAGCCAGGCTAAATTGCCATAAACTTAGACCAGCGCCCGACGCACCACCGAGGAGGTCACCATGACATTGGACGATTTCCGCGAAAGCGGCGATTTTTTGGAAGATGAAGACCCCGAAACCTCTGCGCCTTCCCCTGAAACGACGGAAGACGAGCTTCTTTTTGGCATGACCCCCGTCCAGCGGTTCGTGCTGGCGGTGCTCTTCTTCCTTTCCGTGTGCATGTTGGGCTCGTTTTGCCTGCTCGTGACCGACAAAATTGCCCTGCCGCTCTTCTGACCCGCCCCCTGGGGCCCCGAAACGGCAACAGCCCGCCGGCAAGGCGGGCTGCGTGTTTTTCAAGCGGGGGCTGTTTGCATCCACTCCACCACCGCTGCCAGGCCTTCCTGCAGCGGGGTTTGGGGGCGAAAGCCCAGCAGGCGCGCCGCTTTGGCAGGGTTCCCGACCGAGCGGTAAATGTCGCCTGGCCGGGGGGGCGCAAAGACCGGCTCCGGCGCGGCGGGGATGAGTTCCCGCAGCGCGGCGATGAGTTCCAGCAGCGACACTTCGCGGCCGGTGCAGATGTTGATGGCTTCCCCTGCGGCGGCTTCGCTTTCGGCGGCGCGCAGGTTGGCCTGGGCGACGTCGCCTACGAAGACGAAATCGCGCCGCTGGCCGCCATCGCCGAACACGGTGGGCGGTTGCCCCGCCAGCATCCGCCGCGCGAAAATGGGAATGGCGGCCGCGTAGGGGCTATCGGGGCGCTGGCGCGGGCCATACACATTGAAATAGCGCAGCGCGACCACCGGCAAGCCAAACGCCACGGTATAAAGGCGCGCATAGAGCTCGTTGGCGGCTTTGGTGGCGGCGTAGGGGGAAAGGGGGCGCGGAGGCAGGTCTTCGCTCAGCGGGAAGGCCGTGCTATCGCCGTAAACCGCCGCGCTGGAAGCCAGCACCACCCGCTCGACACCCGCCTGCCGGGCGGCTTCCAGCAAGCGCGCCGTGCCGGCATCGTTGACCGCGTGGCAGGTGAGCGGGTCTTCCATCGAAGCGGGCACCGAAACGAAAGCGGCTTCGTGGAACACCACGCTCACCCCGCGCAGGGCAGCGCGCAGCGCCAGCGGGTCGCGCAGGTCGCCTTCTTGCACTTCCAGCCGCGCGCCCGCCAGCCCGGCCAGGTTTTCACGCTTGCCGCTGGAGAAATCATCCAGCACGCGCACCTGCCAGCCCTCGGCCAGCAGCGCCTGCACGATGTGCGAGCCGATGAACCCCGCACCGCCGGTGACCAGCGCTCGCTTCATCGCCCTTTGCCTCCGAAAACCGTCCCCAGCGTGCGCAAAATGATGACGATGTCGAAAAGCAAACTGCGGTGCTTGATGTAGTAAAGGTCGTATTCCAATTTGATTTCGGTATCGTGCACCGAGGCCACATAGCCATAATTGACCTGCGCCCAGCCGGTGACGCCAGGCTTGACCAGCAACCGCGCCCGGTAGAAGGGGATTTTCTTCTCCAGGTCGGCGATGAGCGCGGGCTGCTCGGGGCGCGGCCCCACCACACTCATATCGCCTGCGAGGACGTTGATGAATTGAGGGAACTCGTCGAGGTGCGTTTTCCGCAGGAAGGCCCCCAAGGCCGTGATGCGGTGGGCGTCGTCGTCGGCCCATTTGCCCTCGTCTTGGCCGGGCGGCACGGGGCGCATGGTGCGGAACTTGATCATCGTGAAGGGCCGCCCGCCGCGCCCCGAGCGGGTTTGCTTGAAGAAAATCGGGAAGCCGCTTTCCAGCGCGATGGCCAGGGCGATCCACGGGAAGAGAACCGCCAACAGCGTCACGCCCACCAACCCGCCGAAAATATCGAGCGCCCGCTTGCCCATCAGGTAAAAGGCGCTCACACGCGCCTCGTCCACGAAAGAGCGGATGAGCCAATCGGCATCGAGGTGTTTGATGGGCACCCGCTCCAGCAGTTCCTCGTACACGGCTGCCATGGTCGCGATTTCCACCCCCTGCTCCTGGGCATCCAAGATGGCCTGGAACATGCGGCCGTGCATCTCGCCGCTGATGGCGACGATGATGTCGGAGACCGCTTCGCGCTGCACGATTTCCAGCAGCTGCTCGCTGCCGCCCAGCACAGGCTCGCTTTCGAAGGTGTTGCCCCATTTTTGGGGGTCGTCATCGAGCACGCCGACCACCTTGAAAGGCGGCGGCTCGATGCTGTGGATGGCCTGCAAAATCGCCCGCCCGGCCTTTCCCGCGCCCACCACCAACACTCGGCGCATGAAGCGCGGTGCGTTGAAAACGCGAATGTAGAAATAGCGCCAGACGAGCGTGTAGCCTGTGGCAGTGATGAAGAAGACGGCCACCCCTTTGCGCGGCAACGAGAGCGGCGGCGAGGTGAAATACACTACCAGGTAAATTACCCCGCCGGCGAGGGCTGCCATTACCACGCCGCGCACGGTCTCCCGCCAGCGGCTGGCTTTGTGGGGGGTGTAGAGTTCCACCAGCAGCAGCAGCCAAAACAGCGGCAGCAAGTGGAACCAAAGCGGCAAATCGGCAATATAGGCTCGGCCGGGGAAGCCGAGCACCAGGCGGTCGCCTACCCACCAGAAGTAAACCGCCGTTGCCCAAGCGAGCAGCACGGCAGCCACATCACCGGTGAGCAGCAACGTGCGCCGTTCGGCCGGCCGTAAGCGTAAAGGGGAAGTTTTCGGGGTCGATCGCACAGGCGGCATGGTTCTCTCGGTGCGTCTTCGGGCGCTCGGTGCGTCTTCGGGCGGGGGAAGGCCCGAGAACGCGGCAATTGGGAATGCGGCGGTGTCACCGCCGGGAAGGTGCGCCCACGGCCCGCGGTGGGGAGACGATGCCCCACAAGAAGCCCGCCCCCCAAGCCAGGTGCATGGTGGCCATCGCCAGCGGCGCGCCGACCACGCAGGCCGCTTTGCGCCGCCGCACGGCCAGGTGCAGCCCTGCGGCCAGCAGTGCCAGCGCGTACCCGCCGAGCTGGAAGCCCAGCAGCAGCCGCGCCGGTTGCCAGACCGTCGCCGCTATGGCCAGCACCCCCAGCGCCAACACGAAGGACGGCGGCAATGCCTGCCGCCATCGCAGTGTGTGGGGGTAGCGCCGCAGCATTTGCACTTTCCAGTAGCCGTAGCGCCAATATTGCCGCGCCAGCGCCCGCAGGGTAGGGCGGGCAAAGTAGGCCGAGCGAATGCTGGGGTCGAGCCACACGGTGCCGCCCGCTTCGCGCACGCGGGTGTTGAACTCGTAATCTTCGTTGGTCAACAGGCTCTCGTCGAACCCGCCGATGCGCTCGATCAGGCGGCGGTAGAAGGCTCCAAAGGGCACGGTATCCACTGCCGCGGCAGTGGAGGCGTAGCGGTAGCGGGCATCGCCCACGCCCAGCGGGTGTGCGGCGGCTGCCGCGATACATTCGGCCAGCCAGCCTTCCCCGCCCGGGCGGATTTCCCACACCCCACCGACGTTTTCCCCACGCCCGGCCTGCAACGCGGCCACGCTGCGGGCGATGTAGTCGGGCGCAGGCACCGAGTGGGCGTCGAGGCGGACGATGATTTCACCGCGTGCGGCGGCCAGCGCTCGGTTGAGCGCGGCAGGGATGATGCGGTCGGGGTTGTCGACAACGCGCACGCTCAGGTCGGGGTGCGCGGCCTGCCACGCTGCAATCGCCGCTCGGGTGCCGTCGGTGGAAAGCCCGTCGGCAATCACGACTTCCAGCGCAGCCCGCGGGTAGGTTTGCGCGTAGAGGGCATCCAGCAGCAGGCCGATGGTGGGCTGCTCATTGTAACATGGCACGATGACGGAAACCGTGGGCATCATGGGCAGGGGAAAAGATGGAAGTTGCAGGTTAGTGGGGCAGTTTTACCACAAAGGTGCTGCCTTTGCCAGGGGTGCTGTGGACGGTGATGTCGCCGCCGTGGGCGCGCACGATTTCGCGGGCAATGGCCAGCCCCAGGCCAGCGCTGCCGCCGCTGCGGGCTTTGTCGCCGCGGTAGAAGCGCTCGAAAATGCGCTGCTGGGCTTCGGGCGGAATGCCCTCGCCGGTATCGCTGACGCTTACCTCCACGCCGCTGCTCGTGCGCCGCGCCTGCAGGCGCACTTTGCCGCCGCTGGGGGTGTGTTTGAGGGCGTTGTCCAGCAGGTTGGTGAAGACCTGCGCCAGACGGTCGCTATCGCCGGTCACGGTCAGGTCGTCGGGGGCTTCGAGGGCGAGGTGCACGCCTGCCGCCTCGGCCTGCGGGCGGAAGTGCAGGCACAAGGTTTCCAGCAGAGGGCGCAACGCCACGGTTTCGCGGCGCAAGTCGGCTGTTCCGGCATCGAGGCGGGCGAGGTCGAGCAAAGTGAGCACCAGGCGGTGCATGCGCCCGGCTTCCTCGGCGATGACTTGCGCGGCGGTGCGCACGCTTTCGGGGTCGCTGGCAGTGCCATCGACGATGGCCTGGGCGAAACCCTGGATGGAGGTGATGGGGGTTTTCAGCTCGTGCGAAACGTTGGCGACGAACTCGCGCTGAGAGCGCTGGGAAGCCTCGACGCGGCGCGCCATTTCGTTGAAGGTGCGCGCCAGCAGGCGGGCTTCCTGGGGGCCTTCTTCGGGCACCGGCTGGTAATGCCCTTCGGCTAAAGCGCGCGCGGCTTGGGCGGTGCGGCGCAGGGGGCGCGCCACCCACCGGCTGAGCCACCACGCCAGCACCAGCGCCAGCAACAACGCCAGCACCGCGGCCTCGATGAGCGGCACCAGCCAATCTTGCCGGTTGCGCCACAGCATTTCCAAGGGGCGCGGCAAGGGCTCGGCCACGACCAGCCATAAGCCGCGCCGCACTTGCAAGGCGGAGTAGGCCCACGGGCTACCATCGGCAGCCCGCAGGCGCCCGCGTTGGATGTCTTGGCCGCTCAAAGGGGGAAGGCGCAGCGCGGGGCCGCTGGGGTCGGTGTCGTGCAACACTTGCCCATCGGCGGAAAGCACCAACGCCCGCGCTTGCAACACCTCGGCGATGCGCAGGGCTTCCCGCCAACCGAGGGAAGGTTCCTGGCGGGGGAAGGCCTCTAACCGCCGCCGGGCGATTTGCAAGGCCAAAGCCTGACGGTTGTATACCCGGTGGTAAATTCCAGGGTTGCGGACGACCAACACCGCCAATGCCGCCGCCACCACCACCAGCACCACCGCGATGACCGCGACGTAAGTCAACAGCAAACGTGCTCGCAGGGAATGAAGCATTTACACCACCAGTTTGTAGCCCACGCCGGTGACGGTTTCGATTTTGAGGTCGCTTTCGCTCAGTTTCTTGCGCAGCTGGGCGATGTGCACATCCACCGTGCGCGTTTGGCCGACGTAGTCGTAGCCCCATGCCAGCCGCAGCAGCTGTTCGCGGCTGAGCACCATGCCGCGGTGTTGCACGAACACCCACAGCAGTTCGAACTCCTGCGCCCGCAACGGCACTTCACGCCCGGCGACCCGCACTTCGCGCGCCGCGGGGTCGATTTCGGTGTTGCCGAGGCGCACCGGCCTGGGCTGCGCCGCTGCCTGGGCAGCAAAGCGTTCCTGCCGACGCAGCAACGCCTTGACCCGCGCCACCAATTCCCGCGGGTTGAAGGGTTTGGTCAGGTAGTCGTCTGCGCCGAGTTCCAGCCCGAGGATTTTGTCGTAGTCGTCGTCGCGGGCGGTCAGCATGATGATGGGCACGGGGTCCTCGGCGGCGCGCAGACGGCGGACGACTTCCAAGCCGTCCAGTTTGGGCAGCATGATGTCGAGCACGATGGCGTCAGGGTGCAGGGAGCCCGCCGCGGTCAGCGCCGCTTCGCCGTCGCCTACGCTGTGCACGCGGTAGCCTTCCCGCTCCAGATACATGCGGGTGAGCTGGACGATGTGCGGTTCGTCGTCCACCACGAGCACGAGGGGGTGGTCGCTGGGCAACTCAGCCCTCCACGAAAGCGACGGCTTCGATTTCCACCGCGACGCCTTTGGGCAGGGCGGCCGCCTGCACTGCCGAGCGCGCCGGCGGGTTGGCGGTGAAGAATTCGGCGTAAACCGCGTTCATGCGGGCGAAGTCGTTGATGTCGCGCAGGAAGACGGTGGTCTTGACGACGTGCTCCAGCGAGGTGCCAGCGGCTTCCAGAATGTGCTTGAGATTGGTGAGCGCCTGGCGCGTTTCGGCTTCGATGCCGCCGGGAACCACTTCGCCCGTCGCGGGGTCGATGCCGATTTGCCCCGCGGTATACACGAAGCTGCCCACGCGCACCGCCGCAGAGTAGGGGCCGATGGCTTTGGGGGCCTTGTCGGTGGTGATGATTTGTTTTTTCACGATGAACCTCCTGAAGAAGAGTTTGGGGCGGCATGGCTTAGTTCCATGCCCCACTGGCGGTTTTGGTTCAGGACATATTGAGCGAGCGAGGCGACGTCCGTTGTTGTCAAAGGCTCGCCCTCGGGCAAGCGCCGCATGACCTCTTGCACCTGGGCATAATCGTAGTGGGGAAGTTCCTGACAGCGGGTAATTGTAGCGAGCAAATCGGCGGCTTCTTCAATGTGCCCGATTTCTGCCCACACATACGCCGCCGTGCTCATAGCAACCAAGGCATTCGGCCAGGCGCTGATGCGCTGGGAAAGCGTGATGGCTTCGTTGAGGTGATTCAGCGCCCGCTGATAGGCGCCTTGGGTGCTTTCCACCCGGGCAACGCTATCCAACACCGAGGCTTTCAAGCTGGGAGCATCTTCCTTTTGCAGCAACCGAAGCGCTTCGCGCAGCAAGCGTTCGGCCTGCTGGTGGCGGCCGCGCTGCCAAGCGATGTTGCCCAAGTTGTTGAGCAACGCGGCTACAGCGCGAGGTTTTTCTTGTTCGCGGCTAATCTCCAGCGCTTTGCCGAAGAAATGCTCTGCGGCGGTCAGGTCGCCTTGCCCGTAAGCTGCGATGCCGGTTGCGTTGAGCAA
The DNA here is from genome assembly GCA_964450875.1 of uncultured Anaerolineaceae bacterium. Classification (GTDB taxonomy): domain Bacteria; phylum Chloroflexota; class Anaerolineae; order Anaerolineales; family DRMV01; genus DRMV01. The sequence continues at coordinate 2,970 of CAYVHG010000039.1, read as the reverse complement.
CGTGAGGAGCAAAGGACGGACGTTTTCCTGCTGGTACACCTGATAAGCATGTTCCATGAACGAAACCGCGGCGGCGTAATCTCCCACGGCGCTGTACACACGCCCCAAAACAGCCGTGACGTGAGCCTGATGCAAGGGGGGAAGCAGGGGAAACTGCCGCCGATAGACGCGCTGTAGCCGGTGTAATGCTTCCTGGTAATCGCCTAAGTGGTAATGGAACTCGGCGCGCATCACCTCGAGGTAGGCCCGCAGCAGGAAATAATCGTGCGTGCGTTCTCTGGGCAACCAGCGGCGCAAGCTGGCAACACTTTCGTCTACCAAGGCGGAAGTCTCGGTGAACCGGTTTTGCTCGCCCAAGGAAGGGAACACCCACGGCGCTGCCTCTGCCAGCAACGCAGCTTCTCGGTGGCGCAACGCCCATTGCCAGGCTTTGATGACGTCGGGAAGGTCATCTTCGGATGCCACGAAGCCCCATCGGTCGGCCTCGGTGTGAGCGCCCCCCGTTTCGGGCAAACGCTTCAAATACCAGAAGGCGTGCTGTCGTTCTGCCTGGGCTACCTCTGCGGGGAAAGCCTGCAACCGCGCGCGGGCGTACTGCTGCAAGAGGGGGTGTAGATAGAACCGCCCCCCGCTGCGGCGCGAGAGGTAAGTTTTGGCAGCCAGCGCGTCGAGGAAGAAGAGCGAGGCGTCGGCTACTTCGCGAGCAGCGGCCAGTGGGAATGCCCCTTCGAACAAGGCCAACAATGCCAAACGACGGCGCTCATCGGGCGAGAGCGCTTCCCAAAAGGCGTCCAAGGCGGCTTCCAGGGGGTTGGTGCGGGTTTTGACGTGGCTCAGCGATTTTAGAATTTGCGCGGGGGTGAGGGTATTGCACCACGAGGCCAAAATGCGCACGGCCATGGGCGAGCCTTCGGCCCAGCGGCAAATCGCTTCGATTTCTTCGCGCTGGCGGCTTTCGCTGCAATGTTGTCCGCCGCCGCTGCGGCGCGCGATGTGGAAGAAAAGATGCGCTGCCGGCGAAGCCCCTTCTTCTTCGCGGGTTTCTAGCCCCCCCAGGCGGATGACGTGCTCGGTGGGAAGGTGCAACTGCCACAACGCCCCCACTACCCAACGATTTTGAGGCGCGGCACTTGCCAGACGGCTCAACAGCTTGGTGGCTTCCGGCGCGGCAGTTACCCCATCCAGCACCAGCAGCATGCGGCGGCTTTGGAGATGCTGGGCAATTTGCGGAAAGACCTCGCTGCGCATTTGCAGCGGTATCCGCAGGCCGCGTGCCAGCGCAGTGGCCAGTCGGTCGCCGCTGACACCTTCCAGCGCAACGTAGCGCACCCCATCGGGAAAATGCTCGTGGCTTTCCAGAGCCAGCTGTTGCAACAAGCGGCTTTTGCCTACACCCCCTGCGCCACTCACCGTCACCAGCGGGGATTTCCTGACGGCCTCCTGCAAAACCCAGAGGTCGCGGTTGCGCCCAAACAACAACGGTAGGTCGGTGGGTACTCCAATTTGGGCAGGATCGGCTGCAACGGGGGCGAGGGGTTCCCAATCAGTGGGTGTTTGCCAGCGCCAACCTTCGGGTAGAGGTTGCAAATATCCCTGATGCACCAGCGCGGTGAGCGTTTGATGAACTTTTTCGGGCAGCCCTTCCGTTTGCTCCCATACCCAGCGGGCCATCGCTTCCGGCGGCTCCCATCGCAGGGCATGGCGGATCCACGCCTTGACTTCGTGCCTGTCGAGCGGCGGCAGGGTGATGCTGGCATACATGGGCGCGCGAAAGCGTGTCTGAGCGCTCCCCACCGCAGCGTAGACCACGCCGACGTGCTCGAAGCCTTTCGGTAAACGAAGCAACTGCTGCACGACTTCTATGCTGGCTTCATCCAACCAAGAGGCGTTGGCAATTGTCAAGAGCAAGCCCTTCGCTGGCTGGACGGTGGAAAGCAGGTGCCTCAGAGCCCCTAAGAGTTGTGTGGGGGTTTCCAGGGAGGGAACTTGTTCACCGTTGTGCGCCAAGGTGTGCGCAACTGCATGGCCCACAGCGCCGAGGTAACGCAAATGCCGGGCGGGTGTGGCTTGAACGGGGATGACGAGGTAGCCTTGTAGTCGGCTGATGTCTTGGGCGATACGAAGGAAGTTCTCGGCCCCGCCGAAGGGCGGCGCTTGCACTCGAATGACCCCACTGCTGTGGTGCAGCAGCTCTTCCAAGTGGGTGTAGAGCGAGGCCAATTGCTGGCGCTGCCCGATGGGGCGGCGCGGCACGGCCACCAGTTCTCCTGTGGCCCGGCGGTCGGTGGCTACCAGGCAATGGCCCCCGGCGTGCTTGGCGAAGTAGTGCCGTCGGTCGGCGGTGCGCAGCAGAAGGGCGGGTGTGGTACCGTCCTGTGGCCCCAGCGCCATGCCAATGCTCAAGCGCAAATGCAAAGGATAGGCGGGGGAAACCACCCGTTTGCCCAGGTCTTCCAGCAATTGCTCGCCGATGGCGCGCCCTGTGCTCTCGTCTGCTTCGGGCAGGATGACGAAGAACTCGTCGCCGCCGTAGCGGGCGACGTGCCCGTGCTGGCCGACGACTTCCCGCAGGCGCTCGGCCACGAACTGCAGGGCGTGATCTCCAACTTCGTGCCCGAAGGCGTCGTTGATGCTCTTGAAATGGTCGATGTCTACAAAAAGCACCGCCACGGGCGCGCCGCGCCGCAGCACCCCTTGTAGAAGCTCCTCCCCCGCGCTTCGGGTCAAGACACGCGTCAATTCGTCGAGCGGAAGCACCGACGCCATGAGGCACCCGAGCGGCTGCCGCCGCTCACCTTACGCATCGAATTGCAATAAGTTTAGCACGTCTTCCAGCGCTTCGTGGAATAGCTCATCCATCACGGCTTCAGGCGCGCGGTACGGCCCGCCAAAAGAGCCATCGCCGTAAACCCGCCGGGCTTCCTCAGCGCCCAGCAGCCCCGGCACCTTGGGCGGCGCTTTGTATGTTTC
>CAYVHG010000038.1:0-25912 GCA_964450875.1 uncultured Anaerolineaceae bacterium | reverse complement strand
CCCCCGCGGGGAAGCGCGGGGTGCCTTTGAACTGCATGTGTTCCACCCAATGGCTGATGCCCGTGATGCCGGGGATTTCGTCACGCGAACCCACGCGATACCACACCCAATGGCTGATGATGGGCGCGGTGTGAATTTCTTCGAGGAAAACGGTCAAGCCGTTGGGCAGGGTGGTGATGAGCATGGGACCTCCGTGGGAGAGAGTGGTGGCCTCATTATAAACGCTTTCGCGGCAAGTTCGTGTATAATCGAGTATGGCGCGCGATGGGAAGGTGCAAACGCGCCGACTGGTTTCCGTTCCACTTCCGACTTCGCCCGAGTAAGGAGCGTGTGATGCACAAATCTTGGCGTTTGGTCTTCTTTGTCATGGCGGCTGCGGTCCTTCTGCTGGCCGCCTGCGGTCCGGCGACGCCCATTCCTTCGCCGACACCGTCCCAGGCAACGGCTGCACCCGCTGCCGCTGCTTCGCCGACGCCGCTGCCTGCTATCAGCGGCCCCAGCGCCGTGAAGGTGACCGGTTCGTTCGACTACACCAACGACATCATCACGACGTACTACGTCGAGCAGGCCGTAGCGCTGGTGGATATGTATGGCTTCGTCACCCGCAACCGCGATTGGGAAATCCCCGTGGAATCGCAGGTGTTGGGCTATCTCAAAATCGACCCCGAGGCCAAGCACGGCACCTACGAAATCGAACTTCCCGCCCGCCCCGAAGCCCACTTTGCCGACGTGGACAACAACGGCCGCAAGGACAAAGGCGTGCAGATTTTCGCCGTGAGTTACTGGCCGAACCTCACCGGCGGCCCCTACTCAGTCGGCGACGACCGCTCTTACGGCTGGCCCGGCTACTTGGCTTCCGTGAAAACCGATTCCGAAAACCAAGACGAGGTCATTGGCGGCAAATTGGTGGTGTGGGCGCCCGACGACCAGCAGGAATTCCCCACCGGCTTCGGCCCCGACGGCAAACTCTTTACCAAAGACGACCCCGTCGCCCCCATTCCGGCGGGTTATACCATTGTCGACCTCGACCAAAAACCCTTCAAGTTCATCCGCACCGAGGTGGCCGACCTGACGCTCTATGAGCCAAAAGAGGCGGCGATCAAAGATTTCTCCAAGCTTTCCTACACCGAAGCCTTCGACAAACTGTTCGCATTTGCCCGCAAGGAATATGCTTTCAACGGCTACCCCAACAAGGAGCCAGATTGGGATGCCCTCTACAAAGCGCTCAAGCCGCGGGTAGAGGCGGCTCAAAAGAACAACGACCCCGACGCCTTCTGGCTGGCGCTGCGCGATTTCACCTGGGCTTTCAAGGACGGTCATGTGGGCCTGAGCATGACCGAGTACGGCTACCAGCTCTTCATGAAGGCTACCGAGGGCGGCTACGGCTTTGCCATTCGGCGGATGGACGACGGCCGCTACTTGGTGGTGTACGTGCTTCCCGACGGCCCGGCCGCCAAAGCGGGCATGCAGAAAGGGGCCATCGTCACCGAGTTCGACGGCCAGCCCATCGACGAGGCTTTGAAGAAGGTCAAACCGTGGTCGCTCCCCATGTCTACCGATTGGGCGGTGCGCTATCAGCAGGCTCGTTATTTGCTGCGTGCCCACCCCGGCGACAAGGCCACCGTGACTTTCGTCAACCCCGACGCCAAACAGCCCAAAACGGTGACCTTGACCGCCATCGCCGAGCGCAAGAGCTTCAACTACACTTCCATCTACCACAACGCACCCAAACAAACCTACCTGCCGGTGGACTACCGCATTCTGGATTCCGGCGTCGGCTACATTCGCATCAACTCGAATTACGACGACCTGAACCTGATCATTCGCCTCTTCCAGCGAGCGCTGGACCAGTTCCAAGAGAAACACGTCCCCGGCCTCATCATCGACATGCGCTACAACAGCGGCGGTGCGCCCTTGGGGCTGGCTGGCTTCTTCACCAAGAAAACCATTACCCTCGGCCAGCTGGAATACTACAGCGACAAAACCGGCAAGTTCGAGCCGGAAGGCGAGCCGGACAAATTCCTCCCCAACGAGGAACAGTATCACTTCGACAAGCTGGCTGTGCTGGTCGGCCCGGCGTGCTACAGCGCCTGCGAGCTGGAAGCCTACGGTTTCAGCAAAGTGCCCGGCGCGGTCGTCATCGGCGAATACCCCACCAGCGGCACGGAAGCCGAGGTCTCCCGCGGGCAGATCAAGATGCCCGACGGCCTTTCCATGCAAATTCCTACCGGCCGGTTCGTGAACCCCGATGGCTCCCTCTTCCTGGAAGGCCAGGGCGTGCAGCCGACGCTGCGGGTGCCGCTGACGCCGCAAACCCTGCTGCAAGACGGCGACGTCGTGCTCAAGGTGGCCGAGAAAGCCATGCTCAAGCCCCTGGGCGCAGGCATCGAGCCTTCCGGCCCGCCGCAGCTCGTGGCCGCAAAGCAGGCCCAGGGTTACCTGCTGAGCGGCACCAAGTTCCTGGAAGACCTGGCCCGCGAGAAACCCTCCGCGGAAGACTTCGCCAAGCCCGGCACCGTCACCTACACCGTGCCCGTCAGCGACGGTGCCAAGCCGCTGGTCTGGTCGTATGGCTGGTGCGCCAGCGACAAAGATACCCTCGCCGACAATTTCAAGCACATCCAACTCACCTTCACCATGGACGGCCAGGTAGTGCCGCCCGAAGCCCTTTCTACCTACGAATATCAGACCAAGCAGGGCCTTGCTTGCCGCCTGGTGTATGCCGTGTTGAAAGACTGGCCAGCAGGTGAGCACCACCTCACCATCAAGGCAACTTTCACCCAAACCATCAACGACGGGCAGGATGACTACCCCGCCGGCGACTACATTCTGGCCTACGACGTCTACGTCAAGCCGTAACCCTTTCCCCACCAACCAGAGGCGCATAGGGCGGGAGGTTGCTCCCGCCCTATGGTTTTTGTTGTACAATTGAACGCGTGTGCACTGGCCTGTGGCGGCAGATGTGCCTCGGGCTTCATCCTTACCCCGACGGGGGGCTGCTATGACCCTTTTTCAGGCTTTCGTTTTAGGCATCGTGCAAGGCCTTACGGAATTCCTGCCGATTTCCAGTTCTGGCCATCTGGTGCTGGTGCCGCATCTGCTGGGGTGGCACTTCCCGAAGGATGTGGCCTTTGTGTTCGACGTCTTGGTGCAAATGGGCACCTTGGTAGCGGTGATCGTCTATTTTTGGGATGACCTCTGGGGCATCGCGGTGGGCTTTCTGGAAGCGTTAGGCCGACGCCGACCGTTGGAGACCCCTGAAGCCCGTTTGGGGTGGTATCTCATTCTCGCCACGCTGCCCGCGGTGGTGGGGGGGCTGTGGCTGAAAGATTCGATCGAAGCGGCGTTTTCCTCGCCCAAAGCCGTGGGCTATTTTCTGTGGGCGACGGCGGGCTTGCTGGTGCTTGGCGAGGTGGTAGGACGCCGCCGCCGGAACATGGCTCAGCTCACCTGGGCCGACGCCCTCGTCATGGGGCTGTTTCAGGTGCTGGCGCTGTTTCCGGGCGTCTCTCGCAGCGGCAGCACCATCAGTGGCGGCATGGTGCGCCATCTCGACCGGCCGACCGCGGCGCGCTTCTCCTTCCTCATGTCCGTGCCGGTGATGTTGGGCGCAGGGGCGGTCGCGCTCAAGGACCTGCTCGCCATGCCCGCTCTGGGGGAAGCCTGGCTGCCCGTGCTGGTGGGCTTCCTGACCGCGGCGGTGGTGGGTTACCTCGCCATTCGCTGGCTGCTGCGCTACCTGGGCAGCCACAGCCTGTATGTGTTCGCAGCCTATTGCACCGTGGTGGGCGCGCTCATCTTGATGACGCTGCCCTGAGTTCCCAAAAGGAGAGCGGCATGACCTTCAACGCCCGCCTGATGCTCCGCTTGCTTTCCCATAGTTTCTTTCGCGCTCGCAACACGCCAGGGAGGCTCTGCCCGCAGCGGGTCGGCTTCCTGGTGACCCAAATGCTGTTCTTCTACCCGCTGTTGGGGGTAGCCCACCGCCTCGCGTGGGCGGCAGATCACTTGCTCTACCCCGGTTTTCGGCGGCAGGAAGTCCGAGAGCCTGTTTTCATCGCAGCGACCCAGCGCTCCGGCACCACCTTGCTGATGCGCACGCTGCAACGCGACCCCCAGTTCGTGCCTATGGATTTGTGGGAAAGCCTGCTCGCGCCTTCGGTGGTGCAGCGCAAACTGGCCTGGGCGGTGAAAGCCCTGGACGACCGCCTGGGGCAGCCGTTGCAACGCGGCTGGGTGCGTCTGGAAGCCCGCTGGAGCCAAATGCCCAACACGCGCGATTACTTCCGCGTCCACCGGCTTAGCTTTCTCCAACCCGAAGAAGACGTCCAGCTCCTGCTTCACCAGGCCGCCTGCTACGACCTGCTGGCCTTCTTCCCTTTCCCCGAGCTGCTGGCCGACTACGCCGATTACTCGCGGCGGGTGCCGGCCACGCGCCGCCGCAAAGAGATGGCCTTCTACCGCAGCATGTTACAGCGCCACCTCTACGCCCACGGCGGCGGACGCCATTTGAGCAAACCGCCCACTTTCTCTTCGGCCATGCCCGACCTGCGGGCTACCTTCCCCGACGCCAAATTCATCCATCTGGTGCGCCACCCTATCGAGGTCATCCCTTCGTCGCTCACGCTGTGGTACGGCCATTGGCGCATGAACGGCTGTCCGGGCGAGGTGCGGCGTGAAGCCCACCTGCTGGCCGAGGTGTATTGCCTCTGGTACCGCCGCCTGTACGAAGACTTGGCCGACCTGCCGCCGAACCGCTACGTGCGGGTCGACTACCGCGACCTAACCCAAAACTACCGCCAGACAGTGCACCGCATTTACGAGCAGTTGGAACTCACCATGCCCGCGGCGCTGGCGCGTTACCTGGAAGCCGAAGACGAGCGCGTGCGCTCGTACCGCAGTCGGAACACCTACACCTTGGAACAATGGGGGCTGAGCCGGGAAGAAATTGCCCGCCTGTGTGCGGATGTCGCCGAAGTGTATGGCTTCGCCTTTTGAGCGAGGGTTTCCATGAAAAATTTGCGAGGGCGTGTGGTGGTGATTACAGGCGCTTCTGGCGGCATTGGGGAAGCCGCCGCGTTGGCCTTTGCGCGCGCCGGGGCGCATGTGGCGCTGGCCGCCCGCCGCGCCGAAGCGTTGGAAGCCGTAGCCGCGCGGGTGCGCGCCTTGGGGCAGGAAGCCCTTGCAGTGCCGACGGATGTCAGCCAGCGCGCCGCCGTGGCCGACTTGATCGCCCACACCCGTGAGCACTTCGGCCGCCTGGACGTCGTGGTGGCCAATGCCGGCATCTACGTGCGCAGCCCCATTCGGGAACTGACCCCCGAGCTGCTGGAACGCTCCCTGGCCGTCAACTTCTACGGCGGGGTGTATCTGGTGCTGGAGGCCCTGCCGCACTTGCTGGCACAGGGTGAAGGCCACATTGTGCTGGTCACTTCGATGGATGGCAAGAAAGGGCTTCCCCCCGACGCCCCCTATGTGGCCGCCAAATTCGCCCTTAGCGGCTTTGGCGACGTACTGCGCCAGGAACTCCACGGCAGCGGGGTGGGGGTGACCACCGTCTTCCCCGGCCGGGTGGACACGCCGATGATCGCCAACCTCGAAGTGCCGTGGATTTCGGCCAAAATTCCGCCAGAAACCGTGGCGCAGGCCATCGTGCAAGCGGTCCGCCGCGAGCGAGCGGAAGTGATCGTGCCGTTTCAGGCGCGTTTGCTCTATTGGGCGCAATGTTTCGCCCCTCGCCTGGCCGACTGGGCAGTGCGCACTTTCCGCTTGCAAGGCTGGGAATGACCGCGCCGAGGGCCTTCGTGAAGGGGGAAGACGACCTACGCCGTCGGCCGGTCGAGCCACAGTTCGCGATATTGCCGTCGCCAATCGTGCGCAAAGCGAAACGTGACCACAGGCCCCAGCGCAATGGCCGCCGCCAGCGGCGCGCCCTTCAACCCCACAGCCCAGAAGAGCGCCCATGCTGTAGCCGCGGCGATGGCGTTAGCGCGGGCCGTGTGGCGCAGCAACAACACCCACGCAATCAGCCATCCCACGGCCAACAGCGCGCCCAAAGGGGAAACAGCCAGCAGGGCGCCGAACGTTGGGGCGTTCCCCATGCCGCCGCGGAAACCGGCGAACAGCGGCCAAATGTGCCCGGCCACCACCGCGGCTGCCGTGAGAGCAATGCCGAGGGTGGAAACATCGAAAGCCTGAGCCAGCGCGACCGCGGTGTAGCCTTTGAGCACATCGAGGGCGAAAACCACCAGGCCCCACTTCCAGCCAATGTGCCGCATGGTGTTGGTGGCCCCCGCGTGCCGCGACCCTCCGCTGCGGATGTCGACCCCGGCCACACAACGCGGCAGCCACACGGCAAACGCCAGCGAACCGAGCAAATAGCCCCCGAGGGGGAAAAGCCAATCTGCAACGGTCATAGCGCCGCATCCCGAGCCTGGAGCAACCGGCGGTAAAGCCCTGGTTGCGCTGCGAGTTCGCGCGGCGCCCCGACCTGCACCACCCGCCCGCCTTCCAGCACCACCACGCGGTCCACCGCGGTGATGGTGTGCAGCCGGTGAGCGATGATGAGCGCCGTGCGATGGGCCAGCAGCGCTTGCAAGCCTTCTTGAATGGCGGCCTCGTGCTCGGGGTCCAGGCTGGCGGTGGGTTCGTCCAAGATGAGGAAAGGAGCATCTTTCAACAGCGCCCGCGCCAAGGCGATGCGCTGCGCCTGCCCGCCGCTCAAGCGCGCCCCTTGCTCACCCACCACCGTCTCATAACCGTGGGGGAGGGCGCGAATGAACTCGTCGGCCCGAGCGATTTTTGCGGCGCGCACCACTTCTTCGAGGGCGGCATCGGGGCGCGCCAGCCGGATGTTGGCTTCCACGGTGGTGTTGAAGAGGTAAGGCTGCTGCGGCACCCATGCCACCCACTGCCGCCAAGCCGCAGCCGGAATTTCGGCCAGCCGCTGCGCGCCGGCCCAGATTTCCCCGCGCTGAGGCACGATGAAACGCAGCAAAGCGTAGGCAATCGTGCTCTTGCCCGCCCCACTCGGCCCCACCAGCGCCACTTGCGTGCCTTCCTCGATGGTAAAACTCACCGCCCGCAACGCCGGTTCGCCGCCGTCGGGGTAGGTGTAGGTGACCTCCGCCAGCCGCAGGGGGAAGACGGCCGAAGCCGCAGCCGGGGAAGGCCGCGCCGCCGCGGCACGGCGAGCCGCGGCCGGGCTTTCCTCGAGCGGCGGCGTGGTCTCCAGCACGCTGAAGATGCGTTCCGCCGCCGCTACGCCCCCCATGCCCGCGTGGAAACGCGCCCCCAACTGCCGCAGCGGAAAGTAGAACTCCGGCGTCAGCAGCAGCACGAAGAAAGCCTGCTCGAAAGTCAGCCGGCCGTAGAGCAGCCGTAACCCGATGCCTACACTGACCACCGCGGTGCTCAGCGTGCCCACCCATTCCAGCACCAGCGCCGAAACGAAAGCGACGCGCAGCACCTCCAGCGTCGTCTGGCGAAAGCGGTCGCTCACGGCTTCCACCCGGCGGATGTATTCACGGCTGCGCCCCAAAATTTTCAGCGCCGTCAGCCCTTGCAGCGCATCCAGCAGGAAGGCGCTCATGCGTTCCAACTGCCCCCACTGCTTCTTGGTGAGGCTCTGGGCAATGCTGCCGATGAGGTTCATGAACAGCGGGATGAGCGGTGCAGTCAGCAGCAAGATGAGCCCCGAGATCCAATCCCTCGGGAAGACCATCACCAGCACGAGCAAAGGCACGGCAGCAGCGAGCACCACCTGCGGCAAGTAATGGCGGAAGTAGGTTTCCAGTTCTTCCAGCCCTTCGGTAAGGGTGTTGGTCAACTCGCCGGTGCGCTCGCCGTGGGTATAGACCGGCCCCAAAGCCGCGAGGTGCACCAAAAGGCGCTCCCGCAGGGTGCGCTTGACCGCGGCTGCCACCTGGAAAGCGCTGACCTCCGCGCCCCAGGAAGCCGCGCCGCGGGCGGCCAGTACGCCCACGAAGGCCAACGCAGCCCAGCGCAGGTCGGCCAGAGCCGCTTTTTGCAGGAAGACCGCGTTCACCATCCAAGCAGCCAGCGCTGCCTGCGCCACAATGAGCAGCCCCCCCAACACACCTAACGCCACGGTCACGGCAAAAGCCACCCGCGGGCCGCGCAACAAAGCCATCAAACGCCGATCGATGTTCACGGCCTTACCCCACACCGGCCGGGCGGGCAAGCACCTTGTCGCCCCCCCGCTGAATTTCCCACGGGTAAACGATGTAGGCGTCGGTCATCGCGGCATAGAAGTCGGGCCGCAGCGCGCCGAACAGGCTGCGGTGGGGGTTGAAGTGCAACACGCAAGTGTACGGCGTCGCCCCGGCGGCTTCCACCCGCGCCCGCACCGCCGTCATCGTGCGCCCCGAACCCCAGACGTCGTCCACGATGAGCACGCGGCGGCCTTCCAACAGCGGCTCGTCGGGGAACTGGAGGAACTGCGGCCACGCGACCAACTTGGCGCGCTCCATTGCCATCTGGGCCGGGAAGTCCACCGCGGCCAGCAGGATGTGGGTGAGGCCCAGGGCTTCGGCCAGAATGCCGCCGGGCACAATGCCCCCTCGGCTAATCATCACCATGGCGTCGAAGGCGACGTCGAATTGGGGAATCAGGTGGTCGATCAGGGCATCGACATCGTTCCATGTCAGGACTTCTTTGCGCATGTTCCAACTCACCGAAAAGGATCAGGGGATGAAAAGAAACGTCGTCAGGCTTTGCCGGCGTCGTTCCATGCCGGTTGCAACGCGGCGATCAAACCATCTTCCAACCCAGCCGCAAGGTTTAGGGGAACACCACGATACACAAGCTCGTCTTCAGGAGGGGCGAAGACGAAAATCTTCACTTCCTTCCCCTCTCGCAACACGTCCCGAATATGCTGGTGGTTCTTGATGTTGGTGATCTGGGTTGGCCCAGGTTTCATGTACTCATTGAGCCGTTGGGTCAATGCACGAACGGACTTTCCAATGTAAAGAACTTGGCCATCGGAGACGAAAGCATACAATATTTTCCGTGCCTCACCGTGTTTGGAGAGCCGGTACTTCAAAACGCCCTCTTCGAGGAACCACTCTCCAACGGCTTCAAATCCAATGTGGGCTAACTTTCCGATACTCTCGGTCTTACCCATTTGTCACCTTGGGAACAGACTGCTTTGGTCGAAAAAGGGTGCTTGCATGGGAGGCCAGGTTATTGTACCATTCCAGCGGTGGAACCTTTGAGCGCCCACCGGCGTCTATAAGGCAAATCGGAATGCAGATGCCGACAGGCTGAAACACCTTTCAGAGGAGGTCGTTATGACGAAGCAATGGATCGTATGGGGCGCGGCGCTGGTCGCTATAGTAGCAGCCGCAACCGCCGTGGCAGCGGAAGGCTTTTCCCATCGGGTGCAGGCCGCCCCACTGCCGGAAGCCACATCCTGCCCCCCGCAGCGCACCATCACGGTGAGCGGGCGGGCCTCGGTCACGGCAACGCCCGACATCGCCTACATCACCCTCGGTGTGCACACCCAAGCCAAGCACGCCGCCGATGCCCTCGATACCAACAACGCCCAAGCAGCCAAGGTGTATCAAACGTTGGCCCAATTTGGCGTGGCAAAGAAAGACATCCGTACAACCTCGATTTCCCTTTACGAGCGCGAAGAGCGCGACAAGAACGGCAAGGTGACCTCCCGCTACTATGTAGTGGACAACACCCTCCAAGTCACCGTGCGCGACCTGGACCGGTTAGGCCAGGTGCTGGATGCCGTGGTGCAAAACGGTGCCAACCGGCTGCAGGGCATCCGCTTCGACGTCAGCGACCGGGCAGCCCTGCTGGAACAGGCGCGGTTGGAAGCCGTGAAACAGGGCAAAGCACAGGCCGCGGCCATTGCCGAAGCCGCAGGGGCCCGGCTGGGCGAGGTGCAGACGATCTCGTTCCAGAGCGTGGCTCAGCCCGTAGAGCGGGCGGAAGTGATGATGGCCGCGCCCAAAGCCGTGGGCGAAGTGCCGGTGAGCGGGGGCCAATTGACGGTAACAGCCACGGTTTCGATGGTGTTCACGCTCACCTCGCCGTAGCGCATCCAGCAGCCGAGGGGCAGGCCCATTGGCCCCTCGGCTGCCCCGCCCGAGATTGCGGTACAATCCTTGCAAATGCTCCTCGCTTTTGGAAGGATGCCGCCGATGAACCCTCTTTTCCCATTCATCTTCCGCCGGATGAAGGGCGGGCTGGCTGTCGTGGTGCTAACCGCGGGGTTGGCTGCTTGCGCCCATGCCACCCCCGCCCCCCTGCCCACTTCCACGCCGTTGCCTCCCCAAGCCACGGCCACGCCCGCGGCTTCCCCCACGCCAACGCCCGTGCCGACCATCCCGTGTCGCGCTTCCAAAGCAGGGGTTTCGCCAGCCCGTGAAGCGCAGGAATACCTCACGCCCTACGACCACATCCTCGGCGACCCGCAGCACGCGACGGTGTTCCTGGTGGTGTATAGCGATTTCCAATGCACGACGTGCGCCCAACTCGCGCCAGTGCTGCGGCACATCCAGCAGGCCCACACCCAAGATGTGGCGTTGGTGTTTCGGCACTTCCCCCTGCTGAATTTGCACGACAAGGCCGGGCTGGCTGCTCAGGCGGCCGAGGCAGCAGCCCGCCAAGGCAAGTTCTGGGAAATGCACGACCTGCTTTTTGGCGAGCAAAGCCGTTGGGTGGGGATGGATGGGAAGGCTTTTTTGGCTTACCTGCAAAATGCTGCCCAGCGCCTGGGGCTGAACGTCGCCCGCTTTCGCCAAGACCTGCAAAGCCCGCAGATCCACGACCTGGTGCAGCGCGCCTGGGAAAACGGCATCAACCACAACCTGCCAGCCGTCCCCATGCTTTACATCAACGCCCAGCTCTACACCGGCCCCTTGGATTTCGAAGACCTGGATGCGGTGGTGCGGCTGAAGATTCTGGAAGCCCACCAGTTCCACACCTGCCCGCCGCGGGCCATTGCCCCCGATGCCACCGTAGAAGCCGAGTTGCTGACGACCCGCGGCGTCCTGACGTTGCGGCTCTTCCCCGCGCAGGCACCCGATGCGGTCAACAGTTTTGCCTTTTTGGCCGCCCACGGCTGGTATGACAACAACCCTGTGCTGGAAGCCACCGCCGGGCTTGTCCGCATGGGCGACCCTTCGGGCACGGGCTACGGCAATGCAGGCTACACCTTCGGGCTGGAAACCGCCCTCGGCCTAAAATTCGACCGCCCCGGCATGGTCGCCCTTTACAGCGCCGGGGGTGAGACCAACAGCAGCCAGTTCTTCATCACGCTGAAAGCCCTCCCGCAGTACGACGGCCACGCGACGATTTTCGGCGAAGTGACAGCGGGTTTGAATGTGGCACGCACGCTGACCGTGAACGACCACCTGCTGAGCGTCAAGATGCGGGTCAATGGCACACCTTGGCCGTAATGTGCTATAATGCCGCTCATCTTGTTTCGAGGAAGGAAAGATGCACTGGCTTCAGTTCGTGGTGGATGTGTTTCTGCACTTGGATAAGCACCTCGCGACGGTGCTGCAAACGTTCGGCGGGTGGACATACGCGCTGCTGTTCTTCACACTCTTTTTGGAAACCGGCTTCGTAGTGACGCCCTTTTTGCCGGGGGATTCTTTGCTGTTCGCGGCCGGCACTTTCGCCGCCCTGGGCGACCTCAACTTGGCGTTGTTGTTCCTCGTGATGGCCTCGGGTGCAATTTTGGGCGATACGGTCAACTACTGGGTGGGGCATTTCATCGGCCCGCGGGCATTCTCGGGTGAGATCAAATACCTCAAAAAAGAACACCTCGACCGCACCCATGAATTCTATGAAAAATACGGCGGCTTTGCCGTTGTGGTGGGGCGCTTCGTGCCGATTGTGCGCACGTTCGTGCCCTTCGTAGCAGGCATTGGCGCTATGACTTATAGCCATTTCATCACTTACAACGTCCTGGGGGCCATCGCTTGGACGGGGTTGTTCTTGGGGCTGGGCTACTTCTTCGGGAACATCCCGGTGGTGAAGGCGAACTTCAGCTTGGTGATCATCGGCATTATTGCCGTTTCGGTGCTGCCGGGGGTGTGGGAATATTACAAAGCCTGGCGCGCCCGCCGCGCCGCGGCAGCAGAGTAAAGAGCAGCGAACGACCGGCAGGCTGGCCTATGAAAGCGAAGCGCACCCTTTTACTGGGTGCGCTTTTCGTTTTGGTTGGGGGAAGGCACGGTGGGGCGTGTTATTCGCTCGCCGTTTCCTCGCTGGGTTCGGCCTCTTCCTCTTCCTCGGCCTCCGCCTCGGCTTCGGCCGCCTCGGCTTCGGGTGCCGGGGCAGCTTCTTCTGCCGGGGCCTCGGCAGCCTCGCCTTCCTGCAAGATGCCTTCCAGCACCTCTTCGGCTTCTTCCATCGCCAGCCGCAGGTCGAGGTCGGCATAGGCGAGAGAATCCACCTTCTTCAGGCTCAGGCCAATGCGACGGCGCTCGGGGTCGATGCGCACGATGCGCAGCGTCACCTCATCGCCTTCGTGCACGACTTCGCGCGGGTGTTCGACGTGTTGGGTGCTGAGCTCGGAAATGTGAATCAGGCCCTCGAGGCCGTTTTCCAGCCGAGCGAAAGCGCCGAACTTTTCCAGCCGAGTAATGACCGCGTTGACCAACATGCCTTCACGCAGGCCCTTGGTCTTCTGCTTCCAGGGGTCTTCCTGCAATTGGCGGATGGAAAGGCCAATGCGCTTGCGCTCGCGGTCGACCTCGATGACCTTGACGGTGACTTCCTGGCCTACTTTCAAGACGTCGCTGGCCTTGCCCACCCGCTCCCACGAAATTTCGGAGAGGTGCACCAGGCCGTCTGCGCCATCGATGTTGACGAAAGCGCCGAAGTTGGTCAGGCTGGTCACGCGTCCGGTGCGCACATCGCCCACCTGGAGGGTATCCAGCAGTTGTTCTTTGAGCACTTCGCGCGACTCACGGGCCGCGGCGCGTTCCGAGAGGATGAGCCGACGGCGCTCGCGGTCGACTTCGATGACGCGCACGGCAATCGGCTGGCCGATGAGGGCCTTCCAGGCCTCCAGGTCTTTGTCGGGGCGTCCGCCGCCCACCGAAAGCCGCCGTTCGCGGCTCACTTGCGAAGCAGGAATGAAGCCGCGCAACCGCCCGAAGCGCACGACCAAACCGCCTTTGTTGACCCCGGCAACAGTGCCGTGGAAAGTTTCCTTGTTGTCGCGCATCCGCTCGGCTTCTTCCCAGTCTTTGGCTTCCAACGCGCGGGTGTACGACAGCTTGGCCGTCCCGTCGTTGTCGACCGAAACCACATAGACCGAAATCTCATTCCCGATTTGGATCGCCGCGCTTTCTTCTTCGCTCAAGCGTTCCAAGTCTCGCTTGGGAATGACGCCTTCGGATTTGGCGCCAATGCCAACCAGGACTTCGTTGTCGGTGATGCTGGTGATGACGCCGGTGCGAATTTCCCCCGCTTTGGGAAACTCCAAGGAAAAACCTTCCGCCTCCAGAAGGTCTTCCATGGTCATTTGGGGTTCTTCTTCGTGTGCTTCTGGTGCTGTGGGTTCAGGTGCAACCTCCTGCCCCGTAGGGGCTTCATTCCATTCCATAAGACCAACTCCGTTGTTGAAAGATGAGGTAATTATAACAGGTGATGAGAAAAGTTGGCAACCTTTGTGGTATAACTGCGGAAGCACGGCACTGCTCGAGGGCGGTGTGCGAGTGCAATTCTCTTTCCATAAAGGATGTAGCGTGACGGCGATTTTTCCTTTTACAGCGATTGTCAATCAGGAACGCATGAAGCGCGCCCTGATTTTGAATGCCATCGACCAGCGCATTGGGGGCGTGCTGATTCGCGGCGAGCGCGGCACGGCTAAGTCCACGGCTGCGCGCGCCTTGGCAGCGCTGCTGCCGCGGGTCAAGGTGGTCAAAGGCTGCCGCTTCGGCTGCGACCCCGACCAGCCGGAAACCTGGTGCACCGAGTGCCAGGCGCGCGCCGCGGCCGGGGAAGACCTGCAACAGACGTGGGAATGGAAAGCCGTGCCTTTCGTCAACCTGCCGGTCTCGGCCACCGAAGACCGCGTGGTGGGCACGCTCGACATCGAGCGCGCCATTCAGCGCGGCGAGCGGCATTTCGAGCCCGGCGTGCTGGCCGCGGCCAACCGCGGCATCCTCTACATCGACGAGGTCAACTTGCTGGACGACCACGTGGTGGACCTGCTGCTGGACGCGGCCGCGATGGGTGTCAACATCGTCGAGCGGGAAGGCATTTCTTTCTGGCATCCGGCGCGGTTCATTCTGGTGGGAACGATGAACCCCGAGGAAGGCGACCTGCGCCCGCAGTTGCTCGACCGTTTTGCCCTGGCCGTCGACATCCGCGGCGTGAACGACCCGGCCCAGAGGGTGGAGATCATCGAGCGCAACATCGCCTTCGAAGCCTCGCCCCAAGCCTTTCGAGAGGCATGGCAGCCGCATGAGCAGGCGCTTGCGGAACGCATCGCGCGGGCGCGAGCGCTGTTGCCCCAGGTGGCTTACACCAGCCGCGACCTGCTCACCATCGCCACGTTCACGGCTTCGCTGGGCGTGGATGGTCACCGCGCCGACATGGTGATTCTCAAAACAGCCCGAGCCCAAGCGGCTTACGAGGGACGCACGTCCATCACCACCGACGACATCATGCTGGCGGCAGAGCTGGCGCTGCCGCATCGCCTCAAACGCACGCCGCTCGGCCAGAGCGAGGTCAGTTTTGCCGAGCTGCAGGAACGGCTGAACGAATTGGTTGGCCAGCGGGAAAGCCAGCCCTCGACCACGCCCCGCCGCCACCGGCAGGAGGCCGAAAAGGCAAAAAAAGTACTCGGGGCGTGACGGCCGACGCGGGGGCACAGCCAGCCGCCGCCGACAGCCTGCGCGCCGCGCCGCAAGAGGTCTTCCAAACAGGCGACGGGCGCTGGTGGGAAGGCGGCCAGCGCAGCGGCCTGCCCCAGACGGCGTTCACGCCCCAGCCGCTGACCACCCCCCAAGACGCCCGCACCCGCCGCCAAAGCGGCCGGCGCTCGCAGACGCTGACCGACCGTAAAAGCGGGCGCTACATCCGCGCACGGGTGCCGCATGGCAAACTGACCGACCTGGCCTTCGACGCCACCGTGCGCGCGGCCGCACCTTACCAGCGGGAACGCCGCACCCACGCGCCCGCAGACGCCCCTGCACTCATCCTCAAGCCCCACGATTTGCGCGAAAAGGTGCGCGTCCGCAAGGCCGCCAACCTGATCCTCTTCGTGGTCGATGCTTCCTGGTCGATGGCAGTGGCCGAACGCATGGCGGCCACCAAAGGCGCCATCTTCTCGCTGTTGACCGACGCCTACCAGCACCGCGACCGAGTAGGCTTGATCGTGTTCCAGAAAAACCGCGCCACCCTGGTGCTGCCGCCAACCCATTCGGTGGACTTGGCTTCACGGGCATTGCAGAACATCCCCATCGGCGGGAAGACCCCCCTTTCGGCCGGGCTGCTGCTGGCGTATGAGGTGCTGCGCCGCGAAAAGATCGCCCACCCCGACGTGCGCCCCCTGCTCATCGTGCTGACCGACGGCGCAGCCAACGTCTCCATCGACCCCAACGTGCCGCCGCTGGAAGAAGCTTACGCCCTCGCCGACCAGATTGCCGCCGAAGGCATCCGGAGCCTGGTGCTCAACATGGAGGTCGCCGAATTCGACCAGGGTTATGCCCGCACCCTGGCCGAACATCTCAAAGCCCCTTGCCGCACCCTGGCCGACCTGCGCGCCGAAACCCTCTACACCACGGTGCGCGCGGCCTTGGACTAATCCCCATCGACGTTTACGAGGAGTGCTATGGCTGAAACGCAATCCAACCGCACCGTCACCGTGGTCATTCCGGCCTACAACGAAGAAGAGACCATCCGCGAAATCTTGCAGCAGGTGGCGGCGACCGGCATCCCCACCGAAATCATCGTGGTGGACGACGGTTCGACCGACCGCACCCGCGCCATCTTGCAGGAACTGGAAACCAGCGGCGAAGTTCCCCGCCTCAAGGTCTTCTACCACGAGAAGAACCAGGGCAAAGGCGCGGCGCTGCGCACCGGCTTCCAACATGCCACGGGCGACCTCATCATCATTCAAGATGCCGACCTGGAGTATGACCCCCGCCACTACCCCCAGCTGCTTCAGCCAATTTACGAAGGCAAGGCCGATGTGGTCTATGGCTCGCGCTTCCTTGGCGCGCCGCGGCGTCCCATTCTCTTCTGGAACATGGTGGCGAACAAAATCCTCACCTTGGTCACCAACATCCTCTACAACACCATCCTTTCCGACATGGAAACCGGTTACAAAGTGTTCAAGCGCGAAGTGGTAGCCGACATGCCCTTGCACGCCCGCAGTTTCGATTTCGAGCCCGAATTTACCGCCAAGGTGCTCAAGCGGGGCTACCGCATTTTCGAGGTGCCCATCGCCTTCAACCCCCGCGATTACACCGAAGGCAAGAAAATCAAAGCCCACGACGGCATCATCGCCCTGTGGACGCTGCTGAAGTACCGCTTCGTAGATTAGCTGCTTCCTTCGTCCACCTAACGCTTCATCCCCGATTTCTCACTGCCCCTACCTTCGAGGTTGGAAGGCCTGCTATGTCCACCATTTACGATGTTTCCATCCCAATTGCGCCAGGCCGCATGCCCGTCTGGCCAGGCGACCCTGAGCCGGTGCTGGAACGCTTCCTCAAAATGGAAGACGGCAACGACGCCAACGTTTCCCGCCTGGCAGCGTGCGTGCACCTGGGCACGCATGTAGACGCCCCGTACCACTTCCTCGCCGAGGGCGCCACCGTGGAAAGCCTGCCGTTGGATGCGTTGGTGGGGAAGGCGTATGTCGTCGACCTGACAGCGCTGGAAGGCCACATCACGGCCGCCGCGCTGGAAGCCGCCCGCCTGCCCGCCGACGCCGAGCGCCTGCTTTTCAAGACCCGCAACTCGGCTTGGTGGGCGCAGGGCGATGTCGCTTTCCACACCGATTTCAGCGCGCTCACGGCCGACGCGGCGGCGTATTTGGTGGCCCGCGGGGTGCGGTTGGTGGGCATCGACTACCTTTCCATCGCCCCTTACGACGACCCCGTGCCCACGCACCGCACTTTGCTCGGCGCAGGCGTGGTGGTCATCGAGACCCTCGACCTTTCGGCCGTGCCTGCAGGCGCTTACACGCTTTACTGCCTGCCGCTCAAGTTGGTGGGCAGCGAAGGCGCGCCGGCGCGCGTGATTCTGGTGTCGGAGCCATGAAGCGCGCGGCCGCCCAGGAGGATGCCTTGAACGACGCTCCGCTTTGCGAGGCCTTCCCGCTGCAATCACGGCGCGCAGAGGCTTGTTTTGCAGCCGTCGCGGCGCGGCAGGCCGGGTTGCTGGTACGCCGCATCCAGCGCGACCTGGCCGCCGATGCTTTTGCCAAGTCCGACCGTTCGCCCGTCACCGTGGCCGACTTTGCAGCCCAGGCGGTCGTGGCTGCCATGTTGGGCGAGGCCTTCCCCGGCGAGGCGCTGGTAGCCGAAGAGACTGCGACGGCTTTGCGCTCGTCGGCGCACGCCGCGGTCGCTGCCAAGGTGGCCGAGTACGTCCGCACGGTACGGCCCGGGGTGGATGACGAGGCAGTGCTGGGATGGATCGACCGCGGCGCGGCCCCCGCCAAGGGGCGCTTTTGGGTGCTCGACCCCATCGACGGCACCAAAGGCTTTTTGCGGGGCGGCCAATATGCCGTGGCTTTCGCCTTGGTGGAAGGCGGCAAGGTGCAGGTGGGCGTGCTGGCCTGCCCAGAGCTCGCCCTGGAAGGCGCACCGAGCGGCTGCTTGGCCGTAGCCGTCCGTGGGAGCGGGGCCTGGCTGGGCGCGTTGGACGCCCCCACCACCTGGCAGCGTTTGCGGGTTTCGACGGAAGCCAACCCAGCCCGGGCGCGCGTGCTGCGCTCCTTCGAGGATGCGCATACCAACGGGGCCCAAATCGAGGCTGTGATGCGCGCGCTGGGCAGCACGGCCGAGCCCGTGCGCATGGATAGCCAAGCCAAATATGCCGTCTTGGCGGCAGGCGGCGCGGAGGTGTATTTGCGCCTGCCTACCGCCGACCGCCCCGATTACCGTGAGAAGATTTGGGACCAGGCCGCCGGGGCATTGGTGGTGCAAGAGGCCGGCGGCACGGTAACCGATTTGGAAGGCCGCCCCCTGGATTTCAGCCGCGGCCGTCGGTTGGAGGCCAACCGCGGGGTGGTGGCGACCAACGGCGTGCTCCATGCGGCCGTGTTGAACGCGCTGCGGGCGGTAGGCGTGTGATGCCCTGGGGCTACAAGGCATAACATGGTGTTTCTGAACGCCGGAAAACGTTTTCTTGCCCGCTACCGCTGGGAAGCAGCGGCGTTGCTGCTCAGCGTGCTGGCCGTGGTCGGCTCGCTGTGGGTTTCGGCGCACGTCTACGAGC
Organism: uncultured Anaerolineaceae bacterium; assembly: GCA_964450875.1. Taxonomy (GTDB): domain Bacteria; phylum Chloroflexota; class Anaerolineae; order Anaerolineales; family DRMV01; genus DRMV01. Next base: position 7,465 of record CAYVHG010000038.1, on the reverse strand, counting down.
GCCTTCCCCACCTGGAAGACGAGATTGCCTATTGGTGGCAGGCCGAGGTAGCGGCTCACGGTCAGCTGACCGTGCCCAGCCCGCCGGGCGACCCCCAAAGTTTCCTCGTGCCCTTTGTGGTCGATTGGCACGGTCGGCGGTTTGGCAAATATCCCTTGGGATGGCCGGTGGTGTTGGGGCTGGCAATGCGGTTGGGCTGCGCCGCGTGCGCCAATGCCTTGCTGGCCGGGCTGGCCGTGTGGTTCACCTTCCGGCTGGGCGAGGCACTTTGGCGGCCCGAGGTGGGCGTGCTGGCTGCAGCGCTCACGCTCACTTCGCCTTTCTTCTGGCTGAACAGCGGCTCGCTGCTTTCGCACCCGTTGGGGCTGGCGCTGAGCGCAGCGTTTGCATTGTCGTGGGTGCGGCTGGCGCGGGGCGATGGCTCGCCGCCCCCGGCTTCCCTGCCTTGGCTGGCAGGGGCTACGTTGGGGGCGCTGGCATTGACCCGCCCGTGGACGGCCGTGGGCGTGGCGCTTCCTTTTGCCCTGTACGGCCTTTGGCTGCTGTGGCGGGGCACGCCCTGGCAGCGCAAGGCCGTCATCGTGGTGGGCATCGTCGCCGCAGCCGTGGCTTCCCTTCATTTCGCCTGGCAATGGGCGCTCACCGGCGACCCCCTGCGGAACCCCTACACCCTCTGGTGGCCTTACGATAAAATTGGCTTCGGACCAGGGCACGGCCGTTACGGCCACACGCTCCACATGGGGTGGATCAATACCAAGTTCAGCCTGCAAGTGGGCATGGGCGACTTGTTCGGGTGGGGGCGGTTTTCATGGCTCTTTCTGCCTTTTGGCCTCTGGGCTATGCGCCGAGATACGCTCGCCTGGCCTGTGGTGGGGGTGTTCCCTGCGCTGGTGGTAGTGTATCTGGCTTATTGGGTGGGGGCCTGGTTGTTCGGCCCGCGATATTATTACGAAGGGCTGTATGGGCTGACGTTGCTGACGGCGGTCGGCGTTTTCTGGCTGGCGGGCTGGCCGCTTAGGCAGGGGAAGGCGCCATCGCGGCGGGCACGCCGCGGCCGTTGGGCTTTCCTGCGGGGGGCGGTGGTCGCCGGAATGTTGGCTTTCCTGGTGATGGCCAATGCCCGCTGGTATTTGCCGCCCCGCCTGCAAATGATGCACGGCCTTTACGGTATCAGCCGCGAACGGCTGGCACCCTTCCTGACGCCGGAAGCCCAAGCGCTTGCCCCCGCGGTGGTCTTCGTCCACACCGAGCATTGGATGCCCTACGGCGCCCTGCTGACGCTGGAAGACCCGTGGCTGACGACCCCTTTCATCTTCGCGTGGAGCCGTGGGCCGCGCGCCGATGCCCGCGTCCGGGCGGCATTCCCTCACCGGCGGGCCATTCGGTACAATCCCCGCCGCCCTTATCGATTTGTGCTCATCGTACCTTCAGGTTAGCCGTATCCTTTGCCCTTCTGGGGCGTCATAGAGAGTAGGAAGGCCTATGGCTGCAAACAATGAGGCTCGATGGTTGGCAGCAGCGCGTGCATGGGATATGGACGCCCTGGCTGCCATCTACGACGCTTACAGCCCGCTGTTGTATCGCTATGCCATGCGTTTTTTGGGCGATCAGGATGTTGCCGAAGAATGTGTGGCCGAAACTTTCGCCCGCTTTTTGCAGGCACTGCGAAATGGCGGTGGGCCGAAGACGCATCTGAAAGCATATTTGTATCGGGTGGCTCACAACTGGATCACCGACTATTACCGTCGCCAGCCACCCCCTCAGGCCAACGTGGATGACTTAGCCCACGCCCTGAGCAGCGACGAACCAACGCTGAGCAGCCATGTCCTTTTACAGGAAGAGCAGCAGCGGGTGCGTGCGGCGCTGCGGCTGCTCACCCCGGAACAGCGACAAGTCATCGTCCTCCGATTTTTGGAGGAATGGTCGCTCAAAGAGGTCGCCGAGGTGATGCAGAAACCGGTCGGAGCGGTCAAAGCCTTGCAGCACCGCGCGCTGGCTGCTTTGCGAAGGATATTGGAGGAGGAACCCCATGAGTGAACTGGACCCCCGCCTGCGGAAACAATTGGCTGCTTTGCAGCAGGTGCCGCCGCGCGACCCGCGGCGGGCAGCAGAGGGGCGCGCTCGGTTTCTGCAGCTAGCGGCGGAAATGAAACCCGAAAAATTGCCCGAGCAGGCCGTATCCTCTGGACTGTTTTGGCGTCTCAAGGAGTGGATTCAGCCAAAACCCCAATTGCGAAAGGAGGGCCTGAAAATGGTCAACATTTTAGTAGCAGCCCTGATGGCAATCAGTGTCATCTTTGGCGGCGGCGCAGCCGCAGCCTACGCGTCGCAAGACGCTGTGCCTGGGGATACTCTGTACCCCGTGAAAGAGGTGGTGGAACAAGCCGAACTGACGTTCACCACCAACCCGCAGACCAAAGCCGAACTGCACTTGGAATTCGCCCAGGAACGCGTGGCGGAGATTCAAACGCTGCTGGCCGAAGGCCGCACCGACATGCTCCCGCAAGCCACGCAGAACATGGCCGAGCACCTGCAGGCCGCGGAGCAAATTGCCGAACAGATGGCCCAACGCGGCCAAGCGGATGCAGCGGCTCGGGTAGCCGTGATGACCAGTGTCGCAGCCCAAATGCTGCAGCAAGCGGCCGCCCATGCCGACGCCCATAGCCAGCAAGCCTTGCAAATGGCATTGCAGCGCACCGAAGAAGCTCAGATGCGAGCGATGGAAGCCTATGCCAAAGCCGAGCAGCACGCTGCCCAGGCCCGGATGCAGGGTCAGCAAAAGGCCGAAGAAGCAACCAAGCAAGGCAAACAACAGGCTGGTGAGGCCATGGGCAATCACCCCGCAGGCGAAATCTTCAACCTGAAAGGCACCGTGGAAAGCATTGACGGCAACACCTGGGTCGTGAACGGGCAAGCCGTGGTCGTCCCCGACAACGCCAAAGTGAAAGGCGATGTGAAAGTCGGTGATGTGGTCGAGGTGCACGGCTATGTCGACCCCAACGGGCAGGCCACCGTGGTGCAGGCCAAAGTCATCCCACCCGCCAAAGCCACTCAGCAAGCCCAGCATGGCGAGATGACGAAGCAGGTGTTCGCCTTCGAAGGCGTAGTGGAAGCCCAAAACGGCAACCAATGGGTCGTCAACGGCCGGACTATCAACATCACCGACGACACGAAGATTCACGGCCAGATCGTGAGCGGTGACCGAGTGATGGTGGTCGCCGAGGTCGAAAACGACGGCAGCCTGAACGCCAAAATCGTCAACCTCATAGTCAGCGAAGAGCGGAACGGCAACGGCCACCACGAAGGCCAGCCCATCATGCCGCCGGAACCTGCCGGGAACATGAACCCTACCCAAATCATGCAGCCCACCGCAACGCCCTATATGTGGGGCATGGGGAACGGCAGCGCAACGCCCACCCCTGAAGGCGAACACGAAGGCGGCAATCACCAAGGCGGCAACGAAGGCGGACACGAAGGCGGCAATCACCACTAACCCCAAAAGCCTGACGAATACGACAGCGCCCTTTCCGCAGAAAGGGCGCTGTCATTGTTCTCATGCACCACAAGGGCAGCCACTGGTCGCAGAACCTTTCGCGTCGTCCGGCCAGCGAGGCTAAAACCAAAGCGCCAATGGGAACCGCAGATTGCGCAAACAGCACCGCTTTCGAGCGGAACGCTCCATTTGTCTCTGCACCTCGACCTTTCTCCTTCGCAAGCCGTCACGATTGCAGTACACTTGGAAAAGCAGGTCACACCGACCGAACGACTTCCCCTTCCAAAGCTGGAATCCCCCTACCCTTGCCCTCATGCCTCTTCCCGCCGAAGACCACGACTATTTTCTGGAGCTGCAAACCCGCACCGGCTGGGGAAAGACCTTGGCGCGCTTTCTGGAATGGTGCCTGCCGGCGCCTCCGGCGCGTGTGCTGGACGTCGGCACCGGCCCGGCCCTTGCGCCGGCGCTGGCCTCCCAGCACGGCCATTTCGCCGTTGGGGTGGACCACGACCCCACCATGCTCGCCCAAAGCCTGCACCCCACCGTGGCGCTGGCCGCGGCCGAAGCCTTGCCCTTCCCAACAGGGGCCTTCGACCTCACGCTTGCCAGCAATTTGCTCTACCTGCTCCCCACCCCTCTGCCCGCGCTGCGCGAAATGGCACGCGTCACCGCCTTGGGCGGCCATGTAGCCGTGCTCAACCCCTCCGAGCAGATGAGCGTTGCCGCCGCGCGGGCATTGGCCGATGCGCGCGGCCTGCAGGGGCTGGCGCGCGAAACTTTGCTCAACCTCGCCGCCCGCGCCGAGGCCAATTTCCGCTGGTCGCCCGCCGACCTGGCCGCGCTTTTCGAGCGCGCAGGTCTGCGCCTGACCGCTACCCGAACGGCGATGGGCCCCGGCTTGCTTCGCTGGGCATTGGCCGCAGTAGCCTCACCCCGCACCGCCTGAAGCCCTTTCCCCCGCCGGGGCAAGGGCTTCCCCGCCGCCATCGGCTTCTCCGCCAGGCAAAGCCGCCTCGATCTCTTCCGGGCTCTGGCCCCTTTCCAATCGGGCGACCACCTCGTCGAATTCCGGGCCCAGGTCTTCCCCCAACGCGGCGCTCATCTCCCGCATTGCCTTGCCCAAGGCACGGGGGTCCTCCTCCAACGCACCCAACCGCGCCGGATCGGCCAGGGCTTCCAGCATGGCCTCTTCCGACCGCAGCATCCGCACTCGGGAAGGCACTCGCTCCACCGCCGTGCAGCCACAATGGGGACATGCCACCGCCTTCCTGCCGTAGTCTCGATACGACATCCGCACCGTAAAACGCGCCCCGCAGGCGCGGCAACGATACGTGTAAGCAGGCATTTGCACCTCCTCGCGCAAAGATGAGCCGCTGGGGTGTTACAATTATAGCCACCTTCCCCCCTTCGGAGTTGCACGCATGACCTCTTTTGCCCCACCGCCCTCCTCCCCGCTGCTGATTGTGATTTCCGGCCCCTCCGGCGTCGGGAAAGACACCGTCATCCAGCGGATGAAGGAACGCCAGCTGCCGATTCACTTCGTGGTCACGGCCACCACACGCCCCCCGCGCCCCGACGAGCGCCACGGCGTGGACTATTTCTTCATCTCTCGCGAAGAATTCGCCCGCATGATCGAAGAAGACGAGCTGCTGGAATATGCCATCGTGTACGGCGACTACAAAGGCATTCCCAAACAGCAGGTGCGCGAGGCGCTGGCCAGCGGGAAAGACGTCATCATGCGCATCGACGTTCAGGGCGCGGCCACCATCCGCCGCTTGGTGCCCGACGCGGTGCTGATCTTCCTCACCACGGCCAGCGAAGAGGAACTGGTCGAGCGGCTCAAACGCCGCAAGACCGAATCGGCCGAAGATCTCAGCCTGCGCATTGCCACCGCCCGGCAGGAGCTCAAACGCATGGCGGAATTCGATTATGTGGTCGTCAACCACGAGCACGCTTTAGAAGAAACCGTGGATACCATCATCGCCATCATCGAAGCCGAGCATCACCACATTCCCCCCCGAAAGGTCGATTTATGAGCTACACGCCCTACACGCCGCCCTCACGCCGCCCCAGGGGCTGGCGCGGTTGGCGAGAGCGCATTCCCCCCAACTTCCCCTGGGTGAGCGCGGCCATCGGCGCACTCACGGTGCTGGTCTTCCTGCTGCAAGTGCTCTCGGAAGCCCTCACCGGCGTAGATTGGCCAGTGCAGTGGGGCGTCAAATACACCCCCCTCATCGTCAACGCCCACGAATACTGGCGGCTGTTGACGCCCATGTTCCTGCACGCCGGTCTGCTGCACATCGGCCTGAATATGTGGGGGCTGTACGTGCTGGGGCCTGAGCTGGAACGCTTGCTGGGGCCGTGGCGCTTTGCCTTGCTCTACATCGTCAGCGCCTACGCTGGGAACGCCCTCTCCACCGCGCTGACGCCCGCGCCTTCCCTGGGCGCCTCGACCGCCATTTTTGGCCTGCTGGGCGCTTACCTGGTAGTCTTCTATGCCAATCAGCACTACCTCGGCAACCTCGCCCGCGGCATCGTCATGCAGGCCCTCTTCTGGATTGCCGTCAACCTGGTCTGGAGCCTGCAAAGCAGCATCGACATGTGGGGGCACGTCGGCGGCCTGCTGGGCGGGATGTTGTTCTCCGCCTTCGCCGGGCCACAATGGAGCGACTTCGGCGGCAAGATTTACGATTACGGCGCGGCCTACCTCAGCCGCCGCGACCACCGCCCCTACCGCGACGTCGCCATCGGCGCAGTCATCACCTTGGCCGTCTTCACCGCTGCAATCGCCATGCGCTACCCCCAATTTCTCCCCTGAGGAACCCTATGAGCCGTTTCGAGCAAGTAAACGACGTTTTGACCGCCGTGCAACGGCATTTCCGCCCTGAGCAAGCCGCCGGGGTAGAGGTGGTGGGGCAGCTGACCCTCACAGGCGCCGGCGGGGGAACTTGGGTGCTGCGCATCCACGACGGCCGCCTGACCATCACCCCCGGCACCACCGACGACCCGCAGGCTATGCGCCTCACGGCCTCGGTCGAAGACTTCCTCGCCTTGGCCAACGGCGAGATGGACGCCATGAAAGCCTATTTCACCGGCAAGGTGCGCTTCAAAGGCAGCCTGCGAGACGCCTACCGCCTGATGGACCTGTTCCGCTTTTAGGAAGAGCGCATGGACAAGGTGATCATTCGCAACCTGCGGGCGCGCGGCATCATCGGCATCAACCCCTGGGAACGCGAAAAGCCGCAGGAAATTCTCATCAACCTGGTGCTGTTCACCGACAACCGCGCCGCCGAAGCCAGCGACGACATCGCCGACTGCGTCAACTACCGCACGGTGGCGAAGAAAGTGCTCGCCCACGCCGAAACCGCAGCCCGCTACACGGTGGAAGCCCTGGCAGGCGACCTCGCGCGCCTGTGTCTGGAAGAACCCGGCGTGGTGCGCGTGCAGGTGCGGGTCGAAAAGCCGGGGGCGGTGCGCTTTGCCGATTCGGTGGGGGTGGAAATTGAGCGCTCGCGAGTCTAAAACCCAGCGCATCGTCGTCGGGTTTGGCAGCAACATCCGCCCGGCCGAGAACCTGCCGCGGGCGTTGCAACTGCTGAAAGCCCGCGTGCCGGTAGTGGCGCTTTCCCGCGTGTGGGAAGGCCCGCCAGTGGGGGCCAACGGCCCGCATTTCTACAACGCTGCGGCCGTGGTGCTCGCCCCTTTCAGCGCGGCGCGCCTCAAAGAGGCCGTCTTGCGCCCCATCGAGGCCGCCCTGGGGCGAGTGCGCACCGCCAACCCCAACGCCCCCCGCCCCATCGACTTGGACATCTTGGTCGAAGGTAGCCAAGTGATAGATGCCGACGTCTGGCGCTACGCCTACTGGGCGGTCCCTGTAGCCGAAATTGCGCCCGGCCTGCGCCACCCCACCACCGGCCAGCCGCTGGCGGCCATCGCCCGCAAGACAGCCCGCACCACCCCCTTGCGGCATGT
>CAYVHG010000037.1:0-15128 GCA_964450875.1 uncultured Anaerolineaceae bacterium | reverse complement strand
CCGTCGGCGCCGATGGCGGGCGAGAAGGGATAATATTGCCCGTCCATGGAGAAAGTCCACCCCAGCGGGGGTTGAGTGGTCGGCCCGGTGTAGGGAGAACGGCCGAGGTGCTGAGGGCCATACCGCCACATGGCCTTGGGTGTGTGGCCTAAGGCCAGCAAGCGCACAGACGGCAAAAGAGCGAAAGCAGGCGTTTGGCTTGCTAAGATGAGTCCCCCTAATAGGATGAATGCCAAAAAGAGTTTGAAAGGTTTTGAAATGGCGGCGGATAGTGACTTGAAAGTGCGTTTTCTGCCTTGCATGAGTAATTCCTTGAAGGGCGCAACTGTTGGGGAGGAAGGATGCAGTCGGCGAAAGGGAAGTCTTCAAGGAGCAGCGACGAGGAAGGCACGTCTTGCTTGGATGAATACGACGCTCTCGAAAGGCAACCAGAGTAATTGTAGTTGTGAGGTTGGAGACAAGTTTAACAGCGCTGTAATTTTACACCTTTTATAAAAAAATCTGCAAGGATTTTCTATGGTTTCGGGCTGATTTTTTTGCAATGTCATTTCGCGGATGGCAAAGATTCTCCTAAAAAACCCGCAGACTTGGAGAGATTGAAAGAGGCGAAAATAGCGGTGAAGAAGAGCATTCCTTGCTGTAGGATTTACTGGGCGCGGCATTCACACTGCTGCTTTTGGTACGCGAGCGTGCACCCTCTCCACTTGTGTTGGCTGCCATGCATCGCGTAAATTTCGCCGTTGGATATAGCAAGGGGTAAGGCGAGAGATATGTTTGTAGGTCACGCCTGCTATTGGAGTTGGGAATACGGCTTTGCGGTGTTCTTACTTCACTTTGGCAGGAATGCCCGCCACCATGAGCACCACCTCGTCGGCCGCAGCGGCGAGGCGGCGATTGGCCCACCCCAGCAGGTCGCGGTAAAGCCGTCCCAGCGGCGAGGCGGGCACCAGCCCACACCCCACTTCGTTGGAGACGACGATCCACGCGAGGGGCAGGCTGTGGTAGGCGCGGAGCAAAGCCTCTATTTCGTCTTCCACGGCGCGGCGGGCGGCTTCTTGGGCCTCCGGCGCGGCGGGGTCGCTTTCCCCTATCGCTGCGAGCATGGCGTTGCTCACCAGCAGCGTGAGGTCGTCGAGCAAGAGCACCTTGGCGCGCGGCGGCGCGGCCAGCAGCGCCGCACCTACCCCCAGCGGCAGTTCGCGCGTTTCCCATTGCGGCGGGCGCTCGGCCTGGTGGCGGGCTATGCGCGCGGCCATTTCGGCGTCGCCCGCGGTGGCGGTGGCCACGAACACCACGCGCCCTGCCCGCTCGCGCGCCAATGCCAGCGCGTGGGACGACTTCCCGCTGCGCGCACCGCCTAAGATGAGGGTGAAAGTTGGAGGGGGGCTCACCAATGGCCTTCCTCGGGGCGGGTCAAAATTGGGCCGCGAGCAGCGCGGCGACCACGAGGACTGTGCTTTCGGTAATTTCGGCCAGCGCGCCGTAAACGTCGCCGGTGAGGCCGGGAATGCGGCGGGAAGCCCAGCGCGCGACGAGCCAGCCCGCCAGCGCCCCCGCGGCCGTTGCTGCCCACAGGCGCGCTTCCGGCCACAGCAGTGCGATGGCGAGCGTTGTAGCGCTTGCCGCCCACCATGCGCGCTGCGTAACGTGGGAATGCCACATCCCGCCCAGGCCTTTGGGGCGGGCATAGGGAAAGCGCGCCATCGCGGTGGTGAGCATCCAGCGGCCTGTGGTTGTTGCCAGCACCACCGCCGCGCCGGAGGCCGTTTGGAGCGCCGCGTACTTGGTCAGCAAAATCAACACCGCCGCCAACACGCCAAAGGCCCCCACGCGCTCGTCGCGCATGATTTCCAGCCGCTGGGCAGCCGTTTGGCCGCCGAGCAGACCGTCGGCGGCATCCATCAAGCCGTCGAGGTGCAGACCGCCGGTGAGGGCAACCCAGAGGGTCAGGGCCAGCGCTGCTGCCAGTGCGGGGGAAGCGCCCCAGGCGAGCGTGGCAGCCCGGACGGCGGCCACAGCCAGCCCCACCAACGCCCCCACCAGCGGGAAAAGCGCCGCCGCACAGCCCAGATCTTCCGGGGCGGCGGCTTCCCAGCGCCCCCAGGGCACTACGGTGAGGAATCGCACCGCCGCGCCCCACGCGCGGGGCAGCCGTTTCCAGGCGTTCCTCATCCTGCCACCTTTTCGGCGACGCCGGCTTCGCTGAAAGTTGCCATCTCGGCGTGAAGGCGCGCTGCAGCTTCCACCAACGGCAGTGCCAGCGCCGCGCCGCTGCCTTCGCCCAGCCGCATCTCCAGCCGCAAAAGGGGCGCCAGGCCGAGGAAGTTCAGCATTTGGCCGTGGCCTTGCTCTTCGGAAAGGTGGGCGGCAATCAGGTAATGGCGGATGTTGGGGGCGAGGGCAGTGGCCAGCATGGCGGCTGCGGTGGCGATGAAGCCATCCAGCAGCACGGGCACGCGCCGCTGGGCTGCGGCCAGCATAGCTCCGGCCATGCTGCCAATTTCGTAGCCGCCCACTTGCTCCAACACGCCGATGGGGTCGGTGGGCGAAACGGCGGCCCGCGCCAGGGCGCGTTGCACTACAGCGACCTTGTGTTGGCGGGTGGCTTCGTCAACGCCGGTGCCGCGCCCCACGATGGCCTCCGGTGGGAAGCCGCCCAATGCGCAGGCCATCGCGGCCGCAGCGGTGGTGTTCCCGGTGCCCATTTCCCCGAGCACGAGGATGTCCAGCCCCTCTTCGGCTTCTTCGGCCACCACGTCGGCTCCGGCTGCCAGGGCAGCCCAAGCTTGCTCGCGGGTCATGGCAGGCTCGCGGGCGATGTTGCCCGTGCCGAGGGCGATTTTGCGCTTCAGCAGGTTGGGCGCGGCGGGCAGGTCGGCGGCCACCCCGACATCCACAACTTTGAGGCGGCTGTGGGTGAAGCGGGAAAGCACACTGATGGCCGCACCGCCGCGCACGAAGTTGAGCACCATTTGTGCGGTCACTTCGGCGGGGTAAGCGCTGACGCCTTCTGCAGTGACGCCGTGGTCGGCGGCGAACACCAGCACCACCTTGTGCTCGATGCGCGGCGTTGCTTCGCCCGTCATCGCTGCCAGACGGACGGCGAGGGCTTCCAGCCGCCCCAGACTGCCCGCGGGCTTGGTGAGCGCTGCCTGGCGGGCTCGCGCAGCCCGGGCTGCTGCCTCGTCGAGCGGGGGGATGGCAAATTTTGGGGTAAAGGGTTGATCGAGCATGGCGGAACCCTCCAAATGCGAATCTCACTTCTTGCTTCGTTGCCCCGCAGGGGGGCGTTCCCTTGGAAATTGGCGTCGGCGGCGCACTGGGTGGTTTGCGTCGGCAACCGCGGGAACGCTCGCTTGTCGGCTTTCGATGGCCTGCCTCGGCCTGTGAAAATCATGAGCCGAGGGCGGCGGCAGGCGTTTCGAGGGAGACGATGGGCCTGCCGTCGCCGTTGCGCCAGATTTCTACGGGGGTGCCATACACTTGCCATATGGTTTCGGCGGTCAGCACCTCGGCGGGCGGCCCCACGCGCACGACGCGCCCCTCGGCAAACAGCGCCAGGCGGTCGGCAAAGCGAGAGGCGAGGTTGAGGTCGTGCACCACCATCAGCACGGCCATGCGGCGGGCGCGGCTCAGGCGGCGCACCAGCCCTAAAATGTTGGCTTGGTGTCGCAGGTCGAGGTGGGTGGTGGGCTCGTCCAGCAAGAGGATGGGCGTCTCCTGCGCCAGGGCGCGCGCCAGCAGCACGCGCTGCTGTTCGCCGCCGGAAAGGTGCCCCAACGGCCGCTCGGCGAGGGAGAGCAAGTCGGTTTGGGCCAGGGCGCGCGTGACTGCGCTGCGGTCGCTTTCTCCCAGGGCGCCCAGCCACGAAAGGTAAGCCGTGCGCCCCAGCGCCACTGCCTGGCGCACGGTGAACATCGGCGGCAGGTGATGGGCTTGCGGCACCACCGCCACCAGTCGGGCGCGCTCGCGCGGCGGCAATTCCAGCAGGTCGGCGCTTTCCCAGCGCACCGCGCCTTGCTTTGGGCGCAGCACCCCGCTGATGACCCGCACCAGCGTGCTCTTCCCAGCACCGTTGGGCCCCGCCAGCGCGACCACCTCGCCGCGTGCTACCTCCAGGTTCACGCGGTGTAAAATTTCCCGCTTGCCGTATCCGGCGACCAGATCGTGAATTTGTAGGCTCATGGCATCAACCATCCAAGCGTTGGGCAGGCGGCCGTTTTCACTTCTTGGCGCGCTGCAGCACCCACAGGAAGAACGGCGCGCCGAAAAGGGCTGTGACGATGCCCACCGGCAGCGTTTGGGGCGCCAACAAAGTGCGCGCCAGCAGGTCGGAAAGCAAAAGCACGCTGGCCCCACCCAAAAGGGAAAGCGGTATGAGGCGGCGGTAGTCTTCGCCCCACAGCAAGCGGGCGATGTGGGGAACGACCAGCCCCACGAAGCCGATGATGCCCGCGAAGGCGACCGCCGCTGCGGTGACCAGGGAAGCCGCGCCTAAAATCATCAACTTGGCGCGCCCGGCATTCAGCCCAAGCTGCTGGGCTTGGTCTTCGCCGAACTGGAGGACGTTGAGCGGGTGACCCGAGGCCAGCAGAATGGCCTCCCCCACCAGCCAGTAGGGCAGCACGGCGAGCACGGGCTTCCAGCCGGTGAGCGGCGCCCCGCCGAGCAGGTACACGATGGCGCGCTGGAGCGTGCCCTGCGATTGCAGCATGAGGAACGAGGTGAGCGCCGAGGCAAGGGCGCCCAACGCCACCCCCGCAAGGATGAGCGTCGAGGTTGGCACGTAGCCGTCAACCCTGGCAAGCGCGTACACCAGTGCGACGGTCAGCAGCGCGCCCAGGAATGCCGCCGCGGGGATGAGCAAGCCGCCCGCGGCCGGGCTTTCCCCTTGAAAGGCAATCGCGGCGACGGCGCCCAGGCCCGCCCCCGAGGCCACGCCCAGCAGGTAAGGGTCGGCCAGCGGGTTGCGGAAGACGCCCTGGTAAGCCGCACCGCTGCTGCCCAACGCGGCTCCGGTGAGCAGCACCAGCGCCGTGTGTGGCAGACGCAGCTTGAACACGATGACCGCCATGAACGGCGGCACATCGGCGGGCAGGGGCGCTCCCCGCAGGCCTGCCCATAGCAGGCGCGCCAAATCTCGCAGCGGAATGCCCACCGAGCCGACCGCTACGCTGAGCACCAGGGCGGCGGCAAGCACGCTGAGGTTGAGCAAAAGGGCACGCCTGAAAGAAGAACGCATGAAAGTGCCTCGTTGTGCCGAGGGGCCGCACTTTGGCCCCGCGCGGCGCGAGCCCGTTCGAGGGACGTGGGCGCTCGGTTCACCAAGTGCCCGGCGAACCGTAGGGGCGAGGCGCGCGCCCCGCCCCTACGCTAAACGCCGTTTACGGCTGGCACACTGCCCCTACCAGGTCCTGCTCCAGGTGCTTGGTCAGCGATTGGGCGCAGAACACGTCGGGGTGCAGCATCACCGCCAAGGTTTCCAGGCCGTCTACCAGCCGCGGCCCCGGCACGCTCAGCAAGTTGGGGTCGAAGGGGTAAACTTTGCCGTCTTTGACGGCCTTGATGTCTCCCCAGCCAGCGCGCTTGGCCACGGCCTCAGGGGTTACGCCAAAGGGCGCGTCGGCCAGCAGGATGATGTCGGGGTTTTGCTTTACCAGCGCTTCGGTGCTGATTTGCGCCCACGGTTTGTCGAGGGCATCGCCGACGTTCTTGCCCTTGGCCATTTGGATGAGGGTGGAAATGAAAGTGCCAGGACCGGCGGTGTAGGGGTTGGCCGGGTCGGTGGCATCCAGCTCGTAGAATACCAGCGGCTCGTCGCTCACTTCTTTGAGCGCGTCTTCGACGGTCTGGACGCGTTCCTGCAGCTGGGCAATCAACTGCTGGGCCTCTTTTTCGTGGCCGGTGATTTTGGCCAGGGTGCGCAGGTTGGTGTAGAGGTCATCCAGGGTTTTGGGGTTGGCCATCCAAAAAACGGTCAGGCCGGCATCTTGCATTTGCTTGACCTGGTCGGGGGAGGTGATTTCGGCGGCAATGACCAGGTCGGGCTGCTGGGCGACGATGGCTTCGAGGGGGAAGTTGCCCCACAGGCTGCCCACGCTGGGCAGCTTGGCCGCGGCTTCGGGGTATTTGGAATTGTCGTCGCGCGCCACCACCTGCTTCCCAGCCCCGATGGCGAACAGACTTTCGGTGATGGAAGGCGCGAGGGAAACGATGCGCTTGGGGGGCGCTTTCAGGGTGATGGTGTTCCCCAGGCCGTCTTTCACCACGATGGGCGCAGGGGTTGGGGTGGGAGGAATGGGGGTGGCGGTGGGGGGCAGCGGCGTGGGGGAAGGCGGCGGCTGGGTCGGCACGGCGGTCGGCTGCGGCGTGGGGGTGGCAGCCTGGCCACATGCTGCCAGTAGCACGGCGGCCAAGGCCGCCAACAGCAAGAGGAAAGAAAACTTACGGGACACGAGCACCTCCTTGAAAAGATGAAGATTGGGATGGTGCCCGCGGGAGGGAGAAACGAAAACCCCTGCCCGTCGGACAGGGGTGAGGGGGAAACACAGCACGCCAATGGCGCTTGCGCTCCCACTCCCTTCCGCGAGGGCGTGGAAACCGGCCAAGGCGGGCGACCTGGCTCCCCACCGCGTGGCGGCGGGTCACAGTTGCGGGACAGCGCCGGACTTTCACCGGCTTCGCCTTTCAGCCTGCCCATCCGGGGGTACAGGCACCTTGACCGATAAGTGCTTCTATTGTATCAGAACAACGCTCCCACGGGGCCGATTTTTTTGCGGTTTTCACGGAATTCCCACCCAAGCCGCGGGCCTGCGGCGGAGCGCTGCGGTTGCGGCCTTGGCCTTGCGCAAGTTTTGCGCCGCTTTTGAGGTAAAATGAAGGGGAAGGCACATCCTCTGGCCGCGTGTTGGGAGAGACCCATGAAAATGCTCATTGCCGTGGTGCAAACCGCCGATAGCAACGCCGTTTCGCAGGCGCTCATCGAGCGCGGTTTTCGCGTCACCAAACTTGCTTCCACGGGCGGCTTTTTGCGCCGCGGCTCGACGACCCTGCTTTTGGGCGTGGAAGACGAACAGGTGGACGAGGTTGTGGAAATCATCCGCGGGGAATGCAGCCAGCCCGCGGAACCGGCCATCAAGCAAGGGGTGATCTTCGTGTTGCCGGTCAGCCGTTTCGAGCAAATTTAGTCGGCTTCCCAGTATCCTGGCTCTTGGAAGGCTTGCACCTGGTAGGTGAACACCTCCAGGGGGCGCTGCCAGCACGTCGGTTCGGCGCCCATCTTCAGGCAGAGGTGGGTGAGGAAATCCACCGGCTGGGGCAGGCTTTGCCACACTTGCGGAAGGAATGTAGCCTGTCGCCAGCCATCGCGCAGCAGCACGCCGTCGACGTGGGGGCGGAGTTTGGTCAGCAGGTCTTCCGGCGAGCGGTATGGCAGCGGTTCGAGGGGGGTAAGGTATGAAACTTCCAGTGCCAAGCCGGGCAGTTCCGGCGGCGTCACCGGCGGGAAGCGCGGGTCGTGCAGGGCGGCGTCTATGGCGTGGGCGCGGACGTCTTCCACCAGGGGGCGGGTGGCGACGATGCTGCCGATGCAGCCCCGCAGGCGGCCGTCGGCGCGTGTCCGCAGGGTCACGAAGGCCGCTCCCGGCTCCCACAGGCGCGCAGGTAGGTCCGCGGGCACGGGCGGCAGGGGCTTCCCGCGCACCCCGGCTTCCAGCGCGGCGCGGGCAATGGCTACCAGCCGTTGCCCTTCTTCTTCGCTCAGACGGTGGCTGTGCTCCATCATCGGCTCCCTCCTCCGTCGGCAGAGTGCAGGGGGGTTCTTGTGGGCCGTTTGCGGCGTGGGCTTTCGAGGTGATTATACCAACCGTCTCGTAGGGGAGGGAAGGCGGAGGCGCGAGGCTCTGCTGAGGGGCGCCTCATCGGCTTTGGGGGCAGCGGGCGGCCAGCATTTCGGCGCGCACCTCGGGGTCGGTTTCGTGCGGAAGGGCGGCTTCCAGGGCTCGGCAAGCTTCGGCGGTGCCGATGCGCCCCAGCGCCCAAGCGGCGTGGGCCCGCACCAGGGGTTCGGGGTCGTGCAGGGCTTCCGCCAGCGCAGGAACGGCCGCAGCATCGCCCAGATTGCCCAGCGCGACGGCCACGTTCCGCAGGTAGCCGCGGCGTTTCGCCCGTTTGATGGGGCTGCCCTTGAATTTGCGGTTGAAGGCTTGCGGCGTCAGACGCAGCTCGGCGGTGAGCAGGGGGCGCGGCACCTCGGGGCGAGGGGCGAAGGCAGGGTCGCCTTCCACCGGCGCGCGGCGGTTCCACGGGCACACCATTTGGCAAACGTCGCAGCCGAACACCCAGTTGCCCACGGGCGGGCGCAAAGCAGCGGGAATGGCCCCCTTGTTTTCGATCGTGAGGTAAGAGAGACAGCGGTTGGCGTCTATCGTGCGGTTGGGAAGGATGGCGTGGGTAGGGCAAGCATCCACACAGCGGGTGCATGTGCCGCAATGATCGGTGGCAAACGGCGGGTCGGGTTCCAGGGGAATGCCCAGCAGCACTTCGGCGAGGATGAGGTACGAACCCAGGCGGGGGTTGATGAGCATGGCGTTCTTGCCGACCCATCCCAGCCCGGCGCGCACGGCATATTCCCGCTCGAGCACGGGGCCGGTGTCGGTGTAATAGCGGTTGGGCACCGGCGCGCCTGTTTCGGCTTCGAGGAAGGCCACCAGGGCTTTCAAGCGCTCGACGAGCACGTCGTGGTAATCGGCGCCCCATGCGTAGGAAGCCACCCGCCCACGCGGCCCTGCCGCCTCGGGCGCGGCGCGCTGTTGAAAGTAGCGCACGCCGAGCACGACGATGCTGCGGCATTCCGGCAGAATGCGGCGCGGGTCGGCCCGGCGCTCGCGATTGCGCGCGCGTGCCATGTAGGCCATGGCGGCGTGTTGGCCAGCGTTCAGCCAGGCGGCGTAAGTGGCGTAGGTTTCCGGCGGCGCGCAATCGGTTACCCCCACCAGATGGAAGCCCAGGCGGTGGGCTTCGCTTTTCAATCGCGCCGTCAGTTCGGGGAGCGTCACGGTTTTCCGTCGTCCGGGGGTGCGCCGCGGGGCAGGCCCAGGGAAGGGCGCGCCCCCCGCTGGGTAGGCTGTTCGTTTACAGCCCTGCTTCCGAGGCGTTTTCTTCGTTTCCCTGTTCTATTTCCTGTTCCATCCCCGGCAGCACCACGGTGAACTCGGTGCCTTTGCCTACTTCCGATTTCACCCACACGCGTCCGTGGTGGCTTTCCACGATGGATTTGACAATCGCCAGCCCCAGCCCCGTGCCCGGCTGTTCCGAAGCGACGTTGCTGCCGCGGAAGAATTTGTTGAAGATGTAAGGCTGCTCGCTGGGGGGAATGCCCGGACCGTTGTCGCGCACCCGCAAGATGACTTGGTTGCCGCGGCTTTCGGCTTCCACTTCGATCAAGCCACCTTCCGGCGCATATTTGATGGCGTTGCCGATGATGTTGTCGAGCATTTGGCGTAAGCGGACGGCGTTGCCCAGCACTGGCGGCAATTCGTCGGCGATGTGGGCGATGAGGTGCTGGTGTTTGGCTTCGGCGCTCGGCAACAGGCCCTCGACGGCGTAACGCACTACTGTGGGGATGGAAAGCACTTCCTTTTCTACTTCGAAACCGGCCTCGATGCGCCCCAGGTCGAGCAGGTCGTTGATGAGGGCTGTGATGTTCTGCACGCTGGAGCGCACGCGCGCCACGAAGTGCTGCTGCATCGGCGTGAGGGGGCCAGCTCGCTCCAGGAGCTCCACGTACCCCAAAATGGCGGTCAACGGCGAGCGCAAATCGTGGGAAACCGCGCTGACGAATTCGCTCTTGATGCGGTCCAGTTCCTTGAAATGGGTCACGTCGTGGAAGGTCACCGCTGCGCCCACGCCGGGGATGGGAATTGCCTGCAGGCTGAACACGCGCCCATCGGGGACGGTAATTTCCGTGCGGTATTCCTTTCCCCCCAACGCTTGCTGAATGCCTTTTTCTACCTCGGCATTGCGGCAGAGGTCGATGAAAGTCCGTCCGATGATATGGGCATCGCTGGGGATGTCCATCACCAAGCGGGCCAAGTCGTTGATGAGCACGACTTCACCGCTTTCATCCAGCACCAGCACGCCTTCCTTGACGTGCCGCAGCACGGTTTCCAGTTTGCGGCGTTCGTGGATGGTTGCGGTGAACAGCTGGGCGTTGTCCAGTGCGATGGCGGCGTAATCGGCCAGGGCGTTCAGGCGGGCGATGTGGCGCTCGGTAAAGCCGCCACGTTTTTCGCGATTGTCCACCCCTAACACGCCGATCACTCGCCCGTGGAGCAGAAGCGGGACGTAGATCAGGGCATGGACCAGGTAAGCGGTTTTGATTTTTTCGGGGGAATCGCTATCCAGCGTGACCGGTTTGCCGGAACGCACCACTTGCCCGGCCAGGGAGTCGTTCACTTTGAGGCGGAGGGTGTTGGTGGCGCCGGAGCGGAGGTCGCGCGAGGCGCGCAGGTAGAGTTCCCCGGTTTGTTCGTCCAGCAAGAAGAGGGTGCTTTCCTCTGCGTCGGTGAAATCGACGGCGGCGTTGACCACGGCCGTGAGCACTTTGTCGGGGTCCAGTTCAGAAGCCAGAATGCGGCCTACTTCCAGCAGGGTTTGGAGTTCGTCGATATGCCCGCGTAGTTCTTGGGTGTGGCGGCGGGTTTCTGCGCGCACCCACCGCCGCACTGCCTCTCGGCGGGCCAGCGCACGTTGGATGGACCGGACGAGGTCTTCGTAGCGCACGGGTGGGGTGATGATGTCGATAGCGCCTACTTGCACGGCGCGCCGCAGCGTTTCACGGGAAGCCTGGGCTGCGAAGAGCAGCACCGGCAGGTGCGGCATGCCATCGAGCAAGGTGAGCAAGGAAGGCACAGCGAGGGCTTTCTCGTCCACCAAGACGGCATCGGCTTCGATGCTTTCGGAGAAACGCGGCAGCCCGTCGGCGCCTACTTCGGCGGGGATTTCCGGTTCGAAGCCCGCGGCTTGCAGGGCTTTCCCTATCAGCCGTCGGGCGTCTTCATCCAACATGATGAGCAGAATTTTTGCCGAGGCCATCAGCCACTCCCTTCTTGACCCGCCAAAGGCAGTGCGAACCGCACGGTGGTGCCTTTGCCTTCTTCGCTTTCAGCCCACACTTTGCCGTTGTGGGCTTCGATGATTTCTTTGACGACAGAAAGCCCCAGCCCCAACCCACCGAAGCGGCGGGTGGTCGAGCCGTCGCCTTGGTAAAAACGCTCGAAAATGTGTTCCAGGTGCTGGGGGGCGATGCCGATGCCGGTGTCTTTCACACTGACTTCGACGAATTCGTCGTGCTTCCGCTGCACTTGCAGCGTGATGTGGCCGCCCTCGGGGGTGAATTTGATGGCGTTGTCGAGCAGGTGGTCGAAGACCAGGCTCAATTGGTCGGGGTCGCCGCGCACCAAGGTTTCTTGCGAGACGATGTGCGCATCGAGGACGAGTTTTTTCTTGCGTGCGTAGGGCTTTTGGCGGGCAACGGCCAGCCGCGCCAAGTCGCCGATGTTGACTCGCGCCCACTGCGCCGGCGCCAGCGAAACCGCTTGCAGCGCGGTCATCGAGGTGATGATGTCGGCAATTTGGGCCAGTTGCTTTTGCACCGTTTCGAGCGTCTGTTTTTGCTCAGGCGTGAGTTCCCCCATTTGCCCCGAGAGGAGCATGTCCACGTACCCTTTGGCGACGCCTAAGGGCGTCCGGAGTTCGTGGCTGACATTCTGGAGCAGTTCGTTTTTCAGGTTTTCGCCCTCGCGCGCCGCTTTGGCTGTGCGCTGCATGGCCCGGACGTGTTCTTGCAGGGTACGGAAGAGCTGCGCGTTGACCAGCGCAATGGAGGCGTAATCGGCCAGGGCTACCAGGAGGGCTTGCTCGTCTGAGGAAAAGGGGCGCGGCTCTTTGCGCATCACGGCCAGCAAAGCGACGACCTCTTTTTTGACCTTGATGGGCACCACCTGTGCTGCCTGTCCCAACTGGGAGACTTTGAAGCGCCGGAGGGGCTCGCCGTAGATGTTGAGCGGTTCGCCGGAAAGCGCCACCAGGCTGCTGAGGCCGTCGTCCCAAGGTTTGCCGACGCGAGCAGCGAGGGTGCGCGGTAGACCTTTTTGCGCCATCAGGGTCAGGCGCTTGCTGGTGGCGTCTCGCAAGAAGAGCCAGCCCTTGTCGGCTTCGCTGAGGTGTATGGCCCCTTCGACGACATGCTGAAAGAGCACTTGCATGTTGGTGGCCGAGGCCATCGTTTTGGCGAGGTCGAAAAGGGTCGTGAGTTCCCGCACTCGGCGTTGGAGCTCTTTGTTGGCTTTTTCCAACTGCTGGGCAAGGTGCAACTTGGCTTGCCGTTCTCGCACTTGCGTCAACACCCGCTCGACGGCCGAGACCACCTCGGTTTCCTGCATTGGCCACAGCAGGAAATCGGCCGCCCCCAGCCGGAAGGCCTGCACGATGTCGTGCTCTTCGCCCGCGTCGGCTATCACGATGATAGGGGCGTCGCTGCTTTGGGAACTCAAGGCAGCCAGCAGGTCTTTGCCGCTCAAGTCGGGCAGGTGGAGGTCGGTAATGATGAGATGCGGCGCAAAGCGCAGGCTTTCTTGGAGCGCCGAGCCAGCGTCGCCCACCACCCGCACACGATAGCGCAGCGGCTGCAGACTTTGCCGCGCCACCACATCGGCAATTTCGGGATCAGGCTCCACTACCAGAATGCGTTCACGCGGTTGTGTTCTACTCATGACATACCCTCGCCATCGCTACACGGTCATGCCGCTGTGCCCACGGTACCATAGCACGAATTGTGCCAGAGCCGGTGCGCTCACGGTGTCTTGTCGTCGATGTATTCCGGCAATTGGCGCACCTCCGCCAACAAATCCATCAGGCTCCGGGCTGCCCCGCCGATGATATCCAGCAATTCGGTGTCGAGCACCAGGGCTGCCTGCTCCATTTCCCGCCGCATCAGCCCCTCGCTGGTGCGCACCAACCCGATATTGTGGCCCAGGTCATGGGTCCACCGGCGCAGGGCATTGCGTAAACGCCGGCGTTCTTCCAGCGGCAGGGCGTTGACGAGTGCTGCCAGTTCCTGCCACACATTGGCTTGCCCCTGGGTTTCCACGACACTGCCTCCTCTAAAATGGCGGCGGGCGTTCAGGAAAGCGCTTCTGGCGGCGCTGCCTCGGCTGCATTGCCGCTTTCACCGCGCTCGCGCAGGTGCGGGAACAGGATGACTTCGCGGATGCTGTGTTTGTCGGTAAAAAGCATGGTCAGCCGGTCGATTCCCATGCCGAAGCCGCCGTTGGGCGGCATGCCGTACCGCATAGCCCGCAAGTAGTCTTCGTCGATGGGGTGCCGCTCTTCGTCATCGGCGGCGTAGGTGCGCCCCATTTCCAGAAAACGGGCTTCTTGGTCGAGGGGGTCGTTGAGTTCGGTAAAGGCGTTGCACAATTCCATGCCGCCGATGAAACCCTCGAAGCGTTCGACCGTGGTAGGGTCGCCGGGCTTGGCCTTGGCCAGCGGGGAAATGTCGCGCGGATAATCGTAAAGGAAGGTGGGTTGGATGAAAGTGGGTTCGAGGAAATCGCCCACCATCTGGTCGATGAGCTTGCCGCGCGGCGCGCCGGGTTTGGGTTCCAGCCCGTGCGCCTTCATCGCCGCTGCCAGGCTCTCGGCGTCGGGGTGGGCGGCAATGTCCACGCCGGTGGCTTCCAGCAGGCCCTGACGCAGTTCCACCCGTTTCCACGGTGGGTTGAGGTCGATTTCGTGCCCCTGCCAAGTGATCTTGCGCGTGCCGAGCACCACGTCGGCGACGTAGGCCAGCATTTCCTCGGTCAGCGCCATTACTTTCTGGTAATCGGCATAAGCCCAGTAAAACTCCAGCTGGGTAAATTCAGGGTTGTGTTTGAAAGAAATGCCCTCGTTGCGGAAGTCGCGGCCGATTTCGTAAACCTTCTCGAACATCCCCACCAGCAAGCGCTTGAGGTACAGTTCGAACGAAATCCGCAAATAGAGTTTCTGTTTCAACTGATTATGGTAGGTCACGAAGGGGCGTGCAGCCGCTCCGCCGTAAATCGGCTGCAAAATGGGAGTTTCCACTTCCAGGAAGCCGCGCGCATCCAGGAATTCCCGCAGGGCGCGCACGATTTTGGCGCGCGTGCGGAAAATCTCGCGTACCTCAGGGTTGACGGCCAAATCGGCGTAGCGCTGGCGATAGCGGGTTTCCGGGTCGGCCAACACCGCGTGGCGTACGACTTTGCCATCTACCACCTCGTCTTTGGCGGGCGGCAGTGGGGTGATTGCTTTGGCCAACATGCGGTAGTCTTCCACGTGCACGGTGATTTCGCCGGTGCGGGTGCGGAAGAGGAAGCCGCTGGCCTGGATGAAATCGCCCAAATCGAAGAGCTTGTTGAAGGTCTTGAGGCGTTCCTTGCCCAAGGTGTTGGCTTGGAAGAACAGTTGAATGCGCCCGCTTTCGTCTTCGATATGGGCAAAGGTGATTTTGCCCATCGGGCGCATGGCGCGCAGCCTGCCTGCGACGGTGACGCGTGGCGCTTCGGCGTCGCCCGCCGCTTCCGCGGTTTCCAGCGCCGCTTTGGCTTCGGCGGCCGTGTGTGTGCGTTCCGCGCGATTGGGGTAAGGCTCCATCCCTATCTCGCGCAGGCGTTCCAGTTTTTCCAAACGGGTTTGCTCTAATTTGTTGAACTCGTGGGGCATAACGGCCTCGATGCAATAGGTTTGTGCCGATTATAACATTGGTGAGGAAAAGCAAGCAGCAAAATTGGCCGCTTTCCTGGGGCGCGCGCCTTCCTTTTGGTACAATACCCCTTGTCGTGCAAGCTTATGCCTTTCAGGAGTGCATCCCATGCCCCAACCCCTGGACTTTCAATCCATCATCTTTGCCCTGCAACGCTTCTGGGCCGAGCAGGGCTGCCTGATTTGGCAGCCTTACCATACTGAGGTGGGCGCGGGCACCATGAACCCGGCCACCTTCTTGCGTGTGTTGGGCCCCGAACCCTGGAATGTGGCCTATGTGGAACCTTCTATCCGCCCCGACGACGGGCGCTATGGCGAGAACCCCAACCGCCTGCAAATGCACT
>CAYVHG010000036.1:0-5513 GCA_964450875.1 uncultured Anaerolineaceae bacterium | reverse complement strand
TGGCGGGCAAACCGTGCGGGAAGTGAGCACGTTGGATGGCTGCAAATACATCCTGGCCGATGATTCCTGGCTGCTGATTCGCCCTTCGGGCACCGAGCCGGTGTTGCGGGTGTATGCCGAGGGGCGCTCCCCCGAGATGGTGAAAGCGCTGCTGGCGTATGGGGAGCGCGTGGCGCAAAAGGTCGCGTAAGGGGCTTCCCGTTTTCGCTTAGGGACCTCGCGCCAAAGCCCGCGGCCGCCAGGATATCGCAAAAACAGCATATAAAACACAAAAGAATGCCAAAAGCGCGGCTTCCTACAGCCCGCTTTTGGCATTCTTTGTTGGGACGGTGAGGCGCTTCCCTAATCTTCCAAAATAGCCACCACGCGCGCCGGCCCCGCACTGCCGCCTTGAATTTTCAGCGGGAAACAGGCTACCTTGAAACCAAACGGCGGCAGGCGGTCGAGGTTGACCAACCGCTCGATTTGAGCATAGGGGAGATCGACCTGGTGGGCTGCCCAGAAGATTCCCGGTCGACCGGCTTTCAGCGCCTTCTGTGCTTGAAGGTCCAGCGGCTCGTCCCATCCCCAGGCGTCGATGCCCATCACGCGCACGCCCTGCTCGTAGAGCCACACGGTGGCTTCGGCAGTGACGCCCGGCCCGCGGAAGAGATAATCGGGCGCGTTGTAAAACGCATCCTGGCCGGTGCGTACCAGCACGATGTCCAGCGGCTTGAGCGCATAGCCGATGCGGGCGAGTTCCTTTTGAATATCCGCGCTGGTGACGGGGTCGCCCTTGGTTTTGTGGGTCATATCCAGCACCACGCCATCGCTGAAAAACCACTCCAAGGGCAGCTCGTCGATCGTCTGCGCTGGTTTGCCCTGAATGATGCTGTTGTAGTGATATGGAGCGTCGACGTGGGTGCTATCGTGGGTTCCCAGGCGGGTAATGGTTTCGGTAGCCCACCCTTCCCCATTGCGGAAGAGCTCGGGCGGCACTTTGAGCAAAGCCTGAGCCTGGGCTGCGCCGGCTTTGTGGTCGTGGTATTCGATGGCCACTTGCAAGAAAGGCGGCGTGCCTTCAGGGCTGGGGGCAATGGGGGCAGAAAGATCGACAAAACGGGACATCGCATTTCTCCTTTTCTACACAGGGCAGCGCGGGAACTCCCTACCGCCGCGCTGCAAACGCGAGCACCGCCGCGACGAACACGGCGAAAAGGCCCAACAGACGGGCTTCGGCGCCATTCAACCCCAGGAAGGTGCGCACCCGCAGGTGCAGGGGGTAGGTCAAGCGCGCCAGGCGGCTGCCGTCGGGGAAAATCTGATATACCCAGAAACTCCCCAGCGCGCTGCCGGAAGCCTGCGCTCGGAGGCGCCAGGTAAAACGCGCCGGCGCGTCTTGCCCCACGGTGAGAGCGACCTCGCCGGGCGGCACGACTTCCACGCCGTTGAAGGTAAGCCGCACGGCCAGGCGGGGTTCCTGCCCAGGCGAAGGCGTGGCCTTGGGGAAGACCTCCAGACGAGCGACGGGGGCGTCGTCCAGGCGGAGGGCCGTAGGCACCGTGAAGGCCAAGCGCGCGCCGCCAATTTCGGTCGTAAAGGTGTGCTGCGGTGAAGGCCACAGCCCCCACCCCAGCAACACCGCGCCCAGCGTGGCAGCAAGCCACCCCAGCCCGCGAATCAGCGTGTTCATGCTTTCGATTGTACCGCGCGTTGTACCGCGCGGCCCGAGGGATGACTTACGGTTCGGGCGTCTCTTCGCCGCGGATGAACGCCTCGGTCATCTCGCGGGCGACATCATCGCGGAACTGCTTGGGCGGCGTCTTCATGAAATAAGATGCCGGGCCAATGAGCGGCCCTGCCAAACCCCGGTCCAGCCCCAACTTGGCGCAGCGGATGGCGTCGATCATCACACCGGCCGAGTTGGGGGAATCCCACACTTCCAGCTTGACTTCCACATTGAGCGGCACCTCGCCGAAGGTCGTGCCTTCCATGCGAATGTAAGCCCATTTGCGATCGGTCAGCCAAGGCACGTAGTCGCTGGGGCCGACGTGGATGTTGTCGGGGGCAATTTCGTAAGGCAGCGTGCTGGTGACCGCGCCCGTCTTGGAAATTTTCTTGGATTCCAGCCGCTCGCGTTCCAGCATGTTGAGGAAGTCGGTATTGCCGCCGAAGTTGAGTTGATAGGTGCGGTCGACCCGCACGCCACGGTCGACGAACAGCGTGGTCAGGGTGCGATGGAGGATGGTCGCCCCGACCTGCGATTTGATGTCGTCGCCGATGATGGGCAAACCGCGGTCACGGAAGCGCTTCGCCCAATATTCCGAGCTGGCGATGAACACCGGAATGCCGTTCACGAAAGCCGCACCGGCTTCCAGCACCTGCTCGACGTACCACTTGGTGGCCATTTCCGAGCCCACCGGCAGGAAGTTGATGACCACGTCGGTGCCGGTGTCTTTGAGGATCTTGACGATGTCGGCCGTGGGGCCTGGGGCCTTTTTGAGCACCTGCGAGAGGTACTTGCCCAAACCGTCGTGGGTCATGCCTCGGTAGACCGGCACGCCCAAACGAGGCACATCGGCAAACTTATAGGTGTTGTTGGGGTAGGCAAAGATGGCCTCGGAGAGGTCTTTGCCCACTTTGGTATCGACGATGTCGAAGGCGGCGGTGAACTCGATGTCGCTGATGTGGTATCCCCCCAGGTTGACGTGCATCAGACCGGGCACGATGTCGTCGTCTTTGGCATTGCGATAGAAATGCACCCCCTGGACGAGAGCCGAGGCGCAGTTGCCCACGCCGATGATGGCCACACGGACTTTCTTGTCTCCCATGATGTGCTGCCTCCTGAAGAAATGGGGTAAAGTCGGCGTCGGGGGGCTGGGCATCTCTCCCACCGAACGCTGCAAAGGCTCCTGCTATGCTATAATCTCGTTGTGGAGGATCTTCCCATGCGCACCCACGACCGCGTCCATCGCCTGGAACGGCTGCTGGAAGTCAGCCGTAGCCTCAGTACCACCTTGGAGCCTCAGGCGGTGCTGGATGCAGTCATTCGGGCGGCAATGGAACTCACCGAAAGCGAAGCCGCTTCTATTTTACTCTACGATGAGGGAAGCAACCAACTCCATTTTGCTGCCGCGACGCCGGGGCATTGGGAAACCCTCAAAGATCTGGTCGTCCCGCTGCGGGGGAGCATTGCGGGCAAGGCTTTGGCTCAACGCAAACCGATCATTGAAGCCAATGTCACCCGCTCGCCACAGCATTTTCAGCAAGTGGATGACTCTTTGCGCTTCACCACCTACAACCTGATTGCCGTGCCGCTGCTGCTGGAAAAACGCCCTCTCGGCGCGCTGGAAGCCCTCAACAAACCTGGCGGCTTCACGGCCGAAGACGCCGACATCCTGCAAACCTTGGCCGCCCACGCAGCCATCGCCCTCCACAACGCTCGCCTGATGAAGGAGGCCCGCCAGGCCTACGAAGCCTTGCAAAAAGTCGACCGCATGAAATCCGATTTCATCGCCATCGCTTCTCACGAACTGCGCACCCCGCTGGGCATCATCCTGGGATATGCCACCCACCTGCAAGCAATACTCGACGAACCTTACAAAAAACATCTGACAGCACTCACCCGCGCGGCGTTACGCTTGAAAGAGATCGTCGAAGAGCTCAGCCAGGTCGAAAACTACCAACAAGGGCAAACGGTCCTGCAACTGCAGCACATCGATTTGAACACCCTGCTCAAAGAAGCCGTGGCGGCATTCCAGCCTCAGGCCGCGGAGCGACGCATTCGGTTGGAACTCCACCTGCCGGACGCCCCCACCCCCGCCGAAGTAGAGCCTGAAAAAATTCGGGTGCTGTTGCGCCACCTGTTGCAAAACGCCCTCACCTTCACCGACCCCGGCGGGCACGTCGAGGTAACCCTGCAGCCCTTGGAAGACTACCTCCAAATTTTAGTCACCGACACGGGCATCGGCATTCCAGCGCAAGACCTGAGCCGCATTTTCGAGCGTTTTTATCAGGTCGAAAAGCACCTAACCCGCCGCCACGGCGGGCTTGGGCTGGGGCTTGCCATCGCCAAGGCCATGGCCGAAGCCCACGGCGGCACCATCTGGGCAGAGAGCGAGGAAGGCAAAGGCACCACGATGGTCGTCTTGCTCCCCCGCAACCCCGCCCAGGCCTCGCCCATGCAGCACATTCTTCAAGTGTAAATCGCGGATCCTCCCGCGCAGCCGCCAACCGAGCGGCACAAAACCACTCCAACTTTCGAATGTGTAAGGAGACAAGAGATGAGCCACACAGAAATGGACTGGTCGCGCTTGGGTATGAGCACCCTGGCCGTCCACGTGGGCGAAGGGCAAGACCCCAACCACGCCCACGTCACCCCAATTTACCAGACCTCGACCTTTAGTTTCCCCGACGTAGCCACCGGTGCGGCCCTGTTTGCCGGCAAAGGGGAAGGCTACATCTACACCCGCCTCGGGAACCCCAACAGCAAGCACCTGGCCCGCAAAATCGCCGCGCTGGAAGCCTACGACCTGATGCGCCAACACCCCGAAAAAAGCCTCGACGAACTGATCGCGGGCTGGGTGCTTTCCACCGGCATGGGCGCCGTGAGCACCACCATCATGGCCCGCGCCAAGGCGGGCGACACCGTCATCGCGCAAGAAGTGGTGTATGGCGGCACCTTCGAGTTCCTGCACACCATCGCCCCGCGCGTTGGCATCCAGGTGGTCTGGGTGAAAGGCACCGACCTGGATAGTTGGGCGGCTGCCTTCGAGAAGCACCCCGAGGCACGCTTGGCCTACGCCGAGACGCCGGCCAACCCCTCGATGGGCATTACCGACCTCGCGGCCGTGGCAGAAATCGCCCATCAGCACGGCGCGTGGTTGTGTGTGGACAACACCTTTGCCACCCCTTACTGTCAGCGCCCGCTTACTTTGGGCGCTGATATTGTCTTGCACTCCACCACCAAATACATCACCGGGCACGGGGTGGTGGTGGGCGGGGCTGTGGTCAGCCCTCACCTGGAATTCATGCACACCGACTTCAAGAGCGTGCTCAAAAGCGTAGGCACCTCGCCCAGCCCCTTCGACACCTGGCTGACGAACATTGGTTTGAAGACTTTCGAGGTTAGAATGCAGCGACATTGCGAAAACAGCATGGCTGTAGCCAGGTTTTTGGAAAAACACCCCAAAGTCGCTCGGGTGATGTACCCCGGCTTGGAAAGCTTCCCAGGGCACGAAGTCGCCAAGAAGCAAATGCACTGCTACAGCGGCATGCTCTCTTTCGAACTCAAAGGCGGCCTCGAGGCCGGGGTAGCCCTGATGGAACACGTCCGGCTGGCGACGCTGGCCGTCAGCCTGGGCAACGTCGACACCCTCATCGAGCACCCCGCCAGCATGACCCACGCCGGCGTGCCCAAGGAAGAGCGCGAGGCAATCGGCATCACCGACGGGCTGGTGCGGCTCTCGGTGGGCATCGAAAACACCGAAGACATCCTCGCCGACCTCGAAAACGCCCTCGCGAAAGTCTGACCC
>CAYVHG010000035.1:0-6656 GCA_964450875.1 uncultured Anaerolineaceae bacterium | reverse complement strand
GCCCTGATGGGTTCCAACATGCAGGCCCAGGCGGTGCCGCTGATGCGCCCTGAAGTGCCGCTGGTTTCCACCGGCATGGAGGCCTTCGCCGCCCGCGATTCCGGCCAGCTGGTGGTTGCCGAGGAAGACGGTGAAGTGGTCGCCGTGACCGGTGAGCACATCGTGGTGCGCACCGACGACGGCTCGCTGCACGAATATCAACTGCGGCGCTTCCAGCGTTCCAACCAGAGCACCTGCATCGACCAGCGCCCGGCAGTGGTCAAAGGTCAGCGGGTGAAGAAAGGCGACGTGCTGGCCGACTCTTCGGCGACACAAGACGGCGTGCTGGCCTTGGGGCAGAACGCGGTGGTGGCCTTCCTTTCGTGGGAAGGCGGCAACTTCGAAGACGCGGTGCTGATTTCCGAGCGCCTGGTGCAAGACGACTTCTTCTCGTCGGTGCACATCGAGAAATACGAAACCGAGGCCCGCGATACCCGCTTGGGGCCCGAAGAGATCACCCGCGACATCCCCAACGTGGGCGGCGATGCCCTGCGCGACCTCGACGAGGAAGGCATCATCCGGGTCGGCGCCCAGGTGGGCCCGGGCGACATTTTGGTCGGCAAGGTCACGCCGAAGGGCGAGAAGGAACTCACCCCCGAAGAGCGCCTGCTGCGGGCGATCTTCGGCGAGAAAGCCCGCGATGTCAAAGATACCTCGCTGCGGATGCCCCACGGCGAGCGCGGCACGGTCATCGATGTCAAGGTCTTTACGCGGGAAGACAACCACGACCTGCCCGCCGGCGTGGAGAAGATGGTGCGGGTTTCGGTGGCGCAGCGCCGCAAGCTCACCGCGGGCGACAAAATCGCCGGCCGCCACGGCAACAAAGGCGTGATTTCCAAAGTCGTGCCGGTGGAAGACATGCCCTTCCTCGAAGACGGCACCCCCGTGGACATCATCCTCAACCCCCTGGGCGTTCCCGGCCGAATGAACATCGGCCAGGTGCTCGAAGTGCACCTCGGCTGGGCGGCCAAGCAGCTGGGCTTCCGAGCGGTGGTGCCCGTGTTCGATAGCGCCACCGAGGCCGAGGTGGAAGCCGAACTGGTGCGGGCCTGGATGATCAACCACGCCTGGAAGGAAATCACCGAGCGCGCTTGGCAATGGGTGAAAGAGGAAGGCTACCAGCCGGAAGACCTGCGCAGCGATGGCGAGGTGCGTTCCCTCTACCTGGAGCAATGGCTGGGCGACAAAGGCTATGACGTTTACCGCTTGGCAGACGACGCGACCTACGCCCGCCGCTCGGTGCTGCGCGAATGGCTGCGCGAGAAGGGCTACGACCCCGACGAAATCTTGGCCTTCGAGGATATGGAAATCCCCGTGAACGCACGCGAGGCGCAAGATGAGCGCGCCGTGGAAGCCGGGCTGCGCCTGTGGCTGGAAAGCCTGGGCTACGAAGCCGACGAAATTCCGGCCGAGGCGCTGCGGCAAAAAGCCGCCGAAGCCTCGCTGGAAACCGGCCAGCCTGTGCCCACCTTGGGCAAACAAATCGTGCGCGACGGCCTCACCGGCGAGCCTTACGACCGGCCGGTGACCGTGGGCGTGATGACCATCCTCAAGCTGCACCACTTGGTGGAAGACAAAGTGCATGCCCGCTCCACCGGGCCTTACAGCCTGGTGACCCAGCAGCCGCTGGGCGGCAAAGCCCAATTCGGCGGCCAGCGCTTCGGCGAAATGGAAGTGTGGGCGCTGGAAGCCTACGGCGCGGCTTACACCCTGCAGGAAATGCTGACCGTCAAGTCCGACGACGTGCAGGGCCGAGTGAAGACCTACGAAGCCATTGTCAAGGGCGAGCCTATCGAAGAACCAGGCCTGCCGGCTTCCTTTAAGGTGCTGGTGAAAGAGCTCCAGAGCCTGGGCTTGGCGGTGGAAGCCATCACCCCCGAGGGTGTGGAAAAGTTCGGCAAGGAGTCGGCCAAGCCAAAGGTGCCCAAGGTCAAAGTCGGCCTGCTGGGCCTGGGCGAGGATTTGTGAGCCGGTGAAAGCGCAGCGGGTGGCCTGGCGTCGAACGGCAGCGCGCCGTTTGCAGATTTTCTTGACGCGCGTTTTGCCGCATGGTACAATCCTGCCCTGCTGCGTAAGGTTCTTTGTGTCCTTTCGCGCCTGCTGCGGCGGGCGTTCCGTGGAGGCCATCGCATGATGATGGCCTTCGTTTACGCAAGTTGAGAGGCAACATCGTTTTCGGGAGGCAGAAGTGCCAACAATCAATCAATTAGTTCGCAAAGGCCGCAAGCCGAAGAAGACCAAGAGCAAGGCGCCTGCTTTGCAGTACATCTACAACTCGATGAAGCAGCGCCGCCTGCGGATGCCGAAAGGCGCGCCGCAAAAGCGCGGGGTGTGCACCGTGGTGCGTACCATGACCCCGAAGAAACCGAACTCGGCGCTCCGCAAGATCGCCCGTGTGCGCCTGACCAACGGGATCGAGGTCACGGCCTACATTCCGGGCGAGGGCCACAATTTGCAAGAGCACTCGGTGGTGTTGGTGCGCGGCGGGCGTGTGAAAGACCTTCCGGGTGTGCGCTACCACATCGTGCGCGGCACCCTCGACGCGACCGGCGTAGAGAACCGCCGTCGGGCGCGTTCCAAGTACGGTACCCGCAAGCCGAAATCGTAAGCCATTTTAGTCGCTGGGCTGGCGCGCTGCGCGTCGGCCGCGAAGCTGGAGTGAGAGATGCCACGACGATACCGACCTGAGCGGCGGCTGGTCCCGCCCGACCCCAAATACGGCAGTGTGAAAGTGCAGTCCTTCATCAACCGCGTCATGCGCGGTGGGAAGAAGAGCGTGGCTGCGCGCCAGGTGTACAAAGCGTTCGAAATCATCGAAGAGAAGACCGGCAAACCCGGCCTCGAGGTTTTCGAGCAGGCGCTGAAAAACGCCTCGCCCATCATGGAAGTGCGTCCTCGCCGCGTGGGCGGCGCGACGTACCAGGTGCCGATGGAGGTGCCGCCTCGCCGCCAGTTTGCCCTGGCTTGCCGCTGGATCTTGGCGGCCGCCCGAGCGCGTTCCGGCAAGTCGTTTGCCGAAAAACTGGCCGCCGAATTGATGGATGCTGCCAACAACCAGGGCTCTGCAGTGCGCAAGCGCGAGGAGACCCATCGCATGGCCGAGGCCAACCGCGCTTTCTCCCATTTCCGCGTTTGAGCGCGGCTGGGCTGCCGACGAGCGCCGCTGGCTTACCCCCTTGGGTGAAAACCGCAGATTGCGCAGCTTCCTACAGCGTCCGTTGGCCTGCGAAATCTGCGGTTCTTTCTGGCCTCTTCGGCAAATATAGGTGATTCATGCCACGGAAGTATCCTTTAGAGAAGTATCGTAATATCGGGATTATCGCCCACATCGACGCCGGTAAGACCACGACCACCGAGCGGATCTTGTTCTATACCGGTAAGACCTACCGCCTCGGTTCGGTGGACGAAGGCAACACCGTCACCGACTGGATGGAACAAGAGCGCGAGCGCGGCATTACCATCGTTTCCGCGGCGGTCAGCGCCGAGTGGAAAGGGTATCAAATCAACATCATCGATACCCCTGGCCACATCGACTTCACCGCTGAAGTGCAGCGCTCCCTGAGGGTGCTCGACGGCGGCATTGTGGTCTTCGACGCGGTGCAGGGCGTGGAGCCCCAAAGCGAAACGGTGTGGCGTCAGGCCGACCGTTACCACGTCCCGCGCATCTGCTTTGTCAACAAGATGGACCGCGTCGGCGCTTCTTACGAGCGTTCCATCGAGAGCATCCGCGAGCGTTTGGGCGCAAATCCGGTGGCCGTGCAGGTGCCCATTGGCAGGGAAGCAGACTTCCGTGGCGTGGTCGACCTCTTCACCAAGCAGGCTATCGTCTGGGTGGATGACCTCGGCAAAGAGCCGAAGGTCACCGAGGTGCCCGCCGAACTGCGCGACGAGGTGGAAGCCGCCCACGAGCGCATGGTCGAACAGATTGCCGAGACCGACGACGACCTCACGATGAAATATTTGGAAGGCGAGGAAATCACGGTCGAGGAGCTGAAAGCGGCCTTGCGGCGGGCGACCATCCGCGGTGAACTGACACCGGTTTATTGCGGCAGCTCCCTCAAGAACAAGGGCGTGCAGCCTTTGCTCGACGCGGTGGTAGATTTCTTGCCTTCCCCCCTGGATGTTGCTGAGGTGCGCGGCATCGACCCCCGCACCGACGAGGAAATCACCCGCCCGCCGAGCGACGACGCCCCCCTCGCTGCCCTGGTTTTCAAAATCGTCACCGATCCCTACGTCGGCCGGTTGGCCTACTTCCGGGTCTATTCTGGCAAGATCACCCAGGGCTCGCAGGTGTACAACGCCACGCGGCGCAAGCGCGAGCGCATTGGCCGCCTGCTGCGCATGTATGCCGACCGGCGCGAAGACGTCACCGAAGTGCTGGCTGGCGACATTGGCGCGGTGCTGGGCTTGAAGAATTCCTTCACCGGCGACACGCTCTGCGACATGGCCAACCCCATTGTCCTGGAAAGCATCTCGTTCCCCGAGCCGGTGATTTCCATCGCGATCGAGCCGAAGAGCACCGCCGACCAAGACAAGCTCTCCCAGGCCTTGCACAAACTGGCCGAGGAAGACCCAACCTTCCGTGTGCGCACCGACGAGCAGACCGGCCAGACCATCGTTTCGGGCATGGGCGAGCTGCACCTCGAAATTCTCATCGACCGCCTGAAGCGGGAATTCAACGTCAAGGCCAACGTCGGGCGGCCGCGGGTGGCCTATCGGGAATCCATCACCCGCGCGGTGCCCAAAGTGGAGGGCCGCTTCGTCAAGCAGACCGGCGGCCGCGGGCAATACGGCCATGTGGTGATTTCCATGGAACCGGCTGAACCGGGCGAGGGCATCGTGTTCGAAGATGCCATCGTCGGCGGGACGATTCCCAAAGAATTCATCCCCGCGGTCGAAAAGGGCATTCGGGAAGCCGCCGACGCGGGCGTGGTGGCTGGTTACCCGGTCACCGACGTCAAAGTGCGCCTTTTCGATGGCTCGTACCACGAGGTGGATTCCAGCGAAATGGCCTTCAAAGTGGCCGCGACGATGGCCTTCCGGGAAGGCGTCAAGCGGGGCAAGCCCGTGTTGCTGGAGCCCATCATGAAAGTGGAAGTGGTGGTGCCGGAAGAGTACATCGGCGACGTGATGGGGCAGCTTTCCTCGCGGCGCGGTGAAATTCAGGGCATGGAGCAGCGCGCCGGCAACACGCGTGCCGTGCGCGCGATGGTGCCGCTGGCCGAGATGTTTGGCTATGCCACCCAACTGCGCTCCATCACCCAAGGGCGTGGCGCCTTCACGATGGAATTCGACCATTACGCGCCCGTTCCTGACAATGTTGCCAAGGCAATTATCGCAGGCGAGACGGTTTAGCCTGCGCTGTTTTTCGCAACCAATCCTAACCCGATGCTAATTTCCTGAAGGAGAGTTACCGATGGCGAAGCAGAAATACGAACGCACGAAGCCGCACCTGAATGTGGGTACGATGGGGCACATCGACCACGGGAAGACGACGCTGACGGCGGCGATTACGAAATACTGCGCGCTGCGCGGTTGGGGCCAGTACACCCCGTTCGACGAGATCGACAAAGCGCCGGAAGAGCGCGAGCGCGGCATCACGATCAACATTGCGCATGTGGAATACGAAACGGAAAAGCGGCACTATGCGCATGTAGACATGCCGGGTCACCGTGACTACATCAAGAACATGATCACGGGTGCAGCGCAGGTCGACGGCGCGATTCTGGTGGTGGCAGCGCCGGATGGGCCGATGCCGCAGACGCGGGAGCACATCTTGCTGGCGCGGCAGGTGGAAGTGCCGGCGATTGTGGTGTTCCTGAACAAAGTGGACATGATGGACGACCCCGAGTTGTTGGAATTGGTAGAGTTGGAAGTGCGGGAATTGCTGAACGAGTATGGGTATCCGGGCGACGAGACGCCGATTGTGAAAGGCTCGGCGCTGCAAGCGTTGCAGAGCGAGAGCAAAGACCCGGATGCGCCGGAATACCAGCCGATTGGCGAGTTGCTGCGGGTGATTGACGAATACATACCGGAGCCCAAGCGGGATGTGGACAAGCCGTTCATGATGCCGATTGAAGATGTGTTCAGCATCAAAGGCCGCGGGACGGTGGTGACGGGGCGGATCGAGCGTGGGAAGATCAAGGTTGGTGAGCCGGTAGAGATTGTAGGGCTGCAAGACGATGTGATGAGCACGGTGGTGACGGGCGTGGAGATGTTCCACAAGCAGTTGGACGAAGGGATAGCAGGCGACAATGTAGGGTTGCTGCTGCGTGGGATTGGCCGTGACGAGGTAGAGCGCGGGATGGTGGTAGCGGCGCCGAAGAGCATCACGCCGCACAAGAAATTCAAGGCAGAGGTATATGTGTTGAAGAAGGACGAAGGTGGGCGGCACAAGCCGTTCTTCAACGGGTATCGGCCGCAGTTCTACATTCGGACGACGGATGTGACGGGGACGATTCAGTTGCCGGAAGGCGTGGAGATGGTGATGCCTGGCGACAATGTGAACATGGTGGTGGAGTTGCTGAAGCCGGTAGCGTTGGAGCAAGGCAGCAAGTTCGCCATTCGCGAAGGTGGTTTGACGGTGGGCGCTGGCGTGGTCACCGAGATTCTGGACT
>CAYVHG010000034.1:0-17789 GCA_964450875.1 uncultured Anaerolineaceae bacterium | reverse complement strand
GCGGGCGGTGCTGCATGGGAGGCGAAAGCAGCGTATAAAGCCAGCCCAACGCCCGCTCGTCGTATTCCACATAACCACAAATATCGCACACCCATGCCGGGAAATTCGGCACCACCAACATTTGGCCGTCCACGGTGGTGAAATAGGTAAGTTCCCGCGGCTGCAATACCCCTGCCCGGCACTTCGGACAAGGGTATTCCACCTCATGGGGCGTTTTTTCCCTCGTGGTCATGGCGTTATTTTACCGCATTCCCATTCGCCAAGCCATAATCCGGGCGGTGGAAAACCCGCACAGCTTCGGGCGGCCAATAGACCAACACCGCCCGCCCCACAATGCGGTTCATCGGCACCGGCCCAAACACGTGGGAGTCGGTAGAATTGTTGCGGTTGTCGCCTAAGACGAACACCTCCCCCGGCGGCACGTGCCAGACCCCATGATAGCGGGGCGGCTCGGCAATATAAGGCTCGTTCAATGGTTTGCCGTTGACATAAACCTTGCCGCCTTCCACCCGCACCGTTTCCCCCGGCAAGCCGATGATGCGCTTGATGTAATCATCCTCCGGCGCATGGCGCGGTGCATTGGGGAAAGCCTGCGGATGGAAAATGACGATATCCCCTCGCTGCGGCTGAGAGAAGCGGTAGGCCAAGCGGTAGACCAACACGAACTCGCCGCTCTTGAAAGTGGGGCGCATGCTCATGCCCTGCACCCGCACTCTGGCGGTGACGGTGTTGATGCCCAAATAGAGCAAACCGGCAATGAGCAGCGTTTGGACGACTTCCCACACGAAGCGGAAGAAAGCCCGCAGGCAGCTGCGGCCCCTGTGGGGATGTTGCTCCGGCGGGGGGAACACCTCGCCTTCCGAAGGGGAAGCGTTGGAGGGGAGGGAAGAAAACGACACGGTCAGCCTCTCGATGAAAGATGAGCGTAAACAGGCAGCATTATACGCCGAAAGCCGGTAAAGGGCAAAAAGCCCCGCGGGCCAGCCCAGCCGCGGGAAAGCGGGGAAGCGAGCGCCCCCCTCGAGGGTTTACTCTGCTGCCTTGGCCTCGGCCACGATGCGTACGCCGGCGCTGGCGCCAATTCGATTCGCACCCGCCGCGACCATCGCCCGAGCGGCCTCGTAAGAGCGAATGCCGCCCGCGGCTTTGACCCCCATTTCGGGGCCTACGACCGCCCGCATGAGGGCTACATCTTCGACCGTGGCACCGCCCGGCCCGAAACCTGTCGAAGTCTTCACGAAATCGGCCTTGGCCTGCTTGGCAAGCAAACAAGCGGCAACCTTCTCTTCGTCGGTCAACAGGGCCGCTTCGATAATGACCTTGACCAGCGCCCCCGCACCGTGCGCCGCCTGCACCACCGCCCGAATGTCACGCGCGACCGCATCATAGCGCTTGCTCTTCAGCGCGCCGATGTTGATGACCATATCTACCTCGGTAGCGCCGTCGGCAATCGCCTGCAAAGCCTCGTAGGCCTTGACCTGCGGCACGGTTGCTCCCAGTGGGAAGCCCACCACCGTGCACACTTCGACCTCTTCGACGTCGGAAAGCAAATCGGCAGCCAAGCGCACATACCAAGGATTGACGCACACCGAGGCGAAGCGGTATTCCCGCGCCTCGGCACACAGTTGGGCAATCTGCTGGGCGGTGGCTTCCGGTTTGAGCAGCGTATGGTCGATCAGCCTGGCAATGTCTTCGAGGCCAACGCCTGCTTCCAAGGCCGAGGGAGCAGCAGCCTTTCCCACGCGCGCCGTCAACACCCGACCGGCAGCAAACACCGTGCGGGCTTCCAGGCCTTCCGCTGCGGTTTCTTCGACTTCCAACGCCGGCGCGCTGTGCAACGCGGCCAGCACCTCTTGCGTCACGCGGGCAATGAGGGCTTCCAGGTTTTCCATGCGTCCTCCAAATTATTTGTTTTTCTTCCGCACAATCAGCCGAATTGGCGTACCCGGGAAGGGGTAGGCTTCACGAATACGGTTTTCCAAAAAGCGCAGGTAACTGAAATGCACCAATTTGGGGTCGTTGACCTGCAACACGAAAGTGGGCGGCGCTACGGCGACCTGCGAGCCAAAATAGATCTTCGGCAGCCTCCCGCCCTTGGAAGGCAAAGCGTGGCGGTCGAGGGCTTCCTGCAAAACTCGGTTGACGAAAGAGGTCGGCAGGCGGGTAAAGCGGGCTTCGTTGACCTGCAGCGCCGTCGGCAAAATGGTGTGCACCCGCTGCCCCGTCTTGGCCGAGACGAAGAGAATGGGGACGTAATCCAAGAAGTGCAGCTTGCGGCGAATTTCCTGGATGTACCCCTGCATGGTGTAGGTGTCCTTTTCCACCGCATCCCACTTGTTGACCACCACCACCACGCTCTTCCAAGCATCCAAAATAAAGCCGGCGATGTGCGCATCTTGTGCGCTGATGGGCGTGGTGGCATCCAGCACCAGCAAAGCGACCTCGGCGCGGCGGATGGCGCGGAACGAGCGCAAGACGCTGTATTTTTCCACGCCGGGGTCAATGCGCCCACGGCGGCGGATGCCAGCGGTGTCGATGAGGGTTATCGGGGTGCCTTCGTAGGTCAGGTGAGTATCGACCGCGTCGCGAGTGGTGCCGGGAATGGGGCTGACAATCGCCCGCTCTTCCCCCAGCAAGCGATTGAGCAGGCTGGATTTGCCCACGTTGGGCTTGCCCACGATGGCAATGGCCACGCTCTCGTCTTCGGCTTCCTCGGCGGGGGCAGGGGGAAGCACCGCCACCAGCGCGTCGAGCATATCGCCGGTGCCGGTGCCGTGCAGCGCCGAAATGGGGTGCGGGTCGCCCAGCCCCAAGGTGTAGAATTGCGCTGCCTCGGCAAAGCGTTCCACCGTATCGCATTTGTTGACGGCCAGGATGATCGGCGGGAAGGGTTTGCCGTCCCGCCGCTTCTGGTAACGGCGCAAAATATCGGCTACTTCGCGGTCGGCGGGCGTGACGCCGCTTTCGACGTCGACCAGGAAGAGCACTGCGTCGGCATCTTCGACGGCCATCTGGGCCTGACGGCGAATTTCGCGGATGAACTGCGCCGAACCCACCGAAAGCGGCTGCTTGCCCGGCGAGGCCACCCCCGTGGGGTCGATGCCGCCGGTGTCGACGATGTCGAACACCCGCCCGTTCCACTCGGTTTCGGCAACCAGGCGGTCGCGCGTGGTGCCGGGGGTTTCATCCACCACCGCCAGCCGCTCTCCGGCCAGCCGGTTGAAAAGCGTGCTCTTACCCACATTGGGCCGTCCAACCAGGGCGACGACCGGACGCGATTTTCGGCTCATTCCGCTCAACCTCTTCTCGTTCCCTGCCGCCTTCGCCAGGGCATTCCTTCAAGGCCAGGATGAAGTCGGCTTCGGATGGGGGTAATGGGTTGCTTCAAGGCTTCGTCGTGACCGGCTGCAGGGTGACCTCCACCGTCACCGGCAAGAAGGATTCCACCTGCACCTTGTCTTTGAGCACTTCGACGCTGGGTTTGAGCTGGTAAGTGCCCGCCGTCAAACCGCTCACATCCACGGTCACCCGCACGGCGGAAGGTTGCAGACCTTCCAGCACAGGCAAGGGACCGGAAAGAATGACATCCACCAATTTGGGAGAGATTTCTTTGACTTCCAGGTCGGCGCTCAGGCCGGTGACCTCCACCGGCAGCGACATGGTGACGCTGGTCTCGATGGCCGCAACGTTCACCTGCACCAGCACGGTGTCTTCGCCAACCAGGCTGATGCCCTCGGGCAGCACCAATTTGAGGCGGGCGTCGATGTCGTCGGTCGCGCCGGAAATGTCCAGCGGTTCGGTTTCCACGAAGCCGGGCAAATTACGCACCTTCTGCGGCTGCTGAGAGAACACGGTGACCACCGGCGGCGAGACGGTGACATTGGTGATGCGATAACCATTGGCAACCTGGCCAACCAGCCGCACCTTGACGGCCACATCGCGATACCCGCCCAGCTGCCGCACCGCTACCGACACCGTGGCACGGGAAGGCTGGACCGTCACCCCTTCCACCCGCTGGCCGTCGGCATCGATTGGCACGAGCGTGGCTTCCCGCTTGAACGCCTCTCGCGCGCCTTCGATGGAAACCTGCGCCCGCGCCGCGGTCACTTTGCGCACCGCCGAAGCAGGGCCGGAAACCTCGACGGTCTGCGGGTGCACCACCGGCGCCGAGGCATAGTAGCCAATGGCAACCTCGCCGCGCATATCGACCGTCACCGGCACCTCGCGCGTCAAGCGCTGGTCGATCGTGATTTCCAAACGGGAAGGCGTCACGCTCACCACTTCCACCGGCTGGTAGGCCACCCGTACCTCCACCGGCACGGCATACACCCCCGACTGCAAGCCTCGCAAATCCACATAAGCCTGCACGGCGGTGGGGTCGCCTTCCAGGGAAGCCCACACGCTGCGGGGCGCCCGCAACGTCACGCGCACCGTGGCCGGAAGGCCCGCGACGGTCATGAGCCCTTCGCCCAACCCCACGGCGTTGACCTCGACCGTGCGAGGATACACCCGCACCTCGTTGGGGTCTTCCGAGAGCACAGCCGACACCCACACTGCTACCGCCAGCAAGAAAGACATCAGCAACGTGCTGAAATTGCGTTTCAACCAGCGCCATAGGCTCATCGGGCATCATCCTCCGCGGGGGGTGAGGCCATCAACCGGCGGATGAAATCCCACAACGTTT
Organism: uncultured Anaerolineaceae bacterium; assembly: GCA_964450875.1. GTDB lineage: Bacteria > Chloroflexota > Anaerolineae > Anaerolineales > DRMV01 > DRMV01. The sequence continues at coordinate 13,105 of CAYVHG010000034.1, read as the reverse complement.
GCCACACCGTGCGCGACTGAGCCTTTTCGGGGAAGAACTCGCTCAACACGCGTTGCAAACGGCGGGCAGAAAGATTGTGCAATATGCGCCCATCATGGGCCAGCGAAATTTTACCGGTTTCTTCCGAAACGACGACCACCACGGCGTCGCTCACTTCGGCGACGCCGAGGGCGGCGCGGTGGCGCAAACCCATCTGGCGTTCCGGCGAGTGCGTCAGAATGCCGCTGGAAGAAAGGGGCAAAACGCAAGCCGCGGCCCGAATGCGGTTGCCCGCGATGATCACCGCGCCGTCGTGCAAAGGGGTGTTGGGATAAAAGATTTGCAAAAGCAATTCGGGGCTGACGTAGGCATCCAACAACACGCCGGTGGCCTCATACTCGCCCAGGGGGGTCACCCGCTGGAACACAATCAGCGCGCCGTGATGGCGCCTGGCCAGCCGCTCCACGGCTTCCACCACTTTGGGGGTCACGCTGGCCGTAGCGGCCGCGCGATCGCGCGGGAACCACATCTCCGCCTGCCCCAACCGTTCCAAAGCCTGCCGAATTTCAGGGGCAAAAATGACCGGAATCGCGAGGATCAACGCCGGCAGCGTCGCACGCAGCAGCCACGAAAAAGCAGGCAGGTTGATCACGCTGGTCAGCAACACCACCAAGATGATCAACGCCACCAGCCCCCGCACCAACGCCATCGCCTGGGTCGTGCGCAGCCAGCGCAACATCACGAAAAACACCAGCGTCACCAACAAAATGTCGATGGCGCTGGCCCAGGTAAAGCGTTGCAAGAGGAAGAGCAGGTTGGCAATCCAGGTGGACATGGTATTCCTTCAGCAGCACAAGGTCGAAGGCGCGAACAACCCCCCGCCGAGAACGGCGGCCCTCTCATTTTACCACCGGAACGCCCCCAACGGCGTGGCACAGCCCCCTGAGTTGAGGCAAAGCCGTAACCTTTGACACCCAATGGCGTCATAGGAAACGGAGGAAAAATCTCTCGCCCCGTCATGGCGCGGGAAAGCGCCTTCCGCAAAATTGGGGAGACAACACCATGTCCACTACAACTAAAGAAGCTGCGCATTTCGAGGAGCATCGAAGGGCATTCCGGCCTCAAGGGTTACCTCTAACCCCACCTCCCGCCGAACAAAGGGTAGCATCTTGCGGGCAAATTGGCCAAATCGACGCTGCCCTCCAACGGTGGTGTCGGGCTTTGCGTCTGCGGGACCCCGACACTTACGCCCACAGCGAGCGCGTGGCCGAATTGGCCATCGCATTAGGGTGCGCCCTCGACCTGGACGAGCCAACTCTGCTTCACCTGCGTTGGAGTGCCCTGTTGCACGATTTGGGCAAAGTGAGAATTCCTGATCGCATTCTCTACAAGCAAGGCGCCCTCACAGCCCGGGAGTGGGAAGTCATGCGCCAGCACCCTATTTGGGGTTACGAGATTGCCCGCGCCGTCCCCGCCTTGCCGGAAGACACCCAACAAGCGGTGCTTTACCACCACGAACGGTGGGACGGCCAAGGCTACCCTTACGGCCTCGCTGGCGACGAAATTCCGCTCTTGGCTCGCATTTTAAGCGTAGTGGACACGTGGGATGCGCCGACTTCCCAGCGGCCTTACCACAATCCCTTGCCCCCCCACCAAGTCAAGCGCTATTTGCAAGAACAAGCGGGAGCCGCATTGGCCCCCGAAATCGTGGCGGCGTTCCTCCAAGTGAGCGATGCCCTATGGAAACAACCCCGCCGCGGCATCCATCTGGCGCTCCCCGAAAGTGTTCACAACCAAAGACGGCCAACCTCCTCCCCATTCCTGAGCATCACCGCACCCTGGCAGCCTACCCGCCGCTGGTCGCGGGCGCTGGCGCCCGCCTAAGGCCTGCTGCACCCAGCCTGCGGCCACTGGACTTCCTGCACCCGTCAAGGCCTGGCATTCCTCTGAAAACCACCCCACCCTTTGAAACGGAAAAAGGTCACCCGCCCCGGCCGCACTACGAATTCCTGCGAGAAGAAATTTCCACCATAAGGCACCGTCAGCCGGTACTTCCCAGCCGGCAAGTCGCCAAAGACATAGTTTTCCCGATAGTAAGGGTCGGAATGAATCAAGGGACTATGCGCCGCGTAAGTGTAAGTGCGCCAGTGGAAGTCGGGGTCTTCGAGCGAAGCGATATAAACGATATTGTGGGAAAGCGGCCGCCCCCAAGAATCCAAAACTTGCCCAGCGATGACGCCATAGCCCACCGGAGGCACCAGCCACAGCTCGGGGTTGCGCGTCTCGAAAGAGACCCCTCCATTCCCTTCGGGCGAGCCCAACCGCACTTCGAAGTGCAAGTGCGGTCCGGTGGTGTGGCCGGTGCTGCCCATCCGCCCCAGCGGCGTTCCCGTTTCTACCCACCAGCCCGGCTTGACGGCAATTTCGCTCAGGTGGGCATACACCGTGTAAAGCGTGCGCCCTTCCCAGCCGAAATCATGGCGCACGACCACCGCCAGGCCGTAAGGGCCCTGCTGCCCCGGGCGGCCGGTGTTGAGGCCATAGCCCGCCCAAATCACCTGCCCCCGCCCTGCCGCCAGCACCGGCGTGCCCGGGTCGCCAGGGATGTCGATGCCGGTATGCACCTCGCCGCGGAAGAACACGCCGCCGTAACGATAGTCGGTCGTTGGCAGTTTGCCGTAGAAAGCAGGAATGGGACGGGCAAGGAAAAAGTGGTCGTGGGGCGTGGGTGCCCACGGCACAGGATACATCGGCGGCCGCCAGGGGCTTCGCGGCGTCGGGCCAGGGGTGGGGAAAACCACCTGCAACGGCTCGGAGGCAGGGGTAGGCACCTTCACGGCAAGCGTGGCCGCTGCGGTGGGCTGAGCCGCCGCAATCGGAGAAGGCGAAGGGAGCAGGGTGGCCGTTGGGCTGGGGGAAGCCGCGGGGGAAGCCCGCCCCGCCGTGACGAGCGGCGTCGGCTTCCCTTGGGCGCGAGGGGCGCACCCCCACAAAAACAACAGCACCCCCAACCACCAGGCCTTCTGCCAGCGCGTGCTGCTCATGCCGGGCGCTCTTCCAGCACCTTCACCACCGCGGCGCTCATCACCGCCACCCCGCGCGGCAAGGCCGCCTCGTCGAAATCGAAGCGGGGATGATGGTGAGGCGCATCCAGCCCTCGGGCCGGATTGTTGGAGCCGACGAAGAAATAGCAGCCCGGGACGTCGTACATCATCAACGCCATATCTTCCGACCCCATCGTGCGGGCGTGAGCGTCAATCGTGACGTCGGGCAAAGTTTCCGCCGCGGCAGCACGCACCACCGCGGCCACCTGCGGCGCGTTGATGACCGCCGGCGTCAGCAAATCCAGCATCACCTCGGCGCGGCACCCCATCGCCTGGGCGACGCCGTGCACGGTGCGGTGGAAACGCGTGCGCACTTCACGAGTCACCTCGGGCGCAAACGTGCGAATGGTGCCTTCCAGCCGGGCTTCGGTGGGGATGATGTTGAACGCCGTGCCCGCGTGGAACATGGTGACGCTCACCACCGCCGCCTCGAGGGGGTCGACGTGGCGGGAAACCACGCTCTGCAAGGCCGTAATCACCTGCGAAGCCGCCAACACAGGGTCTTCCGCGGCCTGAGGCTGGGCACCGTGGCCGCCCTTGCCCACGATGCGCACCTCGAAGCGGTCGGCAGCCGCCATCGTGGGGCCATCGGCGATGCCCAACCAGCCGACCGGCTTCTCGTTCCACAAATGCATGGCCAGGGCGTAATCTACGCCTTCCAAGACGCCATCGTTCACCATGCCTTCGGCGCCGCCCAAGCCTTCTTCGGCCGGCTGGAAGACGAATTTGACCGTGCCGCGCAAGAGGTCGCGATGAGCAGCCAGCAAACGGGCGACGGTCAGCCCCATCGCCATGTGGCCATCATGGCCGCAAGCGTGCATCACACCCGGGTTCTCCGAGGCATATTCGGCGTTGGTCTCTTCTTGAATGGGCAAAGCGTCCATGTCGGCGCGCACCAACACCGTGGGGCCGTCGGAAGCGCCGCGCAGCACTCCCACCACCCCGGTTTTGCCTACGCCCTCGGTCACTTCGAGGCCAAAAGACCGTAGTTCGCGGGCCACGATGGCCGCGGAGCGATGTTCCTGGAAACCCAGTTCGGGGTGGCGGTGGAAATCGCGGCGCAGATCGCGGGTGTAGTCGAACAGCGCTTCGGCTTCAGAACGGAAATCAATGGCTGACATTTTCAACCTCCAACCTCAAAGCGACGAAGCCCGCCTCGCGGCGGGCAGGGTAAACAACGACGATGGGCAAACTCACCCTTTCGAAACCGGCGTCGTGGCCTGTTCAGGGCGTTGCAATTCGTCGCGGTGGAATTCCTTCAAAGTGCCATCGGGCAAAGCCACCAGCACGCTTTCCTTGAGGGGATACACGTCGACCACCTTGCCTTCCCCTTCGGGGGTCTGCACCCGCTTCTTGCGGCGCGGCAGGTGCTTGGCGGCCTCGGCATATTGCTCGTATTCGTACACCAAACAACACCGCAAACGGCCGCACGAGCCGGTAATCTCCGACGGGGTCAGCGAAATGCCTTGCACCTTCGCCATCTTGATGGAAACCGGGCTAAACTCGGTCAGGAATTCCGCGCAACAGCGGACGGCCCGGCCGCAAGCGCCCATGCCGGGGAGCAGTTTTGCGACGTCGCGCGGTCCCAAGCGGCGGAATTCCACTTGCCGACGGGGGAATTTGCGCGCCAGGGCGCTGTGCAGCCGCCGCAGGTCGGGCCTGCCGCCCCCCGAGACGCCGTAAAGGAACGTCAGATAACGCTGGTCGAAGGAAATCTCGGCTTCCACCAATTTGATCTCGGCGCACTCGAGCTCGCGGGCTTTCTGGCGAGCAGCCAGCAAAGCCTGCAATTCGCGCTGGCGAATGAGCCGCCGCAAGGTCAGGTCGCGGCCGTTGGCCTTGCGCACGATGGCGCGCCAGCCTTCTTCGGGCTGCTCAGGCGGCTCGGCAAAGGTCTGCACCACTTCGCCGATTTGCGTGCCGCGGCGGCTGGGCACGATGACGAACTCGCCGGCGCGCAGGTCGCGGCAACACGATGCGTCGTAGTGATATACCTTGCCAACCGAGCGAAAGCGCACGCCCACGATATACGGGGTCATACCTACCCCACAAGTTTGATGTCCACCGGCCCGGCAGAGGTGCCTTTCAGCGCCTGGATGCTCAATTGAGCCGCCAGTTGCTCGGCCAGACGGATGAAAGCCTGAGCGACGGGCGAATCGGGGTTGGAAACCACAATGGGCGTCCCGCTATCGCCGCCTTCCCGCACTGCCGGATCTATCGGAATGGCGCCCAAGAAAGGCACGCCCGCTTCTTTCGCCAAGGCTTCACCGCCGCCAGCACCGAAGATATCCATCCGGCTGCCATCCGGCAGTTCCAGGTAGCTCATGTTTTCCACCACACCCAGCACCGGCACCTGCAGCTGCTGGAACATTTGCAAGCCGCGGCTGGCATCGTCCAGCGAAACCTTCTGGGGCAAGGTGACGATGACGCCGCCCGAAAGCGAAAGGCTCTGCGCCAGGCTCAGAGGAGCGTCGCCCGTGCCGGGGGGCAAATCGACGATCATGTAATCCAGCTCGCCCCATTCCACATCGCTGAGGAATTGGCGGATGGCCGAGTGCAGCATAGGGCCGCGCCAAATCAGCGCCTGCCCCGGCTTGACCAGGAAGCCAATGGACATGACTTTGACGCCATAGGCCTCGGCAGGCAGCAAACGGCCTTCCCGCGCCGGCGGCAAGTGCTTGATGCCCATCATCGTGGGGACGTTCGGGCCATAGATGTCGGCATCCATCAGCCCCACCCGAGCACCAGCCTGCGCCAGCGCCACCGCAATGTTGACGGCCACGGTGCTCTTGCCCACACCGCCTTTGCCTGAACCTACCGCAATGGCATTGCGGACGGGCACTTTTAGCAAGCCGCGCACGCGGCCGTCGTTGGGCACTTCCGCGTCCATTTTGACTTCCACGGCCTCCACGCCGGGCAAGGCAGCCACTGCGTTGCGGGCATCGGTTTCCATCTTAGACTTCAGAGGGCAGGCCGGGGTAGTCAATACAATCGTAAAGCGCACCTTGCCGCCCTCGATCTCCAAATCGCGAATCATGCCCAGCGAAACCAAATCTTGCTTCAGGTCAGGGTCTTCGACCTGGCGAAGGGCTGCGAGTACAGCCTCAGGGGTTACTTGAGCCATCATGCACCTCGTAGAGGGAAAATTTGTCGTCGGCAAGCACGCCGATTATACCCGACTTTTGTGAACAAAAGATGATTGCGCCTTTCCCCCGCGCCCGAGGCTACGCCTGCGAGACCCGCCCGGCCCCTGCAGCCAGCGGCTGGGGCGGCACGGCCGCACCCTTGGGCAGCGCCTCGGCGTCGCTTTTCGTGCGCCTCAAAAACGCGTCGACCTCTTCGCAGGCCTGCAAATAAAGGTGCAGCAGCTCGTCGTCGTCGCCTTTGAACCGTGTCACCGCCTTGCGGCCGCAGACCGCGCAACCGCGAATTGCCCGCTGGCTATCGATACTGCAAGTGTTGCACCGCGCCAAGCGGCTCATCATCAACACGAAACCCAAATGGGCTACCGACGTCGCGGGGCTGCGCTGGGCTTCGTCGACCAACGCCTGCCACCTTTCGCCGCGCAGGTCGCGGAGGGCGGAAATCACGCGTGAGGGGAAAAGCAATTCCAAGTGCTCGTACAAAAACGCCTCCCCAAAAGGGAAAGCCCCCCAGCCGCGTTTCTGGCCCGGGGCGCCGGGCAGGCGGCAAGCCAGAAGCCCTGCCGCCTGCCACACAATACAACAGCCCGCGTCCTACTCCTTCTTCGCTTGCTTCTTCTTGGCTTCCCGCGCAGCCTTGGCTTTGGCGCGTGCCTCGGCGGCTTTCCGCTTGGCTTCTTCGGCTTTACGGCGGGCTTCCTCTTCCCGCTCATAGTTGCGCGGGCGAATTTCGGCGTAATACGAGACCGGCTTGAGCAGCTTGTCGAGATCCAGCACGTTGTTGGCAAAGCGGTCGTAGGTGGCCAGCTCGTAATCGTGGTCCATCTTGATGGAATCGAAGGGGCAATACTCGGCGCACAAGCCGCAGTTCATGCAGAGGTCGATGTCGATGTAAAACTCTGCTGGCTTGGGGCGCGGCCGCCCGGTTTTCGGGTCTTTGGAACGCACGATCCAGATGCACTGCGCCGGGCACACCTTGGTGCAAATGCCGCACGCGGTGCAGCGGGGGTCAAGCGTGCCGTCTTCCTGCTCTTCACCGACCAAAAACGGCACAAAGCGGAATTCTTCCGGCACCGGCAGTTTCTCTTCCGGGTATTGCACGGTGAAGATGCCCTTCACCTCGGTGCTGCGGCGGTATTCGATGCCTTCTTCGGTGTAATAGCGCTGCTTGCCGCGCTTGAAATCGTCCACATAGGTATCAATCAGGCGCTTGAATGTCACGCCTAAGCCTTTGAGGATTCCGGAACCATCCATGACACACTCCGTTTTAGCGGTCGGTTTCGCCCAACACGATATCGATGGAGCCGAGGATAATCACCACATCGCCCACTTTCTGGCCTTTGGACATTTCGGCAAGGGCGGTCAGGTTGATGAACGATGGGGCGCGCACGTGGTAGCGCCACGGGTTCCCTTTGCCGTTGGAAACCACATAGAAGCCCAGTTCGCCTTTCGGGCCTTCCACCCGGCCGTAAGCCTCGCCAGCGGGCACCCGATGTTGGTACTGCGGCTTCCCCGTCATAATGGGGCCTTCGGGGATTTGCTGAAGGGCCTGCTGGATGATGCGGATGCTCTGCCGCACCTCGTCCATGCGGATGAGGTAGCGGTCGTAAACATCGCCGTGGTAGCGCACCGCCACATCGAAATCGAAGCGGTCGTAGATGCTGTAAGGGTCGGCGCGGCGCACGTCGTAAGGCACGCCCGAAGCCCGCAACACCGGCCCGGCCGCCGAGTAAGCAATAGCCTGCTCGGCCGTGAGCACGCCCGTGCCCTCGCTGCGCACCCGCACGATTTCGCTGCCCGTAAGGAAGCGATCCAGCTCGTCGATTCGCCGCGGCAGGCGGTCGAAAGCCAGTTCGTGGATCTTCTTCATCACATCTTCGGGAATGTCGCGCGCCACACCGCCAAAGCGGAAGTAGTTCACCATCATACGGGAACCCGCCACCGCCTCGAACACATCGAGGATGAGTTCGCGCTCTTCAATCGCATACAACGAAGGCGTGAAGTAGGCGCCCATGTCGTTGAGGAACATGCCGATGGCGAAAATGTGGTTCTGGATACGGGTGAGCTCCGCCATGATGACCCGGATATACTCCGCCCGTTCCGGCGGCTTGACGCCGAGCAATTTTTCCACCGCCAGGGCATAGCCGAAGTTGTTGCTCATCGGGGCAAGGTAGTCGAGGCGGTCGGTAAAGGGCATGTTCATCAGCCAGGTGTTGCGCTCACCGATTTTCTCGTGGTTGCGGTGCAGGTAACCCATCACCGGTTCCAGGTCCACGATGGTTTCGCCATCCAGGGTCACCACCATGCGGAAGACGCCGTGGGTCGAGGGGTGCTGCGGCCCCAGGTTGACCACGATTTGCTCGGTGGGGAGGTCGTCGCCAGCCTTCTCGACCCGCCCAAGGCCCTCGTAAATCAGGGCGTTGGAGTTGTCGGGAATCCACTTATCGGGGTCGAAGCCGGCCGGATAATCGACGTTCTTCGCAAAGGGGTTGCGGTCTTCGCTACGGAAGAACTTCCCCTCGGGGAAGCGGCTCTTGTAAGGCTTGTGCTCGGCCTCGTAATACGGCTCGCGCCAATCCTTGCGCAGCGGGTGCCCGTCGAAGCCTTCCCAAAGCAAGATGCGCTTCAAATTGGGGTGCCCCTCGAACTTGATACCCAGCAGGTCCCAGGCTTCCCGCTCTTGGAAATCAGCGCCGGGGTAAATCGAGACTAAGGAAGGCACCACGGGGTTTTCGCGCGGCACCTGCACTTTGAACACCAAAGCCGGGCCGCCGGTGGTCTTGTAAGCATGATAGACCACTTCCATCTTGCCCTCGGGGAGGTAATCCACCCCCGTGACCGAGGAAAGATAGTCGTACCCCAACTCATCCCGCAAGGTGGTGGCGAAGTCGCGCAGGGCCTTGGCCTCGACTACGTAGCCTTCGTAGCCCTTGCGCTCGTCCTTCTTCACCGCCTCAGGAAAGCGGGAAAGCAGCAATTCCTCTTCGTTCTGAAGCATTACCGTCTGTTCGCTCATGGAACCACTCCGTTTAGGCTTGGGCGGCTTCGGCAGCAGCCGCAGCCTCTTGTTCGGCCTTCTGGCGGGCGTATTCGCGAATTTGGTCGTATTCGCGCGGGTCCATAATATCCGGGCCCAGCACCGGCACCGGGATCATCTCATCGGGCCGACTGTAAACCTCCTTGATGGTCTGCTTGTCCACCTTTTCCTGCAGCTTCATCAGGCCGTAGATCAGCGCCTGGGGCGTGGGCGGGCAGCCCGGAATGTACACGTCGACCGGGATGTACTTGTCGATGCCCGAAACCACATTGTAGCCCTCTTTGAAGGGGCCGCCACCGGAAGCGCAGGCCCCCATGGCAACGACGTACTTGGGGCTCGCCATCTGGTTGTAAAGGCGGACAATTTGCGGCACCATCTTCTTGGTGACGGTACCCGCCACGATCATCACGTCCGACTGGCGGGGGCTGGGGCGCATCACCTCCATGCCGAAGCGGGCAAAGTCGAAGCGCGCCGCCGCCGTACAAATCATCTCGATTGCGCAGCACGCCAGCCCGAACATCATCGGCCAGAGGGAATTCCGCCGCCCCCAGTTGTAGATCTTATCCAGCGTGGTAATGGTGACCGTGTTCTGCAGTTCCTCTGGAATGTCGTACTTGGGGGAATTCAAACCCTCGTCCTTTGGTTTGGTGCTCATAAACCTTCTCCTTGAGCGTAGGATGGGACACGCGCATCAGCCCTGGGTCTCCAGGGTCATTTCCAGCCATTCGCGATAGATTGCCAACAAAATCTCGTCGTTGGCCAGCGCCGGGTCGTCATCGAAGCCCGGCAATGCCAACACCCAACGATACACATCGCCCAGCGAAACCGTCATCAGATCGACTTCGCCGTGCTGCTTCCGCAGCGCCTCGGCGAGCGCATAAGTGGCTTCCCAGGTCAAAGGTTCGATCATCGAGACCTCGCCGTTAGGGCTCCATGTCGGCCGTGCGCAATTATACCCCCGCTTTAGGGCTATTTTCGCCAATTTTCGTTTTCCTAATTCGCGCGGCCTGCGCGAATTAGGAAAACGGATTTTAGCACAAAAGCCCCTTCTCGGCCTCGAGGTGCCGACGCCCCCCAAGGCGCGCCCTAAGCCGTCATCCACGGCTTTGCTCACTACTCCACCGTCACCGATTTCGCCAAGTTGCGCGGCTGGTCGACGTCGAGCCCCCGCATGGCAGCAATGTGGTAAGCCAGCATCTGCAGCGGCACCACCGTCACCACGGGGCTGAGCAGCCACGGCGTGGGCGGCACCCACAGCACCGCGTCGGCCACCGGCGGGATGAGTTCGTCGCCATCGGTGGCAACCGCAATCACCGGCGCATGGCGGGCCTTGGCCTGCTCTACCTGGCTGACCATTTTGTCGTACCACGGCCCCTGGGGAGCAATGGCAATGACCGGCGTTTCCTCATCCAGCAAGGCAATGGGGCCGTGTTTCATCTCACCCGCCGGATAGCCTTCGGCATGGATATACGAAATCTCCTTGAGTTTCAAAGCGCCCTCGTAAGCCGTGGCCATATCGATGCCCCTGCCGATGTACAAGCAACTTCGCACCTCTTTCAACTGCCGCGCCACGGCGATTACCTCATCCTCACGCTCCAGCACCTGCCCCACCAGGTCAGGCACCAGGCGCAAGTCGTCCACCAACCGCCGCCGCTCGGCTTCCGGCAACGTGCCTCGCAAATCGCCCAACAGCACCGCCAGCATGTACAAATCCACCAAGGGCGCGGTGTAGGCCTTCGTGGAAGCCACGCCGATTTCCGGCCCGACCTGCATGGAAATGTAGCCATCGGCAATGCGCATGGCCTGAGAGCCGATGGCATTGACGATAGACCACAGCGTCGCCCCTTTGCGCCGCCCCTCTTCCATTGCCGCGAGCGTATCGGCGGTTTCCCCCGATTGGCTGATCGCCAACACGACGTCGTCTGGCCCCACCAACGGGTCGGCATAGCGGAATTCCGAAGCCACCATGACTTCCACCGGCACGCGGGCAAGGCGTTCCAACAGCACCTTGCCCACCAAGCCCGCATGATAGGCCGTGCCGCAAGCCGTGATGAAAACCTTCCGAATGCGGCGGGCAAAGGAAGGGGCCAGGTTGAGGGTATCGAGGAACACCCGTCCTTCTTCGAAATCCACCCGCCCGGCGATGGTATCGGCCAAACCGCGCACCTGCTCATGGATTTCCTTCTGCATGAAATGGCGATATTCGCCTTTCTCGGCCGCTACAGGGTCCCACGGCACCACGGTGGGTTGCACGGGCACCGGCTGGCGGTCCAAGGTCATCACCTGAACCCCCTCGGCTTGCACCACGGCCATCTGGCGCGGCTCCAGGAAGGCCACCCGCCGGGTGTGTTCCAAAATAGCAGGCAGGTCGGAAGCCACCAACATTTCCCCCTCGCCAAAGCCAATCACGATGCCGCCGGCGTTGCCCAGGCGAGCAGCGACGATTTTGTCCGGCTCCAAAGTGGAAATCACCACCACGGCATTGGAGCCTTCCAGCAGCTGCAGGGCCTGCCGCGAGGCTTCCACCAGGTCGGCTTCTCGGCTCAAGAAACGCTCGATCAAGTGCGCGATGACTTCGCTATCGGTATCGGAGCGGAACTGTGCGCCTTCGGCCGCCAGCTCGTCGCGCAAGGTCAGGAAGTTCTCGACAATGCCGTTATGCACCACCACCACTTTGCCGGTTTCGCTGATATGCGGGTGGGCATTACGCCGGGAAGGCTCGCCGTGAGTAGCCCAACGGGTATGGCCAATGCCCAAGTGCCCAGATAGGGGCTCGGCTTCGACCAACGCTTGCAAACGGTGAAGCTTGCCGACTTCGCGGCGCACTTCCACTCCCTCGGCGGTCAGCACCGCCAAGCCAGCCGAGTCGTAACCGCGGTATTCCAAACGCTTAAGGCCATTGAGCACAATGGGGGTCGCGTTGCGCGGCCCAATGTAGCCAACAATGCCACACATGAGGCACAACCTCCAAGAGGACAGGATGCAGGATACAAGAATGCAGCATACAAGCCACAGAGTGCCACTCCTCGGCGTTTTGACCGCTCGGTTACCCGTGCGATGTTGTCGCCGAGGTTCTACTTTCCCCCTGGTGATGGAGGGACGGGGCGTGGCCACCCCGTGAGGGCATCCGCCGATCTTTCGATTTTCCCGGCAGGGGCCGGTTAGCCTCACCTTGCGGTGAGGAACCCTCATCCTCGTCACCCGCGGCAGGCCGCGGGCCAGGCGCTCTTCCCTCCGTGCAATGCAATCTCAAGGTCTCTTTCGCCACCTCCTCTTGTTTTCTCAGGCGTCATGTGCATCGGTGAAGCAATCTTACCATAAAAGAGCATCCCCGCAAGCGCAAACGCCCCGTGCGAGGAGAAGGCGAAAGCAGCAACAAAGGATATGCCCCACACAAGGCGAGAACACGATGGGCATGTAACCAAATAATCGCTACAGCGTCCTTAAGGTTAACAAAAGAAGCAGATGCGGTATAATTTTTTCATGGTTACACCTACTTCCCTTAAATCTATTTGCGTCTATTGCGGCTCATCGGATGATGTGCCAGAAGCCTATTATCAGGCTGCCCACGAAATTGGGCAAGCGATTGCCGCCCGCGGCTACACCGTCATCTACGGCGGGGGTTCCACCGGCCTGATGGGTGCGGTGGCCGATGCCGCGTTGGAGGCCGGCGGCGAGGTCATCGGCGTCATTCCCAAACGTTTCTACACCCCCCAACTGGCCCATGACCACCTCACCCGCCTGGAAATCGTCGCCGACATGCACACGCGCAAAGCCCGCATGGCCGAACTCGCCGACGCTTTCATCGCCCTGCCCGGCGGCTATGGCACGCTGGAAGAAAT